>NZ_JALNTU010000003.1:0-556611 GCF_023161685.1 Vibrio sp. 1CM8B
AGTGCGCTTAATGTAGGTATTATTTGAAGTAGTCATAATTCGTCCTCAATGTGTAAACACATTTCAGGACGGGACAAAACATAACAAAAAGGCGAACCAAATGGTTCGCCTTTTTGTTGTCTGAAATTCAAGGTAAACAAAGGCATTGACCTTACCGTAAGGGAAAGGTTTAAGGTTGAACTAAACCAACACTGAATTAGGAATCAATTATGGGATGTTGTAACAAAGCGCCAAAAGGTGGTGCCCCTCTTGGCTTACTTCTAAAAGTCACGTTTGGGATTGGGTTATTTGTGTTTCTACTGGCTTTGTGGCAGTAGGATCTGCTTTAAAAACGACAACTCTATACGTCGATCAAAGTTGTTCTTGAAATCGTTTTTTCAGGCATTTACTAGCGAGTCACTAAACTTCTCTTTTAGTTGGTCGCTGAACGCATCAAATGTGTCAGTAACTGACAAAACCATATCAAGCTGCTGAGGAGACCCACCCTCACAAGCTAAAACAAGTCTTAACTGTTCTTTTGATAGGTACTTAGTAAGCGTAGACAGTAACTCTTGACGTGTTTTGAGGTTAGCAACAATGAAACCCCATCTCGTATCACTTCTGATTCCGTTGAGTACATTCTCATAAGAAAGATGACGTTGGATTTGTTCATTGTACTCAGTTAGTACTGCATTTCTGTGCCATGCATAGTACTTTTTTACACACTCTAGATACTTAAAGAACGTCTCATATACATCGACTTTCTCTCCATGATGCTCTAGAAATTGTTTTGCAGCTGATTTCCAATCTTTGTATTTTTTAAGATCATCAATATAGAAGTAAAAGCTAACGTCCCTAGTTTGTTTTTTGAAGTCTCTCGATATAACCCAGTTTGCTTCAACAATCTTGACATGAAGAATATAGTTTCTTAGTCCCTGTATAAACTCATGTATGCCTGAGTTACCGAAGATCTCTAAGCGTGTTTCATTTGATTTTTCAACGGAATACTTTTGTGAAAACCGTCTAAAATGATCAACAAGTGCCATTGTTACTGCAGATGCACTAAAAATAGACTTTCTAACATCTAACTGCTTTTGTTCCAGCTTTTGTTGATTAGCAGGATACCAAAAGTCTAACTTTGTTGTTTCATGGCTAAAAGAGTTAATGCTATTCAATACATCGTTGTAGCATGCTTCCAATACTGTTACACAATCCATTAATTCTTCGTGCCTTTGCCACAATATCGCACCCTCAGTGCACTTTAGAATTTGTTCTGTTTCCGAAAAATTTCTGAAATACGCATGTCGAATCTCATCAGTACTCCAAGCAGGTTTATTTATATCCAACAATTTAAAATTGACCTCAAAATACCTAACAGCGGTTACACAGAGTAATTCTGTCCAATTAATTATGCCACCAATTGTACTAGCTTTGGTTTGTCCATAACAATCAGCGATACTGTTTTCTTAGTGATTAACATAGCAAATAGGAAATTTAAGGACTGAATAGGATTCAAATAAAAATCAACAAGTTGCGTACAATCACACTGTAACTGCACTGTGATAAGTAGCTACTCTGGATCGTCAAATTACGCTCAATCAATCCAATGCTTGACCCTATACGGTAAGGTGTTTATATTGTCGCCCGCCCAACGGGGCACATCCTAAAATGCACACCGGCCATCCTGCCATCATTCGTGTATTTATATTGGTGTTGTGAACTTCCATGCTAACGAAACTTCGTCCTTTTACTCGTGAATCGGGTGCGCTTATGCATCTTTCGGTTCCAATCATTTTGACTCAAATAGCTACCCAAGCGATGGGATTTGTCGATACGACAATGGCTGGCCAAGTAAGCCCTGCTGATCTTGCCGCTATTGCACTCGGCACTAGCCTTTGGATTCCCGTGTTGCTGTTGTTACGTGGTGTGATTATGGCGTTAACGCCTGTAGTCGCTTACCACCGTGGCGCTCGCGACTTTCAGAGTATCTCTGTCGAGTTTTTCCAAATGGTATGGCTTGCATTAATTGCTAGCGTACTGCTTATCGCTTACTTGGTGAGTGCTAAACCAATCTTAGAATGGATTGGCGTAGCCGCTGAGATCATCCCAATTGGCAGTGACTATGCGTTTGCCCTAGCCTTTGGTGTACCGGGTATTGCTCTGTTCTACACCTTGAACGGCTTCTGTGAAGGGATGAACAACACCAAAGTACCGATGATCATTTCGGTAATTGGTTTGCTGATTAACATTCCAGTCAACTACGTGCTTATCTACGGTAAGTTTGGCTTCCCTGAAATGGGCGCTGTGGGTTGTGGCTGGGCGACAAGCTTGGTGTATTGGCTAATGTCGGGCATGCTGTATTCCTACATTAAAGGTCATCACCACTACAAGACGATTATTAGTTTTACAGACGCTAAGCCAAAAGCAAAAGAGATGCTTCACCTTCTAAGGTTAGGTTTGCCTATCGGAATGAACATCGCGGTATGTGGCAGCATCTTTGCGGTTATCGCATTGATGATCGGCCGTATTGGTGCCGAGAATGTGGCAGCGGCGCAAATCGCTCTCAATATATCGAGCCTAACTTATGTGATCCCGATGAGTATCTCGTTTGGGATTACGATTCGTGTTGGACACGCTTTGGGTGAAAAAGATGAACTTGGCGCGATTGAGCGCAGTAAAGTCGGTATTTTGGTGGCGGCATTAATCTCATTGCTTTCGGTAGCGATGTTCCTACTGTTCCCTGAATTAATCATTAGGCTTTACACCACTGACCCAGTAATCAGTGCAACAGCGGCAGTGTTATTGACCTTTACCGCTATGTACCAATTCAGTGATGCTCTGCAAACCTCTGCAAATGGTGCTCTGCGTGGCTATAAAGATACCAAGATCCCGATGATCTTAGCTATCGCTTCATACTGGGGCTTAGCGTTACCACTGGGTATGGTGTTGGGCTTAACAGATCACATTGTTCCTGCAATGGGTGAAGAAGGCTTTTGGATTGGTATTCTAACGGGCTTAAGTGTGTCAGCAGCTCTCATGCTACTTCGCTTACGTTACGTGATTAAGAAACGTGACTTGCCACCAGCAGATGCGGTAACGGCAAATTAAGAGAAACCAATAAACTGATACAAAAAAGCGCGTTATTGCCATTGGCGATAACGCGCTTTTTATTCGAAGTCTAAAAATCAGTTACAGGATTCGGTTTAACAATTGTTGTTCACAATACGAACTGTACACTCACATCCTTCATCAGGACATTGGCTGCCATTTGTTCGGCCAAAAGAGTCATAAAGAACAAAGCAACCTTGGCGCGTCTCTAGATCCGCATCCGTTATGTTCGTGCTATCTAATTCAGCTTGGGTAAAGTCGTAGTCATACCCAATCACAGTGTGTCGATTACCAAAATCAGAAGTTAAGCTGTCATCATCTGATAAGGTCATAAAATCGATCATCGTCAATTTGTCGCCCGACTCCCCTCGGCTTTCCGGACAAAGTGTGCCCCAGTCAACCTCAACACTGCCGATACCAAAATCGATCACATAGTTGCTCTGATCTCCTGGGTTTGATGCATCAGGGTTAAGCCCAGCGATAATAGCTTTAGACGTTACCTGTGTGATTACTCCTTCCATTGCACCCGCAACACCCTCAAGTACCGCTTCTCTTGCTGATTCTTGGATATTAAGAAACCTCGGCGCTGCTGTTACAGCAATAATACCGATTATCACGATCACAACGATTAATTCCATTAACGTAAAGCCGTTTTGCTTCATAACACCCACATCAACTGACAACTACAGATACAATTACTGAATGAACTATCAATAACTATACATCGTGATTAGGATTCATAAAACTCAACGGCTATCAGTTTTTATAAAATTGGTATGTGGTGTTTGTTCTATCTAGAGGCTGCAAAGATAACTGGAAGCGTTGTCACATAAGGTGTCAGCGGGTTTAAATTCGAACAAATGCGTGGTGCAACTGAAAGTATCGATGGAAGAAGGTTTAATTGATTTATTTGAACTGAGGCACGCTGCGTATAACCAAAGTTAGACCATTTTTTGACTTGGTCTTTCTGTTTCTCCACCTAAGAAAGCAAGAAACAAAATAGAACCCATAAAAAAACGCGCTACTACCATGGGTAATAGCACGTATCTATCAATCGTTATACGACTATCGCAACATTAGTTCACAGCTTTAACGTAAGGAAGCACTCGGAATCCATCACGTACTTTTTGGCTTGGAATGTAATGACGGAAAGCTAAGTTAAACACACCAGAGTCGTTTTCTGTTTTGATGTTGTTTACAGCATCATCACCACAACCAAAGCTTACTGTGTAAGTGCCATCTGCATTTTTCTCAGCCGTGTTTGAGCTTACGTTCGCCACTTCACCAAACATGAAACCTTGCTTGTTGTAGACAGTTACCGACCAAAACGCTTGGTTTTTAGGGTCATCAAAGGTTGCCTGATGACAAGTGTCTGCCGGGAAGTTGCCAGAGACTTCATAAATATTGTCATCTAACTGCGCGCCACCCCAACCGATAGCCGCACCCACTGCGTACTTCTCTTTGGTAAACATCTCTTTTGAAGCATCTTCAGGGCTGGTAAACATACCAAACGTCGCCTGAGCACCATCGCGTTTTAGTAGTTTTGGCATTTCCATCTTAAGGTTTTTCTCTACCTCATCGAATGATTTCTCATCCACTTGCATTGCCATGAATTCGCCGTCTGCTTTTGCATCAATGCTCATCTGATCTTGGATTTTATGAACTTCATCTTTGGTGAACGTCGCATCAGTACGAACGATGACATACACGTGGTCGCCACTGTGAGTAGAAAGATCAAACGTACCAGAACCGTATTGCATTGGCTGAATGCGGTGGTCTTCTGTAATCACCTCCATCGACATGTATTTGCCTTCAGGAATCTCAGGTAGCGTAATCGTCGCGCCTTGTGAAACGTTAATCACAGCCATTGAGTAGTAAGTGTCTCGGTTCATTCGAACCACAGGCTGTTTATCGGTTGGCGTGAGTTCGCGTTTGTGTAGGAATTTATTAACGCCAACAAGCTCTTGGTTTTTCAAATATTGGCGTGACGTTTCGTACACCGCGTAATTGTCGACGGTAGTCACTTCACCATCGGCATTGAAGAACTCTGTCAGAGTTGAAACTTCTTCGGCTGCGTAAGAAGAAAGAGAAACTGCGCTTAAACCTAAAACTACTAATGCTAATTTTTTCATTGTTGACCTCTAATAAAATCGATAACGCTAAATCAATACATAGTCCATTTGTTTTTGTTCGAACAGTTAGTTTGTTAACCGCTCAACTTGTGAACAATGTTATCAAGGCAGCATAAATTCACAAATGACATCGCCGTATAAGAGATATGCAGCGAAGTAATGTTACTTATCAACCTTTATTCTTGATTAAAATACAAACAATACAGTAGCCTATTTATAGACCATGCAATTCAGTATTTCCAAGGTGAGTCTTTAACAAAGATATGTTGATCGCGTATGTCGAAATTATTTTCGACTACCCTTAGCAAAGGTGATTTAAATAGTTGCTTTAACTAACAATATTTATCTTTTCGCCATCTGGTGACCTGAATCTCACTTGATTAATTAGTCAATAGGTAAGCAAATGAACCCAACGTTAGACTCTATAAACCAACTAAAGCAGCAGATGGAATCCTCGGTAATTGGCCAGCAGCATATGGTCGACACATTACTGGTTGCGCTACTTACAAATGGTAATGTTCTGTTAGAAGGATTACCCGGAACAGCAAAGACTCGTTCTATCAAATCATTGGCTTCTGCTCTAGAAGTTGACCTTGGTCGTGTTCAATTTACGCCGGATCTTCTTCCTTCGGACGTAACAGGCACAGAGGTTTATCAAGACGTTGATGGCAAACCGACGCTTACCTTCCAACCGGGCCCAGTTTTCAACAATCTATTGCTGGCGGACGAGATAAACCGCTCCCCAGCAAAGGTACAAGCTGCATTGTTAGAAGCGATGGAAGAGCGACAAATCACAGTCGCTGGCAAGACTTACAAACTGCCTGACCTATTCATGGTTTTAGCGACACAAAACCCGGTTGAACAAGAAGGGACATACCCACTGCCAGAAGCGCAAATGGACAGATTTATCATGAAAATAAATCTCGATTATCCAGATGCGGATGCCGAAGAGCAGATCATTAAAATGGTTCGAAGTGAGGAAAAACCAAGCACTGAGAAGCCCGCACCCATTGATCCTCAATGTATTTTTGATGCTCGTGATCAACTGCGCGACGTACATTGTAGCGACGCGGTTCTTAAATACATTGTCGCGATTGTGGTGGCAACAAGACAACCCGAGTTGTACCCAGAATCTCCCCTTTCACAGTGGATTGGTGTTGGTTCAAGCCCACGTGCAACCATCGCGTTAGACAAATGTTCAAGAGCGATGGCATGGCTAAACGGTAAGGACTTTGTCGACCCTGATGATGTTCGTAAAGTGGTTCATGGGGTTCTGCGTCACCGCCTGATTCTGTCTTACGATGCACTGGCTGAAGGCATCAGTTCAGACCGAGTTATCGATGAGATTTTGTCTCAAGTTGCAGTAGCGTAACGCGAGAGGTCACCATGGAGACGAAACCAACACTTGATCCCGATATCTATACCGATCTAAAGGCATTGCGATTGTTGAAATACAAAGCGCATGGCTTTGACTTTCTGCCTAATCAGCCAATCAACAGTGCGTTAACAGGTCGCCATGTTTCGAAGCTACGTGGACGTGGGTTGAACTTTGAAGAGATGCGTCACTACCAGATTGGTGACGATATTCGCACTATGGATTGGAAAGTGACCAATAGAACGGGCAAGCCACACGTCAAAATATTCTCTGAAGAGCGCGAGCGTAACGTTTATGTCATGGTCGATCAGCGCACTAGCATGTTCTTTGGCAGCACAGGTCGAATGAAATCTGTAGTTGCTGCAGAAATCGCAGCTTTGATCGCTTGGAAAGTCATAGACAGTACCGATCGTGTGGGCGCCATTATTTATAACGACAGCACTGCTCTGCCTATTTCACCGCAACGCAGCACAAATCACGTACTCAAAATACTCAATGAGATTGCGAGTAAGAATCAGCAGCTCAAAGCGGGAAAGGCGCAAGACACACAATCCAATTCGTTCGCTAAATTGTTTCATCAGGCGCAGAGGTTGGTTAAGCACGATGGGTTAGTGATTTTGATTACCGATGGCTACGGCTATAACGAACGTAGCGAAGAACAAATCAAGGCTTTGTGTCAGCACAACGATGTGGTGTTGTGTCATGTTACCGACCCTCTTGAGCATGATTTAGCCACGCTTAATAAGATGGTACTCAGCGACGGGCAATTGCAATTATCCGTATCAGGCCAAGAAGTACAGTTACGCGATGCGTTTGCCAAAGATGTGCTTAAAGCCATAGATAATTTCACGGCAGTGGCGAAGAAATATCGAATCCCTGTATTGCCCTTCAACACCGTCGATCCAACCGATGTTCAGCTTAGAAAAGCACTCGGCGCGAGTTAAATAACTGAGAATGCAGACTATGACGATTAACACTGGGCTTGAGCCTTTACAGCCAGAGAACGTGAATCCATTGATGGCCTCTTTGTCTGAGCCTTCTTTGCCAGAAAGTATCTCGTGGCTACCGAATGCACCAGGCTGGTACTGGCTGCTCTTGTTGCTGTTTTGCTTCGCTTTATATCGTGTCTATTTAGTTATTCAAAAGTACCTAGCAAACACATACCGACGCGCTGCCTTGGTAGAACTCGAGCAACTCTCTTTGGAGGCTCAGTCTGGCGACATTTCATCATTTCAAAAGCTACCACAACTGCTACGAAGAACCGCATTGTACGCCTTTCCTCGTACAGAGGTCGCCCCTTTAACTGGTACAGATTGGGAAAAATGGTTAGACGACCATTGCACTAATCGCCAATTTTCAACCGAGTTCTCTACATTAGAACTTTCAGGCGTACTTGCTCAACTCGCCTACTCTTCAGCAGCGACATTAACGGAAGACAAACGAAACGCCATCATGGAGAACGTTGCACTTTGGATAAAGCATCACGAGGTGTCACATGATTGAATTTGAATACCCGATAGCGTTTGTACTGCTCTGTTTACCTTTTGCCGTGTATTGGTTATTGCCTGTTTACAAAGAGTCAAAAAGCGCGATTCAAGTACCCTTTTTTGATCGCCTGATTGCCATCTCTTCACAGGAGCCCTCTGAAACCGCGGTTAAGATGAGCCGTCGTAAAGTGCAATGGCTATTGGTCATTATCAGCTATCTCGCTTTAGTCGTCGCGATTGCGAAACCGATGTGGGTAGGCGAACCAATCGAACAAAAGAAATCCGCTCGTGAAATTATGGTCGCACTGGATCTGTCAGGTTCGATGTCAGAAGAAGACTTTGCCGATAAACAAGGCAACAAACACGACCGTTTAACCATTGCAAAGCAGGTATTGCGAGAGTTCGCAGCCCAGCGAGAACATGACCGCTTAGGGTTAATCTTGTTTGCCGACTCTGCGTATGTTCAAGCGCCCTTTACTGAAGATATTGACGTGTGGCAATCGCTACTCGAAGACGTTGAGCTTGGTTACGCCGGATTTCAAACTGCTTTTGGCGATGCGATTGGCTTATCAATTGCCGTATTCGAACAAGAACAGAGCCGCCAAAGAGTGATGATCCTGCTAACCGATGGTGATGACACAAGCTCGAAAATGCCTCCTGTCAAAGCCGCGGAAATCGCAGCCAAATATGGCGTGAAGATTTACACCATTGCTATTGGTGACCCGAGTACCAAAGGTCGCTACAAGATGGATCTTCCAACATTGGAGAAGGTATCAGCCGCAACTGGCGGGCAGATGTTTCATGCCATGGACCGAAAGCAACTCGAACAAGCTTACGCAACGATAGATGAACTAGAACAGCAAGAGTTCGAGCTTTTATCTCACCGTCCAAAACACAGCTTGCACCACTATGCATTTGGCGTGTGTCTGGTGAGCAACCTATTCGCTGCCTTAATCGTGTTTGGTGCAAATCTGCGTCGTAGAAAAGAAATAAAGCGCGTTATTCGCCGTAGAGAGGAGCTAACCAATGACTGATTTTAATACATTGTTTGGTGGCGATATCACCCAGTTTCATTTCATGCGCCCATTGTGGTTGTTAGCACTGGTCCCGTTCGTGTTGTTTTATCGCGCACTCGTTCAACAAGAGGATTTGGTCGCGCAGTGGCAACCTGTGATGTCTAAAAACATGGTGGAACATCTGTCTCTCAACCAAAATCGAGCGCGTATGGTTTCTCCTAATCGATTGTTTTTGGTGTTTGCGGTTCTCGCCACGCTCATTATGGCGGGTCCAACCTGGCAGCAACAACCTTCACCATTTTTTGAAGACAATTCCGAGCTGGTGATCGCCTTGGATGTCTCTGATTCAATGAATAAAACCGACATTCAGCCGTCACGATTAGAGCGCGCAAAACAGAAGATCAATCAGCTCGTTGAACTGCGAGGTGACGCAAAAACTGGTTTAGTCATATACGGCGGCAGTGCCCATGTCGCTATGCCTGTCACTAAAGACAAAGAGTTAACGCGATACTTCCTCGATGTATTGGATGGAAGCTTGCTGCCAGATAACGAGAGCAGACCGGCTTCGGTGTTAAAGCCAACGCTCGAGCTAATCTCACAAGCAAAAGCACCATCAACGGTTTTGATATTGACGGACAAGACCAATGACCAAGCGATAAAAGAATTCACTAAAGCGTTTGAACAACAGCAACACCAAGTGATCGTTTGGGCGATGGGTGAAAACCCACAAAGTGGCGGAAATGGCACGGCAGGTTTAACAGAAACTCAACTGGCTTCACTGTCACAACTGGCGCAAGCAGGTCATGGAAACATGGTTTCATTCACCCACGACGCTAGCGATGTAGAAGCGGTTTATCAAGGCATTCAAAACAACCTGTTTGCGGTCAGCGATAACGCCCTACCTTGGTTAGACGCGGGCTATTGGTTGCTGTTCTTGTTACTGCCGATTCAATTGATGTGGTTTAGAAAAGGGTGGACGCTACAGTGGTAAATAATAAACAGGTAGTGAATTATGAGTTCGGTAATCTGACGAAGCCAACCTCTTCGACTCCGAACCAATCCAGTCGTTTAGCTTGGTTATCCAAACTTAAGCCAATGCACTTGTTGCTTGTGCTTATTGCAGGAAATCTGATTTGGGGAATTGCCGATAAGCACTCATTTTTTGATTTTTGGCTATCCAACGATCAACACGCTTATGTCGAGTTCAAGCAAGGTAACTACGCGCAAAGTGCCGCTCTGTACGATGATCCAACATGGAAAGCCTACAGTCGTTATTTGTCAGGTGATTTCCTTGGCGCGATTGACCAATTAAGCCCACAAAAGAGTAAACAAGGTGGCGAACCGGCAGAGCTGACTGATTTCGCTAAGTTAATCATTGCGAACAGCTACGCTCATACAGCTCAATTTGATAAAGCCACGGCGCTTTACAACGAACTGTTGAACAACGAAACGTATTCAGAACAAGCGACAAACAACTTAGCCGTTGTGGAAGCTGCGATAGAGAAGATTAAGAACACACCACCGACAAAACAAGATTCAGAAAAAGTCATTGATGATAGGAAATTGGTCGACGACGAACCAAAAGAAGGGAGTCAGAAGGAGCTCGTGATCTCTGACCAAGTTTGGCTAAAACAGGTCAGACAAAATCCATCTAAGTTTCTAAGACAAAAATTTCAGCAGGAATACAGCAATGAACAAAACTAAATCGACAATCCGAGCATTCGATCTTCTAAAATATTGGTTTGCTGTCTTATCCGCGATGATGCTTTTAACTTCAATGCCTGCCAGTGCTACTAACCTAGCCCAGCTTGTCAGTGACGGTGAACTGAAGCTGAACGTTGAAATTAAAGCTCAAGATGTCGCTGTGAAACAACAAGTCGCACTCGACGTTGAAGTATTGAGTACCCGCCCCTTTCAAGAAGAGTTGGCATTACCTTACTTAGATATACCCAACACGGTCGTAAAGAAAGATGAGCAGAAAGTCGCTCGTTCAGCACACACAATTGAAGGAATTAAGTGGTTTACACAAAAAGCACGCTATTACTTGTACCCAATGCAAGCTGGCGAGTTTACTGTTCCTGAATTGAGCATCCCTGTTAGTGTAGAGCTTACTAGCGACAACGTTGTTGAAGGTGCGATCCAATCGCAACCCATTAACTTTACATCCCAAATGCCCGTGAGCAACATTGATACAGACGCGTTGATTGTGAGCCCAAATGCTGAGCTTTCAATATCAACCGATCGTCCGTTAACCGACGAGTTCGAAGTTGGCCACGCGGTCACTGCCACGTATACGTTGAGCGTGGCAAATTCACACATGATGTTGCTGCCGGAGATCAATATCCCAGACATTTCCGGCGTTGAGTTGTATCGCAAGCCAGCAGTCAAAGAAAACGTGTTTAATCGCCTGAATAAAAGCAATACCGCGACACTCAAACAACAGGTAACGTTAATTCTTCAAGAACAAGGGAAAGTCGTCTTACCAAAACAGACCATGACATGGTGGAACACAAAGACCAATCAGCTGGAATCGTTAACTGTAGAGCAGCAAACGCTTCAAGTCGGTGACGCAAAGTTATTAGACTCACTAAGCAACACTTTAGGATCGAGCGACGGGGCTCAAACCTTATCGAATTGGCTAAGCCAATATTGGTATTACTTGGTCATTGCGGGAATATTCCTTGCTGCGATTGCTCGCCTAGTCGGAAAGCATTTTATTGATTTAAAACGTTATTTTTTCGCACGCCAGCAATTGAATACCAAAAAGTTGAGTATTAAATTTTGTCGACACGTTGAAGAAAAGCAGTACAGCAAAGCGGTGCAAACTGTCTATGAGATTACGGGGCGAAAAACCTTGTCGAAAGGCACGCTTCAACTGCCTCTAGATTCTGACTCAAACGACATTTGGAAGAAGTTATTGAAGCTTGGCTACGCAAAAAATACTGAAGGCTCAGTTTCTTCCTCCCTCTCTGTTTCACTAACAGAAGCCAAAACACTGTTAAAAGCCATCAATGACTCGCCCAAAACACGAAGAACACCATTTAGTTTTAATTGGAATCTGAACTAAGCGGTGAACTTAACTAATCGGTCTACTTAACTAAGCTGCGGTATTAGAAAGACGTTGGCTCAACTATCACAAACAACGTCTTCAATAACGGACACGACTAAGTTCTTGAACCATTGATGGGCTGGGCTGGTAACGGTTCTTTTATGCTCAATCAAAAACAGTTCGAACATTAACTCGGGAACATTATCTAGAGAGAATATTGGCACTATCTTGTCGCCTATTCCCTCTAGTTCCGTCAATTTGTGGGTCGCAACCAAAATTGTATTCGAACTCTGCATCACTTCCACCAAAGTAAGAAGCTGTCCGCTTTTAAATGCAATATCTCTCTGCATTCCATTCTTAACTAAGTAAGTATCTACAGGGTGTTGCAGCCCGTAATTCGAGCGAATATCGAGCGTGAGATCGACAAAACGAGATTCGAGGCACTGCTCAAGCGTGACATTTTTCGCTTTCGCTAAAGGGTGATGTTCAGAAACATAAAATACCGGATAGATCTGGCCAAGACTCACGTATGGAAATTCGATTGGATTACTCGGGGCTTCGATGTGAATGGTAAAATCCACATCTCGTGACAGCAGTTGGCTAGTAGGCGTTTTTGCAATCGGATATTCGATAAGACTGGCGTTTGGCGCATCGTGCATGAAGCGTTCAGCAAGGGGCACAGAAAGCATCCGACTCATTAATGGCGGTACAGAGACAACAAAGGTTTGAACACATTCAGCAGGATCAAACGCAGATTTCGTTACTAGGCTTCGCATCGCCAATAGCAACTCTTCTAAAGGTGCTTGCAGTTCTAGCGCTTTTTGCGTCGGCACTAAGCCATTAGACTCTCGATAGAACAGTGGGTCATCAAACAACTCTCGCAAACGACTTAAGGTACGACTCATCGCAGGCTGAGACAGATACAAAGTATTGGCAGCTCGCGTTACGTTCCTCTCTTTGATTAAAACACTTAACGACACTAATAAGTTTAGGTCCAACCGAGAAAGCTGTTGTTCGATAGTCATCATAAGACATGCATCCGAGTAATATCACTCGTTAAATAATTGCACCATTGTGACTAACAAACAAGTCTCTGTTTAAACGATGTCACTTATACGCAACTAAAAAGGCGAACTCATCGGTTCGCCTTTCTGTTTAAAGAATCGTATTTATCGATTTATCGCCAAATATGAGCCAGCAGCAATCATTATTCCACCAGCACTTTGGTTTAACCTTTTATGTGCGCGTGGCGTTTTCAACAAACCTGCCATTCTGCCCGCGCCTACAGCGATAAGCATTAAACCGGACATTAGAGCAACAGATGCTAGCGCAGAAACCAAGACAATATCTTGTGAGCGCAGAACAGTCAGATCAATGAAAGTCGGCAAGAACGAAATATAAAACAGAATCACTTTAGGGTTTGATGCTGAAATCAAAAAGCCTTGCGCGAAACTCGCGAGTTCAGATTTCTGACTCTGTTTGGCCGCAAGCTCCGCAGAGCCTTGCACTTCAGGCAGGCTCTTAAACATCTTGTAGCCCAAGTAAATCAAATAAGCTGCACCAACGTAGCGAATCACCTCAAACGCAATCGACCAATTCTCGGCAATCGTTGCTAGACCGAAACAGGCAAGCGCAAGGTAAATAAGATCACTGCATATCATACCTAACGAAAGCGTGACGCACTTTCGCCATCCTTGAACCATAGCACGAGCTAAAATGGCAAATACGCCAGGCCCCGGCGTAATACCAAATATAAACATGGCAATAAAGAATGTAATCGCACTTTCTAATGACATTGGACTGTCCTTTTCTATAACCCAACATAATTGATCATGAACGTATCATGCTGTCTTGAGTCGAGTAAAGAAAACGATCAATGCCAGTGAAATAAAACGGAAACTGGTTTTAAACTGGATTCAATGTCGCCCATTTTGGAACAGCAAGTTGTTTACTAATCGACAGGTGACGTATGTAAATAACAAGGGCAATAGAAACAATCGCACTCACATCGGTATATTGTGGCAGCAACACCAGTGTAGTCGCATGTAATGTACACCCTAATGCAACAGGGATTGCGTAAAGCTCTTTTGATAACAGTAGCGTCGGACGTTGAATCAATACGTCCCTTATAACCCCTCCTCCCACGGCCGTAATAATACCCAACATGATTGGACCTAGCGGTAGCCCGAAACCTAAGCTCCATGCTTTTTCAGTACCTTGAATCGCAAACATGGCGATAGCAATTGCATCGACATAAAGGTTGATCGTATGAAACCACCGCTTCTTCAAAAACGAAACACAGATAAAGCCGATTAAGCTACTCACAACCGCAATCCAGACATAATACAGTTCCTTTGACCAAAACACGGTCACATCGAGCAATACATCACGTGTGCTGCCTCCCCCTACTGCTGTGATTACACCCAATACCACCACCGTGAAAATATCCGTCTTTTTTTCACTCGCTGCCAAAACCGCAGAGAACGCGAAGGCAGCAGTGCCAAGGACAGAGATAGTATTTATGAGTTCCGTGGTTGTTACGAACATTTGATGACCTTTTAGATGCTAATTTGGTGATAAAAAAACAGACGTGAAACCGAAGTTGTCGCGTCTGCTTTTATTAACGTTTGTTTAGGTAGTTTTATTTGGTAACGCTATTACGCACCGCTTTACCCGGGTAAACATTTGGCAGCACTTTAGAGTCTTCTACGACTACTGTACCGTTAACCACAACATAAGGGATACCTGTTGATGGCAAACCTGGTTCTTTAAGTGTCGAGTTGTCCGTTACCGTTTCAGGATCAAACATCGTGATGTCAGCATCAGCGCCCACTTGAATACGACCCTTTTGGCTCATTTGGTTAATACCATTGTCTTGCAAGAACTTAGCTGGCATGTAAGACATTTTAGAAACCGCAGACATCAATGGCATCAGGTTGTCCTCACGAACCATTTTCAATACTCGAGCTTGAGTACCAGCGGCTCTTGGGTGCCCTTGTAGACCTTCATAAGACGTATTCCAGCTGTAAGCCATCATTCCGTTCTCTTTCATCAGTGGGAAAGCATCACTACCGACAATTGTTGACTCATGAGCGAGCGCGTTTTTAAGGTCTTGATCCGTTGCACCGTAGAACATAACACTCGCTTGAGGGTTCTCTTTTAGTAATTGCTCGTATCGCTCTTTGGTTAGAGGTTTCATTGTTTCTGTTTCAATAATATCTGAGTAATCTCGTGCCATATTACGCTGGTAGTTTTCTGGCTCTAGGTAGTCAGCCGCTGCAATGGTTGCACCATAGTTATATGGGTAGATCTCTGCTGCGACGTTCATGCCTTTTGCTTTTGCATCATCCAGCATCTTAAGTGCGACCGGTGTTTCATTGAGAGTTTGCTGGTGCATGTGCTGAACCAACAACCCACCACCATAAATACCCACTCCAGATAGCATCTCTTCAATACCAATTAAGCCCGATGTTGGTGGAAGTTGGCTGGAGAATCGGCCGTGCAAAAACGTTGGAACACCGTATTCACCCGCAAGTCTCTGCCACTCTTTAGTTTCGATGGTCGTTGCCGCTTTAGACATGTAACCCACTGGAACACCGATACCTAAACCGCCATCTTTTAGCTCTTTATCGACCATTTCAGAAATCGTTTCTATTTGCTCTCTTGATGCAATCTTAGTCATTGAATCACCTGAAATCTTCGACGCTTTTGCCTCTTCGGTATCAAAAATATCGTTAATCATTGTACCCGTGCGTGTGTGGTAATCGTCGTTAAAGACTTTGGTACGAATACCCGCAGATGACACGCTCGCACCAAAGTTCGTTTGTGAACGGCCTTCCAATCGTTGATACCAATCACTCACTGGATAAGCGCCAACTTCTAGAGCCAATGGCGTTGTAACACCACTACGTAGTTGTAGCTTTTGCATGACTGGAATCGCAACAACGTGTGAGTGAGTATCAATAAAACCAGGTGCGACAACCAGCCCTTCCGCATCAATCATTTTATCGCCTTCGATAGCATCGCCAGTGATAGCGACGATCTTTCCATCTTCAACTGCGACATTGGCAACTTGGTCATAGCCCGTTTCAGGGTCCATAACTCGACCATTCATGATAACGAGATCGTAAGCGAAGACACTTGGTGACATTGCCACCAGCATTGCTAGGGCCGTACGTTTGATTTGAGTAGCTTTGATTTGCTTGTTCATAATGTTGACTCCAAAGGTAAATAAGTAAATTAAGTCAGCGTTGTCCGCCTCTTTGATTCGCATTATTGATGAACTTTGTCAGTCTGATAAATCACATAGGACGGACTCAACACATCCAAATCTCATCGAGTAGAGTAAGTTATTGATATTGTTAAGAACCCACATCTAAACACGGCTTACTTTGATGATAGTATTTTTGAAATTATTTAATTTTCTTAAATTCGTGTGAAAGTTAGCGGGTTACGCGACTCAATTAGTCACGCCACAAACGAAAAAAGGCAGCGCTATTAGCGCTGCCTTTCCGGTTATACATCAAAAGTTAGAAATAGAATTTGTAGTTAGCCCAAACAACCGTATCGTCGATATCAATAGAGCGAGTTTGGGATTGCATATAACCAGTGGTGTTATCGACTCTTAACTGCCCCCATCGAGTTTTATCGTTAGAGAAAGGCGTCGCAATCATTAATGTTGATTTAAGCATAGACGTTTCAATATCACCGTTTAAGTAATTGTACTCTGGCCATGCGCCGATGTAGGTACCATCTTCACCCAACTGATACATCATATAGAAAGCGGCTGATCCGCCGATCGCTTCTTTCTTGTCAGCATCAAACGACAACACTGACGCATCAGAATATTCACCTGCCAATACACCTAAGCGCGGGAATAGCTGGAGTCCTTTCACCCCGGTATCAATCGCTGCAACTCCGCCCAATGACGCAGAAGTAAACATCGAGTTATCAATAACGTCGAGCGATAGCGCAGCTCTTGGAACAATTTTGTTCTCTGTTGAAAAAACATGGAAATACTGAACTCGACTGTCAGAATATTTCCCCTGTTGAGTCATCGTTCCTTCGACGGTGAGCATGCCTGTCTGCCCATTATCAAAATGAAAGTCGCCAGATATTGAGCCCTTTACATCGCCTTGGTTACTCATACCAAAATACGCTGAAGTGCTCGTTTCCGTTAAGTCTGACGGGTTCGGCTCAGACTCTGCAGCGAATAGAGGCGCTGCTGCTAATAAAGGCGCTGTCGCTGCAATTGAAAGAATAGATAGTGAAAGTGTTTTGCGGTTAATCATCATATATACCTGTGTAAGTTAAGTTATCACCCTCCTATGAATGAGCGAACTGTTCGCCCTCGTTTCCGTACACCGATATTATTGAATGGAACTGATCTATCTAAAACTCCACTTGGACGGATGTAACACGTCCAAATAATAAATTCAGTTGCTCTGTTGATATTCCCTAATCCCCTCGATCAACAACCACAATAAGGACGAGTTTGATCCATCATTGATGATTCGTTTGATGATCCATACCACTTTAATATCGCTTGCATCCCCAACAGCAAAGATATTAAAGAGGCAACATGAAAAAGCTAACAACACTTGGACTATCAGTCGCACTTTTTAGCGCGTTCTCCGTTCAGGCAGACACCCAGGAAATAGAGTGGATTGATCTTGTACCAGCGCAAGAACAAGCCATGATCAGAGAAGCGACACAGCCTTTCCTCGCCGAACATTCTTGGGATATGCCAGAACAAAATAAGTTAGGCTCAGTAAGAAAAGAGCTTGATGGGCAACGTGTTAAGATTCCGGGATTCATCATTCCTCTTGAAGGTGATGATGAGATCGCTACTGAGTTTTTGTTGGTTCCTTATTACGGTGCCTGCATACACGTACCGCCACCGCCGACCAATCAAATCATCTATGTAAACTCTCCTAAAAATGTGAGCGCACAAGGGTTATGGGATACGGTGTATTTGACGGGAACCCTGAGAACGAAAGATACCTCGACAGACGTTGCCGATACGGGTTATCAAATGATTGATATCGAAATCGCACCCTATCAATAACAAACTCCTGTACCGCTACGCTCCAACCTCCCCCCAAATACCTATTCTGCCCAACTACTACGCACATCATAGTTGGGCATATGAATTACCTAATCCTACGAATATCTGATACGTTATACTTAATGGACTAACAATTGAGTACAACGTATGAATTTTAGTATTGAACAGTTACTCGCCTTTGTGACCGTTTACGAAGAGCGTTCATTCAGCAAGGCTGCAGCCCGATTAAACAAACACCGTACAACCACTGGCCAAGTCATCAATAACCTTGAAGACGTGCTAGCTGTTGAGCTATTTGAGCGCATAGGTCGCACAGTAGAACCGACTGAAGATGGTAAGCTTCTTTATCACTACGCTAAGTCTGCGATAGAGCAATCTCGTATCTTCGATAATATCGCACTAAGCCTCTCTTACGGTGGACTGGAAAGCATCAATTTTGCCTATCCAAGTATGACTCCACATCGCCTGCTCTCTTCCATACGAGCCCAACTAGACCAAGACTTTCCAAACATGAAGGTTAACTTTCTGGTGAGAACAAAGAGCCAGATTGAACAAGGCTTAGCAAGTGGTGATATTCACTTTGGCTTGGTGATGATCGACAAAGGCAAAGGTATGTACAGTAAGGACTCGACCTTTATTGGCCATATCGAGTTTTTGCCGTTTGTGAAAAAAGGAGGCAAACTCTCCCAGCTTTCGCCAACAGAAGCATTAACCGCTTTACGCAGCACACGTCAGTTCGTTTTGAGTGCGTTTAAAGATGAAGGCCTCAAAGAAAAGCTCTTAGTATCAGCGATACACGAAGAAGTTGATCAACTTGCCTTGGTTATAAAGTTGGTTCAAGACGAGCTCGGTTGGGCGTGGCTACCCAAGGTGTTGTCAGAATCACCCTATGTAACTGAAAGCTTGGAAACACTGGAGTTAGACCAACTGAAGATGGGAATGAAATTCTCGTTTGCTCTATGGAATCCACACTCAAAACAGATCATGGAAGTGAAAAAGTCGATCATGACAGCGACAGATGCCTACGTTGAACGCTTTATTGCACTGCAGAACCCATTGAATTAAAAGCGCTAAAGTAAGCATGGCATTGATGCATACTTGCTTATGATACAAACAAAAAAAGTGATCCTAATGGATCACTTTTTATTTGTTAGTTAGTTAAAGATAACTGGCGATGAGATTAAGGTCTTCTAGGCCATTTAATCGTCCATTTCGCAATACCGGGTCGACACCTTGCTGGAAGTAATTATCCCAGTCTAATTCTAGGTGGATACTGCCTTCATTATCTATCGACATAACACTGTCGGTCGCTTCACTATATTGGTAATCACTAAACAGCGCATCACTGAACCAAATTCGTGACAACTTGTTCATCAGTGCTTTGTCTTTCTTCGACGGCGATACTTCTTCACCATCCAATTTAAATGACTTGTTGAACACAAATGGCAGCTCTGAACCATTACAAGCTCCACTAATACAAGAGACGGTTTTTAATGCATCTGAAATATCGACGCTTCGCTCTTCGCCCTTGGTATTGTAAGCCCAAACATTGAAGCTCGGTTTGTAGTCAAACTGGTAAAACGTGACGGGTTGTTGAGACTGCTTTGCTTTAATACGTGATGGACCACTAAAGAGCATGTCGTTCATCATCATTTTGAACTGCCCCATATTTCGCATTGCATTATCAAGCTCACTTTCGTCATTTGGATAAAAGTCGGTAAGCGACAGTAGCTCGCTTGTACTGTTTCGATTTTCAAGTCCAAAATACAATTGACTCACCGCTTCGTAAGCTGATTTAGGCAATACGGCAAGCAGATCTTCCAGTTCAACTTGTACGGTGACTTCGCCATCTGCCGATGCAAATAGCGAATCAATATCTGTTGATGCCCCATCACTTTGCACCCAGTTTTGAATCGCATTAATCCAGTCTTGAGAGGTGGCGTTATCACTTTGCAGCTCTGGTGATTGTTCCAACACCAAATCGAGTATTTTAGGAATAAGAAACGTCAGAGTTGGCAACATACTCATCGCGTTCGAGTCTTTTGCGTTAACGCCGATTACCGTTGGAACGATAAAATCGGACTGATACGGTTGTGCTGCATTTTGACTGCACGCCCCGAGTAGAGATGTCTTTTCACACGCCAAATAAGGTGAGAAAGGCATTAAAGTCCCCATGGGTGTATGGTCTGCCTTGCCTAATGATATTGGTGAATATTCATTTACTAATGGCAGAATACTTTTAAGTAGCCAATCTTTGATACGCGTTGTCGGTGACAATAACGACTCTTGAGTGAGCAACACTTCTTCCAAAGATGCGTCAACAAGATCTAACTCGTCGTCTTGGCTCTTCGCAACATCGTAGCTTCGGTATTCAAAGCCATACGGATTACTTTGCATGATACTACGTTGAAAGTAGTCATTAGCCTGCCCTTCTTTCTCTGCTTGCTGCTGCAATATCGATACAGACATCGCGCCTGAACCTTGCCCCATCAGCGTGACATTCTGAGCGTCTCCACCAAATGCTTCTATATGTTGGTTTACCCACTCTAGCGCAGTTTGTTGGTCACCAATGCCGTAGTTGCCACTGTTGTTTTCGCCCTTAACCCAATGACTCCCCAATACACCCAATCGATAATTGAATGTAATGAAAATGAACGGGTTAGTCTCTGCCGATCCTTGAGCCACAATCGTGTCTCCATGAATAAGCTTGGCAGACCCCGAGCCGTACTCAAAGTCTCCACCGTGTATAAACAGATAGACAGGTAAACCATCCCCGCTTTGTGTTCCCTCTGGGCGCCATAGGTTCAAGTTGAGACAATCTTCAGACTGCGATTGATCTGTTGCCTTTAACTGCGGGCACGCATCACCAAACTCGGTTGCATTAATCGAGTTCTCTAAATAGGTCAGTTCACTATGGGTAAAACGATTTGCATGGCCAAATTGAATACCTTTAAAAGCTTCAATATCAACCAAGCTATCTTCGCCTTGAGTGTCTTGAATCAAAACAGATTCTTGTAATGCCTTTAGCGTCGCGTTGCCAACATTCGCGGTGATTGTTTTTGCCGGCAGCGGCATCAGTTGTGGTTGCTCTGGCGTGGTTCCTGAGTCTGAACTTTTGTCTGAACCACACCCGATAAGAAGTGAGGTAATGCCGAGAGTAAGTAACGTTTTATTATTAAAATGAGAACGCTGATTTCGTTTAGCTGCTGGGAATTTAAAAGTCATGGTTGAGCCTGCATTTGGTTATGTTTATTGCTTCACAATGCGAACTCCCTGCGCGTTATACTTTCCATTGATTCGTTGTTTATTCGGTATTCAGTTATCAGTGTTGGGTTAATGAAAGGAGTTTATGTCACAAAAACACATCCAGTTAATCTCCTATGACGGATGAAACCCTCTCCACAAACACTCACATCTCATGCTTAAAATCGATAGCCAAAATTGACCGTCATCGAATCTCGCGTTTCACCTTTGTTATAAAGAAAGGTCAAATTGTAGTTCTTACCTAATTGTTTATTCACACCCACCAAATACGCCCACTGAGATAAGCTCACACCAATGTCATAATCAAATTCCAAGTCACCCGCAACCACATGCCCTGCCATTCTCGAGTCCAAGCCTTGGTACTCAGCACCAACAAATAGTTGAGTACGATAATCAACGAGTTGATAGCCAAGCATAGGCTGAACAGTGACAATGCCATCTCCCCAATTGTCAGTGTCTTTTAAACGCGTTTTTGTATAACTGCCCGATACAGAAGCAAAAAATTCTTTATATCCCACGGACAAAGTTGTCCCTAAGCCCACGATGTCATACTCCAAACTCAACGGAATTTTCACACGACCCGTTTGGCAAAGTGCCGACAACTCACTACAAAATGCATCCCCAAGGTGTGGTAGTTTGTTGTTTAATTTATCTCGGAGAAACTCACCCGCCTCACCGGTGTATTCCGCATCAACTTGAGCATCGACGTTGATTTTTCCAACCAAACCATAAACATTCCAAAACGGTAATATATTGAGATCAGCTCTAAGCGTTAAACTTTCAGCATTAACAGCTCCGATGCTAGCGTAAGGGTCGAAAAGATCATTCAAGCCCACACCTTGAATCACGAAATCAGTGAATGGGATGTCCATGTTCTGGTTCCTGTACGCGACAGACACACCAAAAGGCAATGGCAAATCGATTCCTTGGCGGCGAACCATATCGCCCATCAAAGGAAACACTCGGTCTAGCACAACACTCTCTTCTCTCATTCGCGGATCCGACACTTGCTCAAGCATTTTGTGGTCTAGGACTGTCACCTCATTTTGCTCATCATAAATAGCAATTGGACGAATCATCGTGTTCATACGCACTGGCTTATCGCGCTTCTTACCTTCAACTTCGATGTGCTTACTGTCGATAATAAGCTTTCCTGACTCGAGTCTTTTAAAATCAAGTTGTTGTAAGTAACTCTCGATTTGGTATCCATTGAATTTAAACGGCTGATCGTTATAGATACTCATCGTCTGTGGCTGCCCATTAACGAGTTCGACTTTCACGCTTAAATGACGGAAGTACGAAATATCCTGGGGTAATGCATACTTTGAGTACTCAAAGAAGATATCGACACGACCATTACCATGATCCTTAGCTTTAACTGAATACGGGTCATAGCTCTCAGCGTAATGCCTCAGTCGATATTCAGTTCTGACAAATGCTTCAATTTCATCGATAACTTGCTCTTGTTCATCAAGGTCATCGGGATTGTATTTAATTCGCAGATCAATGTTGCCTTTGGTATCGGTGTTCTTCACTAAGAAGACTTTTGATTCACGAACGTTGTCTCCAACTACAATTTTACGAGTCGCATATTCAACCAAGTGCTCTCCTTGCATGAGAGAACTCATGGCCAACTTAGGAATGTCTTCACTGAGCGAATAACGTTTGAAAATCTCTTTACCAGGATGGTCAGCTTTCGACTCAGCTGATAGCGCTGAAAACGAAGCCCACCAAAATAACGGGGTTGCGAACAAAACGAGGGTTCTAAAGCTGAACAGATTAAATATTTTCATTATTTGAGTGCCAAATACTTCCACCAAATACCTAAAGCCATAGATAAGGCAGATTAAATTTAATGAGTGAACCCTCCTGTTCACCAAATCATAACGACCATCAAACCTTCGATATCAGAATGAAGCTTCTTTGGTATGGCTACATTTTACGGCCTATTTTCCCATCCCTTGAATCATGTATGATGGATCAAACCCGTCACTAAAAATGGACTCTGCCGTTAATAGCCGTTGATAACCGTTAGTAAAAAGAGTCTTAGACTTAGACTGGTATTTTGAATATTTAAAAACCACTCCCTAAGCTAATATAGAAAGCGTTTTCGTCGTCGCTTCGAGCCAAGTCCATACCAATTCGTAACCCATATCGGCGAGCTATCTGATATCGAAACCCGACACCATAAGCTCCTACTGTTTGGTCTTGGCTAAGTTCTGCTTCTTCTTTCGCCTGACCGTATCCATAAAACCCAGACACATTCCAACGATCATCAGTGTCGAAAACAACTTGAGATTGGAGAGTGGTAATCTCATCCCCTTGATATCGATAGGAAGACACGCCTCTCAATTGGATATACGGTTGAGTGGTTGGCGAAAGAAACAATTCATCTGATTGAAAGTTTTGATAATTGGCCGCAAAAGCCAGCGTCCATTGTGTTGCCAATGGGACATAGACTTCCCCTTCTAAATCTAACTTTCTGTATGCTTGATCACTGCCTAACTTTTCATCGTAAACCATGTAATCAGCTGAAAATTGATAGCCACTGGTTGGGTAAAATAAGTTATTGCGCGTATCGTAATCTGCAGTCAATCCTAAACCCGAAGTCACGATGGTTTGACCTAAGGTGTACTCCATCAACTTATCAACGATCTGACTGTCAGAAGTTATCTCGGTATAAGAAACGAACTGTTTAACGCCCAACATAAGAGGCGTATCAGCCACTCGAAATTGGACTCCTTGCTGCAAAACAACACCCCGAGTCTCAGTTGAAAACTCTAACGGTTGGATGTCCGTAGACTTGTTATTTGGGAGCTCTAGTGACAAATCTTTATAGATACTAAGATTCATTTGCCCAGCCCCAACACCACCCGTGTAACGAATGGTATCGTTCAACCATGTGTGTCGATGCCCGACAAAGGCAAACCACGATCCGTTTTCTGTACCCGCTGCGCCCAATACTGTTATCGCACCAGGAACAAGCTGTGCGCCTCCATCGATAGCATTGAGTGCCGCTTGTTTTCTTTGCTGTTTCTGCTCGTCCGTTTCATGCATGAATACGCCGACAAGCCCCCCGCCATAACCAACGGCAGGTTCGGTAATCAAAACCGGTACGGGTAAGAAGCCCACGGCGTTTTCTGCAATGTGGTGACCCATATCGAATTGGTCGTCCACAGCATCGAAAAATGAGCCATAAGAAACGGAAGAAAAAAGAGCGCCGATTAGCGAGACAGAATGAAACAATTTAGATTTAATCATTTTTGCACTTTGGTTTAATGGCAGCGTTTACGCCTGCTGGTTAAGCTTCCATGCAATGATCGGATTCGTCTATTAAAGTCCGACGAGGAGTTTGATAAGCGATTGATTACGTTTTGTTGAGGCCGGTTTACGAGGTGAGCCTACAAAAAGAGGAAGGCTATGTGCTTATACAAACACATTAGCCCTACTCACTAAGTGATAACGTTACTTGTTGTTAAACAAAGACTTCACATCAATATGAGCCCAGTTGGTGTCGCTGCCAAGCGCAGGAAGTTTCACCCACATTTGCAGCTCATTTAAGTCAGCTACGATTTGGTAGTTAGTTAGATCCACATCTTGATTGGTTGGCTTAGTCACACCACCATTTTCTTTGAAGCTGCCATCTTCGTTATACAGTGGTAAGTCAAAGATGTTACGCATTGCCTCAGCATCAATGTGACCGCACAGGTCATCATGGCGTGCATTTAAGTTATCAAAACGTTTTAGTGAAAAGCTTTGAGTTTCACGGATACCCAAACCCCAATCTGGGTTTAAGAACGTATTAACCGTCGCAAACGAGCTAGCGTCTTTATCGCTGACGCGTTTTCTGTTTTCTTGGATTGTGTTCTCGTAAGCACAAGCCTGACCGCTTTTATCCGCTAACATCCAGATTGAAGCAATATCAGTACGTGACGCTTGGAAGCGTGAGCTAAGAGCTTCGATCGAATCAGATTCCGCCATGTAATCGACTACTGAGTTTAAGAAAGATGGCTTCTCGACCGATACAATATTACCGCCCATTGATGTACCGTCATGCAGATCGGTATACACACCCTTGTCGTTAAAGCCAGTAACCATCCACTGCCAACCCGGCCAGCTCACATTCACTAATGCGTTTGAACCATCTGTTGGGTTATAAACCGTTGTATAGATTGGGAAGTCTAGGAACAGATCACTCCAGTCCATATTACGGCCAACAACCGAATGACCATCGACAGTGCTTTCGCCCCAAGTCGCTAATGAAGAACAACCAGAGAATGAGTGAAGCTTTCCAAGGTAAATCGCCATTGGGCCGCTTTGGTCTAGCACGATGACCTTTTCCAGTGGCCAGCCTAGACCATCTGCTACACCTTGGAAGTATTGCTTACGACGCAATGAAAGTGCTGCGAAAACGCGAGTGCCAAACAATTCATATGCTTCTTTTTGGCTGATTAGCCCTTTATCAAATTCAGGCTGAACAATAACGTCGTACATAGCTTGCATGTGCTCTTTTGACAAGTTTCCGTACTGCTTGCCCATTTCATACCAGCTGCCGTTAAGCTGAAGGACGTAAAGCATTTCCTCGCCAGTTTCAAACATTGTTCCGTTTTCGAATTGTGCTTTAGTAGTAAGTGTTGAAGTGTTCATAATGACCTCTATTTATCTAAGTAAGTTGGTTTGTTTCTTTAAGATGGGCTCATTATATGGACGATTTTTAAATACCAACAATTCGATATGACGGACGAAACTCATCCAAAAATAAATAAGTATGAGCGCATGAGACTAGAGAGCATGCTTATAGCGAAGACGAGTTGGAACTCAAGAAGCAAGTCAGATAAGAAGAGAGAAAAAGAAAGGATATAGCTAGGCGTGAAACATAAAGGGCATGTCACCCATAAAATACTGAGCCAAACAAAAGGCGAACCTATTGGCTCACCTTGATCATTTTATTCGTCAGAACCGTTTAGTCGTTACGAATAGGTGATAACAGCTCAGGGTTAACCACCAAGTTTCTCACACCGTGGGCGTGGTCTTCGTTAAAGTCATTGCCTTCACACCAGTTCCCAACTGTCGCGATGTTTACTTTCGCTACTTGTGGACGAACGCTCCATGTTACTTGGAAAGGTGAACCTTGTTCATTGTAACCAGGGCCCGTTGTAGAGCCTGCGTATTGAATCGCTGAGCCCGTATCTTGTGGGATGTTTGGTGCTTGGTGTAAACCGTTCACTTTTGAATGTTTAGCGAGCGCTTCAAAGTCGAGTGCTTTGTCGTCATTCACTAATACGTAAACTTGGGTTTCTACACGCAGTTGCGGGTTGGTGATCGCGTCGTTAAAACAAGCACCCAATGTTTCACCCGGTTCAACTTGCGCCGTTGAATAAACATAGTGAACTTCAATGGTGTCACCCGAATGCAAAGAACCATGATCGCTTGGACAAACCTTACCCTCAAATGGTTTCAGTTCAGCAGAACTCAACTTGCCTGTGTATTTAAAGCCACTCTGGAATCCCTTACCATCACCATTGCCAGCGTATTGAGTAAACTCGCCGCCTTTATGCTCAGCATTTTTATGGAAGTGAATATTACATAAGTTCATCGCTGTTGAATCAGGGGCATCCGAAAACAGTCTGGTATTTGTACCTTCTAATGAACCCAAATCTCGTGGAGCTTGCGGTCCAAAACCTTGTCCTTGGGTATTTTCAGAAAGCTTCGCTCTTTGTTCTGCGATAACACCATCTGATACAGACTCATGGTTCGCGTCTGATGCATTTGCATGAGCAGATAAAATCACCATCGCGACACTTAAAAACACACTCTTATTCTTCATTTTTCTTCCCTAGAATATTGATAACTAAACCTAAGCCGACTTAACAGCAAACATCTTACTATGCTTGTAAGTGAATATAAGGCTTGTCTTTGTAAGATTAGATTTCATTGCTTATTTTGGGATGAGTATTAGAACCCTTGATGCATATAACAAGTCAAACAGGGTAAATTCGGCGAGTCCCTTCCAGAACTAATAATTTCCTATTTTTGTTAACCGTCGCCTGACTCTACGCTCAGATAAGTGAACACGAACCTTAAGAAGAACGATGGCCAGATTTAGAAGATCAAAAAGGCGAACCATCTGGCTCGCCTTCACGTTTCATTCTATCTATTAGTTTGGCGTTCTTGGTTAACGATTTAACCGTTACCGGTGGCAAATATCCCAAACGTCATGACGTTCAATGCATCTGACACGCCCTCTAGTGATTTAATCACGGTCTTAGTCGGTTGGTTATGACGAATAAAATAGCTTCCCATGCCTTTTTCACCGCTACTCTTAGCATCGCTTTCAGTTGTTTCTGTCGCTGTTACTTGAGAAGGTTCCACTGATTCTGGCTTTGCATTAGCATCAATTATCGTGTCTTTATTTGAATCAAGGTTAGTGAGTGGTTGATGATTAACGATAGAATCATGGGAAGAATCAACGCTGGTCTCAGCATTTGTATCCTTTGAAGTCTCGAGATGACTCTCTCCCTCTACGCTTTTTGACATAGCATCTTCGTTGCTCAATGTCTCATCGTCGAGCTGATGATTACTCGTTGAAGAACAAGCTGTTAAGAAGAACAGGCTAACGATGAATATGAGTAATTTTCTCATCATAATGATAAAGCACGAATTAATAAAACATTGTTCGATTGTATTTTATTTGGCTGACGACATCCAGTGATAAGCGGAGTAAACACGAAAAGTCACGCTCTTGAAGAGTAAACAAAAGCGTACGGGTTTAGAGCTTAAGCCTAATAATTCGAGAGCTCAATCAGGTTGCCATCAGGATCTCGAATATAAACAGAGACAATTTTTCCTATTGCACCGATTCGTGGTACTGGCCCTTCTTCTATCACGACGCCTTGCGCTTGGATATGTTCGACAACCTCCGTAATTGGTGTATTGGTAACAAAGCAGAGGTCTGCACTTCCGACCTGAACACGCCTTGCCTTTGGCTCAAACTCGCTACCACTGAGGTGTAAATTGATCTTCTGTGTCCCAAATGACAACGCCAATCTGCCCTCGCCAAATTCGATGGGCTTCATTCCAAGCACCCGTTGGTAAAAGTCGACCGTAACGTGCAAATCACTCACGGTTAATACCAAATGATCCAACTGATTGATTTCCATCATTACCTTCCTGTAACTAATAGTGATAAGGGCTTATTGGCGGTGACGAGGCTTAGTTAGGTGAACAATGTCATTCGACAACCCACATAACTCATAACAGACATGTAGGCTGGAATTACTGAACTTTGCCTTCGCGTTTACTGAGCGTGTAGGAAACTAAACTATCATCACCTACCTTGAACACCCAAACATTCTCGCCATCTACAAATTGAAATTGATTGGTTGATTCAGTCGGCTTTAATTTACCAATAAATTCAGACAATACTGGCCCGTTGATAATAAAGCTTCCTTCTGAAGTATTTGCATCCAGATCGCCCTTCCACTCTCCCGCAGTTTGGCTCGTCATTGATACAGCCAGTGCTAGATAATATTCAGACCAAAGACGTCTTTTACATCGAACAACACCTTTTGCGTTCTTTCCCTAGAGACTTGGGTGCCATTGCGTAAAATTTCGATGAGTTGCGCTTTGTCATCCAACAGATCAGCTCTCCTTTCACGAATAGGACGAAGCATCTCTTGCAGGCACTCTTCCAACACTTTCTTAGTTTGTCCATCGCCTAGCCCACCTCTTTGGTAATGCTCTTTTAGTTGACTGACATAGTTAGTGTCTGTGTGAAAAGCATCAAGGTAAGTGAACACGATATTGCCTTCTACCTTGCCTGGGTCTTCAATTCGTAGATGATTTGGATCGGTATACATGGATTTGACTGCAGCTCTGATCTCTTTCTCTGTCGCACCCAGATTAATGGCGTTACCCATCGATTTAGACATCTTACTTTTACCATCGGTACTAGGGAGGCGAGATGCATTGCTGAGAAGTGGTCTGCATTCATTCAAGATTGGTTTGCCAGCGAGCGAATTAACCTTTCTTACAATCTCATTGGTTTGTTCTAACATCGGCAGTTGATCATCACCGACAGGCACTAAAGTCGCGTTGAAAGCGGTGATGTCTGCCGCCTGTGAGATGGGGTAAGTGAGGAAGCCTGCTGGAATTGAACGTCCAAACTCTTTGTTCTGAATTTCGCTTTTGACTGTTGGATTCCGTTCTAAGCGAGCGATAGAAACAAGATTACTGTAGAACATGGTGAGCTCAGCTAACACCGGCAACTGTGATTGCAGACAAATCGTGGTCTTGGTCGGGTCGATACCCACCGCAAGATAGTCAGCGACTACATTGAGAATGTTGGAAGAAACCTTCGAAGGATTATGGGCGTTGTCGGTAAGCCCTTGCATGTCGGCAACCAATATCGTTTGGTCGTGAATATGCTGTAAAGAGACTCTTTGTTTAAGTGAACCGACATAATGACCCAAATGCAAAGGCCCAGTTGCTCTATCGCCAGTCAGAATAATCTCAGGCTTGTTGGTATGGCTGTTTGAGTTGGTATTCATGGTGTATCTCCAAGTTAGAAAGGCTACTGGAGATAAAAAGAGGAGACATTTTTGATGACATTCTTAGCTACCGTCCAGCAGCTAAAGAATGTGAGTATTCCGTGCTGCTCTGTTAAGAGCACCACCAAAAGAAAATTGAAGTTGAAGCAGAATTAAATTTCATGGTTAAAACCTATCAACAATACAGACGAGCGACAACTGTTATTTACGCGCACCAAGAAAATAGGTTTTAAGATTAACAGGTTATAAGCTTAATCTTTACTGGAACACAGTTCAGTGATTCGGTCACACATAGCTTGGTTGACTGTGAAGTGGGAGTTAAGGAAAGTTAGTTGGGCAAGTGCCGACTCAGCGGTGCGCTCGTAGCCTTGGGTAAAGGTTGGTAGCAATTGGGCAAAATTAGGAAAGCGTGCTTCTAGCCTTCTATCCGACATAAATTCATCAACGAATTCAGGCTCAGATTGTTCAGTTTGATCCACAAGATCGATCAAACGATCGAGTGCGTAAGATTGAACGAACCGACTGCCCGACAGCTTTTCGCCTCGGTTATAACGAGACATACCCACATAAAGATTGGTGAGTGCCTCACCAATGATCCACTCTTGGGAGTTTGCGTGTGCCTCGCCTTTTGCTGGTGGAACACAACACTGCGTATCAAATTCAGGTTGCTGCCAAACAATGCGCCCTTCAGCAAATGGGATTTGCGCTAACTCGTGGGGTTCAAACACTGCAAACTCACAAAAGATTCCGTCAGTGTATAAGACTTTATAGCCATCGACGGTATTTCTCACTGCGTAGTCGATTGAGTGAATATCAGATAGCCAATGCAAACTGTCTAAGAAATACTGCTTGTGCCCTGTTTGCACTATTGCGAAAAAATCGACATCTGAATACTGATCAAGTCGTTCCGTTTCAATGCCTACTGAGCCCAAACCCAGCAAAGCATGAGCCTTATCCGATGCTTCCAAAGACTCCCCAATCGCATCTAAACGCTGGAGTAATTTTTCTGGTGTGTTTATGTGTATTGTCTGAATATCTTTATCCGTTTGCATTGCTCAATCCCTATCAAGTTGAATGCCACTCAACCTAACTGATAGTTAGAACATCTAAGAAGCTTAATTTATAAAATGTGTGTTTTGGATAACGATCTGCGCAAGTTATTGTTTGAATTACGGTGGGATTTAAAGATGAGAAAGAGTGTGTTTAAGCTATAAACAACACTCTTCTGTCATGACTTATCTTTTGAACAGCTTATATTTACAACAACTGATATTTACAAACAATTAAACGATAAAAGCTTTAGGGTTAAACCGATGACTTCGCTAAGTAAGCTGCCATTTCTTGTGGTGGCACCATGCCTCCGCCTGTCGCCCATACAAGGTGTGTTGCATTCGCTAGCGTCGACTCATTAATCTGTAAACGAGCAAGGTATTCACTATTTTGCTCAACATGAACCGCACCTGGCATACCCGCTAATGCTGAAGGCTCAAGTTGAATGCCCTCTGCTTGATTCAGTTCACCTAACAATTGGTACATACGTTCATCGGTTAATGTGTAATAACCATCAAGCAAACGCTCCATCGCGCGACCCACGAAACCTGAAGCCCGACCCACCGCCAAACCGTCTGCGGCGGTGAGGTTGTCGATACCAAGATCTTGCACCGCAATCTCATCATGCAATCCAGTATGAACACCAAGCAACATGCAAGGTGAATGAGTCGGTTCAGCAAAAATGCAGTGAACATCATCACCAAAGGCCATCTTCAAGCCAAATGCGACACCACCGGGGCCACCACCTACTCCACATGGCAAGTAAACAAATAATGGGTGTTCTTTATCTACTGAAATGTGTTGTTGCTCAAATTGCTGTTTGAGCCTTTGCCCTGCCACCGAATAACCAAGGAACAGGGTTTGCGAGTTTTCATCATCAATGAAAAAGCATCGAGGATCTTGCTCTGCTTCTTTACGTCCTTGTTCCACCGCAACGCCATAATCTTGTTCATATTCAACAACGTTGACGCCATGCTCACGAAGTTTGCTTTTCTTCCAAGCTCTCGCATCTGCCGACATATGAACAGAGACAGTAAAGCCCAATTTGGCACTCATGATACCGATCGACATGCCTAGATTGCCTGTGGAGCCAACCGCAATGCTGTATTGTTGGAAGAAGTCACGAAACTCAGGTTCGAGCAACTTACTGTAGTCATCACTCTCACACAGTAACCCGGCCTCAATGGCAAGCTTCTCGGCATGCGTTAGTACTTCATAAATACCACCCCGAGCTTTGATTGAACCTGAAATCGGTAAATGGCTGTCTTTCTTCATCATCAAACGCCCTTTTATAGGCTGCTGATAATGCGCTTCCAATACTGCTTTCATAGATGGAATGTCAACAAGCTCTGACTCGATGATGCCATTGGTCGCTTGAGTTTCAGGAAACGCCTTGGCTAGATAAGGAGCAAACCTTTGCAGCCTCATGCTCGCATCGTGAATATCTTGTTCGCCTAATCCCACATAGGGTAAACCTTGCTCCAAAGTCGTTATGTTTGGGTTAAACCAAGTCACTTCATCGAGTGCGACTAATTGTGCAAGCAGTGGGAAGTCTGAGATGAGCTTGTCGAAATTCAATACAGTCATGGGTGACCTTTTCTGGCTAAGCGCGTACTGCGCAGGTTCAATCATTGGTAAACCTATTAAAACGGGATTTTGGTGTTTGTTCAAACGACGAAAAATCACATTTACATGAACTGAATTCATCTATTAATTAGAATTTCGGAAATTAACGCAACCAAAGCAACTTATGATTAACTATGAGTCATAGATAGAGCTATGATATGACATTGACGATGTGTATCGAAATCCTCTTGCTTGAATCAAGGTGCCTTTAACGAAATGTATAGCGAAGACAACCTGTACTCTAAAAATCAACGCTTAAACAGCCACCAGCTGTCAAAACTGCACACGTTTGAAGTGGCCGCTCGACATGGTTCTTTTTCACTTGCAGCCCAAGAGCTATCGATGACACCAAGTGCGGTTTCTCATCGTATCAACAAGCTCGAAAGAGAGATGGATATACAGCTGTTTGAACGTGCGCACCGAAAAATCACACTGACAAGCGAAGGCAGACGCATCTATGCTGCATTGAGCCGCACCTTGAATGATCTAAACCAAGAGATTTTAGATGTTAAGAACGAAGAAATATCGGGCACACTCACGATCTATTCACGACCGACATTTGCACAGAGTTGGCTAGTACCTCGGATAGCGAACTTCAAACAACGTTACCCATCAATCACATTGAAACTGCTCACTGGCAATGAAAATATCAGTTTTCAAGGACACGGTATCGATATTGCCATCTACTTCGATGATCTGTTCCCCGATAAGCTTTTCTGCCAAGCTTTCATGCACGAGAGCATGACTCCGGTTTGTACAGCTCAATACGCTGAGTTACATGGGCTTAATCAACAACCAAAAAACCTCAATCGAGCAACGTTACTGCACGACAACCAAGCATGGAACTACGACTCAAACCGCAATGAGTGGGAAGTGTGGGCACAAGCGAACCAACTCGGTACTGTACAGTCCAATTCAAATATGGAATTTGACCGTTCAGATCTCGCGATACTGGCAGCCATAAACAATGCCGGCATTGCGATTGGACGATATAGCGTTGTATCGAAATATCTTGAAGACAATACGCTTATCGCGCCATTTAACGAACCACCCGTGACGTGCAAACAGCAGTACTATTTTGCGACGCCTTCAGAGCACCAATCACCAAAAGTTAAAATGTTTATTGAATGGGCTTTTGAGCAAAGAGATCTGATGTAGGTGCGTATCTTCGGATCTTGCGGCTTATGTGGAATATGTGAATTCTTGGCTCAACCAGCTCTTTTTAGCAGCGGTAATTGTTTATACATTCAATGATCTGTAGGCTAGCCTGTCTTCTCATAAGCAAACAGTAGAACAACCTATGAGCGCCTCTCTTCGTAATAGCATTTTCGTCATGTTAGGGATTCTATTCCTAGCACTTAACCTTCGTGGGCCTTTTACGAGCTTGGCTCCTGTGCTTTCTCAGGTTATGGAAGGCCTCAACCTTACGTCGTCGGCTGCTGGCTTCTTAACGGCTTTGCCACTTCTTACCTTCGCCTTATTCTCACCAGTAGTCACCAAGATATCTCAACGAATTGGTCTAGAGCCTAGCCTGTTATTAGGCTTAGTTCTGATCACGACAGGGATTACATTGCGCTCTGCTGGTTTAATTCCAACCTTGTATATCGGCACGGTGATGATTGGGCTTGGTATCGCGATTGGTAATGTGTTGTTACCTGTAGTAGTGAAAATTAGCTTCCCGACACGCATCGCTACTGTGACTTCTTTGTACATCTTTACGATGGGTATCGGCTCGACGTTAGGCTCAAGTTTGATGGTCCCATTTTCAGAACTCACCTTGTTCACTATGACAGGTTGGCAATTAGCGCTGTTAATGAACTTGGTATTTCCAATATTAGCTTTGATGATCTGGTTGCCTAAAATCAGAAAACGCTCATCTTCGGCCAGCAATAACAAGCAACAAGACAAACCTCTGCCGATGAAAAAGATGATTAAGAGTGGTGTCGCGTGGCAAGTAACCTTAGCGCTAGGGCTTAACTCATTTACCTTTTACTCTTTGGCTGGCTGGTTGCCACAGATCTTGAACGACCTTGGCTACAGCGAAATCGATGCGGGTTACATCTACGGCTTCCTGCAATTTTCGACGATGGTTCCGGGGCTGCTGTTACTGCCATTCTTAGCCAAAAGTGACAATCAACAATGGCTCATCACTCTGTGTGCATCGAGTGTATTTGTTGGATTGATTGGTCTTCTGTATTTGCCTGAGTTTGCGATTTTTTGGGTGGGACTGTTTGGATTAGCCAACTGCTCGACGTTTATTATCGCGCTCTCTTTTGTTGGCTTGCGTACATCGAATAGCAGCCAAGCCGCATCATTGTCGGGTATGGCTCAGGGAATCGGTTATGCGTTGGCAGCCACTGGTCCAACGCTGGTGGGTAAACTTCATGCTCAGACAGATTCTTGGAGTGTGCCGATTCTGCTGATCGCATCTGTTGCCTTTGCGTGCACGATTTTCGCGGCATTGGCAGCACGAGATAAGAAAGTGAGCGTTTAGGCCAAACAGAATGATTATGGCGTCGCGACTTTATTTGCTCGCGACTCTATGGCTGACGACGGTCTTGATGTATTCACTTGGCGACAAACCAAATTTGCCTTTAAAGCGCTGACTAAAACGCCCTTCCGATTGGTAACCGCAAGACTGAGCCAACATCGCCACATTCTGCTGTCCGTTTTGCATCAGATAAAGCGCGTGACTCAAGCGAACTTCAGCTAATACCTCACGATATTGCATACCTTCCAGTTTGAGCTTTCGGATCAGCGTGGCTCGGCTCATCGCAAAACGCTCCGCCACCGACTCTAATGGATGCTTCTCATCTGGTGAATGTGAAAGATAATGGCTAAGCTTTTGGCTAAACGAGACGTTGGCACTGGCAAACAGTCGATGCAACACCCCTTTTTCGGCCAATTGCTGGTACAAGCCCTGCAACCAATACTGTTGAGTCTCTTTGCTCATGCTCGGTGTATCAAACGAGAACAGAGCATTGAGTGAGTCTTGTAAGTTTCGATCCGCTTTTACTGTAGGCAACCCCAGAGCATTCGAGCGTTCCTCACTTAAATCAAGCATCGCCTGAGAAGGTTGGAATTCGAAGCTGAATACTCGCGACAAGAAACGCCCTTTGTGGGGCATGTTCTCAAAACTTAGTGAAGCTGATGCCTCACACAACAGCAGCTCAGAATGTGAGAGCTCTGCCGCTGAATCTTTCCAAAACAGGCGCTTACTGCCTGTAATGATCTGAATGATACTAGGGGATAGAATCCTCACATTACGCAGCTTTTGTAACTGTTCTGCACGAAAGATCGTCACTTGATATTGATGATTCATCTCACCCCCTTATTTACTTATTATCAACGTGTATAAGTTGCGGTCAGTTTTGCTTTATCTAAAGCCATACTGTTCAACGTGAATCCAACCACAGCCGACGGCGTGTTTTCGTCGAGGTTAAGTTTGTCCGTTGGCAATGCCCAAACCGTGAACTGGTAACGGTGCATGCCATCTTTTTCTGGAGGACAAACGCCACCGTAGCCAACTGTTCCGTAATCAATGCGACCTTCTTTGCCACCGACTTTAGAGATGTCGACACCGCGAGGTAGCTCGTTCACATTTGCAGGGATATCAAACGCAACCCAATGCCAGAAGCCACTTTCAGTCGGTGCATCTGGATCATAAGCTGTGATTGCAAAGCTTTTAGTGCCTGCTGGTGCATCTTTCCACATCAATTGTGGTGATAGATTGTCGCCGTCACACCCCCAACTTGAGTATTCAAAAGTCTTCGCCATTGGGTGACCTTCTTGAATATCGTTGCTGGTTAATTCGAACGCCTGAGCAGAGCCTGCAGCCAAAATACTGATTGCCAATACTGATTTGATGATGAGTTTCATAATGGTTCCTCTTATTAGGTATGAGCCCAGTATAGTCCCCTCAATCCGCCCAATAATGACAGTAAGTACACAATTATCTAGTTTATTTCAAATAAATGATACTTACTGTATTTGTACTTTATTATTTAAAAGCATGACCCACACGACAATTTGTTGTTAAAAGAACACTTGTTGACATTCAGGTTACAAATCGCGTCCAAAACTCTTTAGACTCGCCCCACGACTTTTAACGAGAATGATTGGATGCGCAGGTTTACATTAGCTCTTTGCTTGATCTTTTGGCTCCCAACTCTAGCCAATGCCCAAAGTTTGCAAGATAAGTGGCAAACCCTGTATCAACTGAGCTGGCAATCATCTCCAATCTTAGTATCTCAACAAGAGTTGGCTCAATATCCAAAAGTTCTGCTTCATGAACGTAACCGCTATCCTGATTTCAACCAATTCAGTTGGAACGACATCGCAGCGTTAGCGTCAATACAAGATCACTGCCAAGCGATTGAAAGCAATAACCCTTCATTACATGACGCGATCGAGTTTGAGCTCGCTTTGTGTCAGCAACAAACATTGGATTCCATTTGGTTTGCAGCACACTCCAAACGACACCCTGCCGGTGGCAGCTTTGCTGATCGTTATTTGGCAGCTTACCCAGACGTAAGCGAGCAAATACGCCCGTTTTTGAGTATTACCAACCCACAGCATCCTTTATATACCAAGTTAGAATCGCTAACCGCTCAAGGCAGAGAGGCATTGCTCAATGGATACCGCGCTTGGCAACAAGATGATGTGCTTTGGTTAAGTGGCGAACAAGGCTGGAAAGCGATTCCCTTAGATGTGTGGCAACCTATCGCAGAGCAACAAGAGGTATCTTTGACAGGTGAAACCTGTACTTTTCGTTACAGCAACGTGTGCTTAAGTGAGCCTAGCAATGACAATCTGATCATGAAAACCTTGATATTTTCATTGCTGTTAACGTTGCTTTCCGGCCTCGCTAGAGTCTTATACCTAAGAACAAAACAACGAAAAGAGAGGCAGTTCGTTTTACAGCTTCTTACTCATGAACTGCGCACTCCCATTACTAGCCTAGGCTTAACCGTCGAAATGTTTAGAAATCGCTACGATGACTTTTCGGATGAAACTCAAAGTGCGGTTTGGCGTTTGATATCTGACTATCAAAGGCTCTCTCAGCTCACCGAAAACAGCAAAGTGTACCTAAGTTCAGATCAGTCTGAGCCTTTGTTGATGCAAAATGCATCATTAGAAGAGTGGCTCGATCATGTATGTGAAAAGCACAATATTTCTTATCAATGTGAAGCGCGTGAAGTTGAACTGAACCTTCCTTATTACTGGCTAACCATCTGCTTGGATAATCTAATCAAGAATGCCAAACAACACGGTAAAGGCGAGGTTTTGGTAAAGGTCGAACTCGGAGACAAGCTGACTATTGAGGTACAAGACGATGGGCACTTCCCTTCGCCGATACAACAACTCATGTCTCGTGTCACGCCAAGTGAAGCGCACAAACTGGATAACATGGGCATTGGCCTGACTATTGTCGAGCACTTGATGAAGCAAGCGAATGGCCGCCTTATTATTCTTCGTAGCCCAACCCGATGTATTCTGGAAATTGCTTATGAACACCCTACTGCTGATTGAAGACGACCAACTGCTTGGACAAGGCCTCGTCAGCTTCTTTGAATCCAGTGGTTACCAATGCTTTTGGGCGAAGGATTCAGAGAGTGCCAGTAAGCAATGGTTTCGAGCCGATCTTGTGATATTGGATCGACAGCTTGAAGATGGTGACAGCTTGCAACACCTTCCAAACTGGTTGCTCCTCAAAGCGCTGCCTGTGATTGTGTTAACCGCTAAAGTAGAAGTTCAACAACGTGTTGAAGGTTTAATGGCGGGTGCCAAAGATTACGTGACTAAGCCATTTTCGAACGATGAATTACTCGCTCGAGTCATTACCCAGCTTCGTCCGTTAGGTGTGAGCCTCTTAAATTACGCAAATATCCAAATCAACTTGTCGGAACGGATCGCTTATCTGGATGAAAGCCCAATCACGTTGAAACCTAAGGAGTTTCAGCTATTGGTACTGTTTGTTCAGAACCAAAATCGCGTGTTTCACCGAGATGAGTTACTCAATAAGATTTGGGGTTATCAGGCCTTTCCTAGTACCCGAACTATTGATAATCACATACTGCGCTTACGCCAGAAGCTGCCAACATTGAATATAGAAACACATCGTGGCGTTGGTTACCGCTTGGCTGGGGAGTCATAATGAAAGTCACTTCGTTAACCGCACTGCTCTGCACCTGGTCGCTCGCAAGTCATGCAGCATGGTTTACTGACACGCCATTGCAGCACACCTATCAATCTCTGCTTGATGAACAACCGCAAGTTGCGTGGCAAGAGCTGCAAATCGCACTCGATCAACAAACACTCGATATTGAGCTTTGGCTGCCAGTCAAACAAGAGATATTAAGCCAGACTCAATGTGGAACCTCACTAAGACAAAGTGCTGAGCCGAAACACCACATCCAAGTCAGCTTCATTCGACGCTATGGCCTGTCGTCGCACGGTTATCAAATCAAAGTCTCTGCCGAGCAACTCAACAAAGGCTTAGAAACCCAAACTCTTTCTTTGGTATCGCCTAAAGGCAAAGTCCTTCTTGATGGGCAACTCACTTTCAACAATGAGTATCAGGAGATTGAAACCAATGAAATGTTCATCAAACCCGAATCTGGTGTTTATCAACTAAAGATAGGTTCAAATCACTACCCTATTATTGTCGCTTTAAATGACAGCAATCGATGGCTGACGCTTGAGAGTAAACTCAGCGAACCACATATCGTGCTCTCGCCTCCAAAGGTGATCGACAACTGCCCTGACGCTAATGTGAGTTGGCAATGGTTTGATGAAAACTACAACCTGTTAGGTTACAAAGTGCCAATCAAAACAGCGCAAGCACCCATTCCCACAGAAAGTCCACTAGGAACCAAAGCCAAGCACTTAAGTGCTTCGGTTGAAATGTTTGAATACCAAGGCGCTATTGAAGTCCAATATGTGCAACGCGTCGCCGTGCCTTTCTAATGGAACACCACTAAAGCCAAACAGAAAATAGAGACATATAGGTGACAAAGTACTAGCGCTACTTAGGTGTAATAACTGTACTTACCCTTTACGGAATCTAAATATGCTCAGCGTACGTCACCCACTCAATCTTTCTAATTGTGCCATTGTGGCGTTAACAACAGCTTGTCTGTTTTCATCCAATGCACAAGCGAGCCAAATAACGCTCACCAGTAATAGCAACGTTAGCGGCAGCAGTATTCGCGACAACGCTAACGCCACTAGCAGCAATACCGTATCTATATCATCGAATACTCTAGAGATAGATTGGAACGGCTTAAGCGTTAACAGCGCTGCTCTCACCGTTGATAGCAAACCACAGAAAGCGACCAATCTGGTTATTGGCTTTTCCGATAAAGCTGACTCAGTAAAAATCTCCACTTGGACCTTAGTACCCAGTGGGATAAACGTTGAGGCAGAGCTTAATCAAGACCAGCTCACTTTTCAGTTCAGCTTACCTTCAAATATACAGGTGAAACGAAAGGAACCCATCGAGTTGACGTGGTTTGATCTTGCCGAACAACAAACTCAGACGCTATTTCTTCCTTTTAGTGAAGGCATGCGCGTGCATACTGACAACAAGCTTTGGGCAAGTTATCTCGTCGGCAACCATTCTGGAAGCAACACTACTCAAGACTTAAGGATGCCTTTTTGGACAGTGCAACAAAACAAGCATTTCATTAGCTATCAGATGGTTAATGCAACCAACAATCAACTGCTCTTTTCAGAGGCGCCCTCTGATTACTCCTCAAATGCAAACACCAAGATTGACATGAAGGCATCACACCAATTTACGATGCTCAATCAATCACAGCCTTTTATTGTTCGTATCACCCTTGGAGACTCGTGGTTAGATGGAGCGAAACACTACCGCGATTGGCGCATCGAAAATGGCCTTTCTGAAACACTGGTTGCTAAACAAAAGCGTAATCCGGATGTGAGTAAACTGATCGGCGCAAGCCACATTTACCTGTTTGGCAAAGACCCATTGAGCATCCAAGATGTGAGCGACTGGTGGGGATTGAAAACATGGTATCTAGAGGGCTCTAAACTCGGCGTTTCTGGGGAAGCGAAAAGAGAGCTGTCATCACTTTCCAAGGGCAAAGATTGGTTCAGTCAGTACCACAAACAACTATTATTGGACTCTATTAGCCAATCGTTGCAGGTGTTATATCCTGTTGGTAATCCGACACTCGAAAACAACACGATCAAAGCTCAACACGTGGCAGCGCAGAATAAGAAAAATTGGTTGGTTGAACACGCCTCCCCCTACCTAAACTCGTCAGACACTTGGGGACAAGCGTTGTCTTCAGACATGGTCGCTAATCTAAATAAGGCAGGTTTAAACAAACTGTGGCTTGGATTCGACAATTGGACGCCAGCATTCTATCAACCTAACGCCGTGGCTATGGCAAAACAGTCCGGATATCTGGTCGGTACTTACGATTCCTACAACACAGCCATTCCCGCGAAGCTCAATGACAACTGGCTAACCGCTCAATTGCCAGAGCCGATGCGTCAGAGTTGTGCCATTGAACTGGCAGATGGCAACCTAAAAAAAGGGTTTCGAGGTAACGGATTCTATCTCAATCCGAACTGCCATTTAGAATACGTAAAACAGCGTGCTCAAGACATTATGAGATTCGGCAACTTCAACAGCTTGTTCTTAGATGTTGATGCAACCGCCATGGCACGCGAAGATTACAGCGGCTCTATAGACAGTCATATCAAGAGTCATAGCAATGGCAATGGCAATACAAACGAGTCGGACATGCTTTCTGCCTTCAACAATCGAATGCAGTGGCTTAGCGAGCAACCATCGTTACTATTAGGATCTGAAGACGGCAACAGCCTAACAACAAAAGGCATCGCGTTTGCACACGGCTTAGAAACGGTTGGTTTTGGTTGGACAGACAAAGACATGAAAGAGAACCGCCAATCTCCCTATTACTTAGGTCGTTGGTACCCAGACCACAAGCCCGACTTCTTCTTTAAGCCGGCTAAGGTTAAAGAACCCTACAAGTCGCTACTGTTTTCGCCTCAATATCGAATTCCACTTTACCAAGCCGTTTTCCATGATGAAGTAATCAATACACACCATTGGCATTCAGACAGCCTCAAGTTCACTAATGTACGAGCAAATCGAGACTTAACCGCCATGCTGTACAACACCCCCCCGATGGTTCACTTGACCAGAGATGAAGCTTTATCAAGTTCAAGCCCGAGAATCAAAGCACTCAAACACTATCAAGACGGCTTTGAACCAATGCACGAACAGTTATGGGATAAACAGTTAGTCAATTTCGAATGGTTAGATAAAAACGGCGATGTCCAACAAACTGAGTTTAGTGACGGGAGTAAGATCATTGCCAACTTCTCCAGCAAGGCATTTCGTCACAACGGTATCGATATTGCTGCCCTATCGGTCAAAGCTATATTAGCGAGTGGACAAGTTATCGACTGGCTGCCCAATCATAGTTAGCTTCGATACGGTTTAGACAATAACGAATAATAGGAAGCCTAAGCACTTAACCGCTAAGGTTTACCCCGTTACTTGTGCTTCCTATTTTGAAAGGCAGTCAGTAGATAGTCGATAAAGACCTTCTTACGTTTCGGCATCAACTGCCTGTCTGCATACACTAGGCTTACTGAAACTTCCGGCATCTCATATTCAGGTAACAAACGAATCAGCTTACCTGTCTTGAAGTGTTCCCGACAAATGAATTCAGGAAGCACTGCCAAGCCGAGCCCATCCACACACGCTGTTAGACATGCCGTGATGGTATTCACCCGCAACTGACACGGCAGATCGATCAAAATCGACTCTCCGCCTTCTAATTGTAAATGCCACTTGGGTAAACGCGCCGCCTTGTTCACCACCTCAATCATTCTGAATGGCGGTTTAAGATCATTGGGCGAAGAGATTTCATCGAACTGTTCTAAATACTCAGGACTGGCTGCCAATACACGCTTTGATGTTGTGAGGTAGCGAGAAACCAAACTCGAGTCCACTAGCTCACCAATTTGTGCGTAAAGATCGATCCCTTCCGCAATGATGTCGACTTCTCGATTCGACAGTTCTAAGTTCAAAGTCACGCTTGGGTGCTCTTTTAGGAAGCTGTGGATGTATTTGGCTAATACTTGATGCCCCAATTCGACAGGCAACACAACATTTAGCTGCCCTCGGATCAAATCCTGATTGGCAGAAACCTCTAGCTCAGCTTGGTTCATTATCTCTTGCATCTGCATGCTCGACTGATAAAAGCGCTCACCCTCTGGCGTTAAGACTAAACTTCGTGTCGAACGAGTGATCAACCTCACACCTAAGTGCTGTTCTAGCTCATCTAGCTTTCGGCTGACGGTCGACTTGGTCATGTTCAACGCTTCTGCTGCATGCGTGAAACTCCCACAATCAACAACTTGTGTAAAAACAGTCACAGCATTTAAGTCCATCGTACTTCTCCCAAAGCTCTATTAGTTAGATTTTTGCAACAGTGTTTCCCTTTTTTCCTATCTTATCAATCAATCGAATTCATTTACAATTCGTTACATCTAAATAAAAACAAAATGAGAAATAAAAAATGACAGGGAACAACAACGCTTCGCAATCAGTAAGCACAAAAAAACGTAAAAAAGCTCCGCTTATTGCTACTGCGATCATGCTGTCATTGGGTTTAGCCGGTGCTGGGTACTGGTACGGTTATGGCCAGTACTTTGAATCTACCGACAATGCCTACCTACAAGGCGACATCACGAATATTAGCCCTAAGGTGTCTGGCTATATTGTTAAGTCTTACGTGAGTGATAACCAATCGGTTAAAGAAGGTGATTTGCTGGTTCAAATCGATGACCGTGATTACCAGTCAGCACTTGCTCAAGCAAACGCCCATTTAAGCGTCGTGCAATCAGACGTCAAAAATCTAGTGGCACAACAAACGTTACAACGTAGCAAGATTAATCAAGCAGAGAGCCGCGTTGATTCTGCACAAGCTGAATACGAACGCGCGATTCAACAAGTGGTACGTTCTCGTAGCTTACTAAAGCGTAACTACGCGTCTCAAGATGAAGTCGACAGCATGGTCGCACAGCAAAAAGTGACTCAAGCAGATTTAGAAGAAGCAAAAGCAAACCTCGTTGCAACCAATGATCAATTAACCGTTATCGCTAGTGAGATTGAGCAAGCAAATGCATCCGTGACCGAAGCTCAAGCCCAAAGAGATCAAGCACAACTTAACCTTGATTACACCAAAGTTTACGCGCCAGCAGATGGCGTGATTGGTAAACGCAGCGTACGTGAAGGCTTGCTGATTCAAGCAGGCGCACCACTGATGAGCTTGGTACCAAACAACCAAGTGTGGATTGAAGCCAACTTCAAAGAGACACAGCTAAGTGGTATTCACAAAGGTCAGACGGTTGAGGTAGAGCTGGATGCGTTCCCGGGGCTGCCGCTTGAAGGTGTGGTAGACAGCTTCTCCCCTGCGACTGGCGCTAAGTTTGCGCTCTTACCACCAGAAAACGCGACCGGTAACTTCACTAAAATCGTTCAACGTGTACCAGTGAAAATTACGATTCCAGATCAGCAAGAGTTGAAAGGTCGACTGCTTCCTGGTTTGTCTGTGGTAGCGACCATCGATAAACGAGGCTAGACCATGAGTAACGCTGGTGTTGTCACCCAAACTAATGATGGTGACGAGGTTTCAAGACGTCATTGGATCGCCCTATTTGGCGGCTTAATCGGCGCGTTCATGGCGATCTTGGATATTCAGATCACCAACTCGTCTCTCAAAGATATTCAAGGTGCGCTATCAGCCACCTTGGATGAAAGCTCGTGGATCTCTACGTCTTACCTAGTGGCAGAGATGATCGCTATCCCACTCAGTGGTTGGCTTTCTAAAGCGCTCGGTAAACGCCGTTATATCACGTGGACGACGGCCATCTTCACCATTTCATCTTTGTTGTGTTCGTTTTCTTGGAACATGACCTCGATGATTGTATTCCGCGCGATGCAAGGCTTCAGTGGTGGTGCTTTAATCCCGCTTGCTTTCTCGCTAGTGATTCAGTTGTTGCCGGTCAACAAGCGCGCTGTGGGTATGGCACTGTTTGGTGTAACCGCGACCTTTGCTCCATCGATTGGCCCTACTTTTGGTGGCTGGCTGACGGAGAACTTCTCGTGGCACTATATTTTCTACATCAATATTCCGCCAGCTTTGCTTGTGATCACCATGATCCGATATGGCTTGGACGATGAAAAGCTCGACCTTGGCACGCTCAAAAAAGCAGACTGGTTTGGTATCGCCACCATGGCATTAGGGCTAGGTTGTTTGGAAGTAGTACTAGAAGAAGGTAACCGTGAAGAGTGGTTCAGTTCGAGCTTTATTGTTGGCTTGAGTATCGTCTCTGCGGTGAGTTTGGTTTACTTCGTGATAAACGAGCTTCAACACAAGAAGCCATTGGTTAACCTGCGGCTATTGCGGGATGGGCAGTTTGCGATGTCCTGTATCGCCTATTTGATTCTAGGGATGGCATTGCTTGGTTCTATCTATGTTCTGCCGATGTATCTCACTCAAATTCAGCAATATAATGCGATGGAAATTGGTGAAGTGTTAATGTGGATGGGTTTCCCACAGCTTCTGATATTCCCAATTGTGCCTAAGCTAACACAGATCATTAAGCCTAAGTACTTGGTTACCTTTGGCTTCGCGATGTTCGGATTAAGTTGTTACGTAAATACACACATGACAATCGATTTTGGCGGACAACAGCTGATTTTATCTATGGTTCTGCGTGCTATTGGTAGTCCGTTCATCATGGTTCCGCTGTCTTTGGTTGCCATGAAAAACATCAGCAAAATGGACACGCCAGATGCATCAACGTTAACCAACGTAATGCGAAACTTAGGGGGCGCTTTCAGCATCGCGATTATTGCTACGTTACTCGACAACAAAACGCGTGAGCACTTGGCACACATCAAGGAATCGTTACCTTCCGTGAGTCAACTTGGTTGGCAGACGCTTCAGCAACAACAAGCGTTTTTTATTCAGTCAGGAAGTGATGCGGCAACTGCGATGCAACAAGCGCAAGCAAGCTTACTTGGTACAATGCAACGTGACGCTGCCATCATGGCTTACAACGATGTGTTCTTAATGATGACGGCGTTCTTGGCCCTAGCCGCGGTGTTGATTCTAAACATGCGTGATTAGCGCAGGAGTTTAAGTAAATAAAGCTTCAAGCAAATAAAAACATTTCGAATAAAAACTCGAATATAAAACAAAGAGGTGAGCTTATCGGCTTGCCTCTTTTTTATTTCTAAAACACGTATAACCCCACAAAAATCAGGTAAAAGTAACCTGCGTTTGAAGGATTTCATAAATGTTTTAATTACCAATAGTTTATTGAGTGTTTGTATGTGATATAGGCACCTTGACAATGTGCAACTTGACACCTAGATTAAAAATAACATTTGGTATTGAGGAAAATGGATTTGACCTTACCACCTGACCTACGAGTTTTAATTGTCGACGACTCCAAGAGTGCAACTATTCTTATAAAGCAGCAACTCTCGAGCTTGGGCATTTCACATGATTGCATCTTTATTGCGACCGACTATCGACAAGCAATTAAAGCGGTCGAGACGCACTCTTTTCATGTACTCCTCATTGACTACCACTTAGAACAGTCTTTTACTGGCTTTGAGCTGTTGGGTATTCTGTATCGAAATCGCCTGATAGACCATACTGTGGCAACAATCTTGCTCTCTGGGGATATGCGTCAGGAAACAGTATTAACCGCCCTTTCAGGTGAAGCACACCACTTCGTTTCTAAACCGATTAATACTCAAACGTTGGGTAAAAAGATCCAAAGTGCCGTGTCCGTTTCGAAGAAGCTCACCCAACTGAATGATTTATATCCAATTGCCAGTCAAGAGAGATTAGCTCAAGCTTTGGCGATCTCCCCTAATGGTACTAGCGTCCAGTTCGAAGCGACATTGATTGAACATTTAATTGCAGGTAAGAAATGGCAGTTACTCACTAGCGTCATTAACAACTCGAAAACCAACATGCACCCAACAAAATTGGTGGCTGAGGCGCTCGTTCTCGACAGCTTAGGCAAGCCAAATTTAGCCATAGATAAGCTCCACAATTTTCTGATAGCGCAGCCACTCTCATTGAGCGTGATTGACTGCTTAAGCTGTATCTATGAAAAACACAAGATGCTGCTGCCTGCTCTTAAATTGGCGATTCGTGCATTTGAGATGACACCGAGTATCAGCCATCGTGCAATCAGGGCCATCGACTTAGCTGAGAACGCAGATAACACACATATGATCATAAAGTTAGGTGAAATGTATGCTACCCACATTTCAGCTGCTGATATTGATGTCATCCATTCCATTGGTGCGCACTTTAATTCGTTAAAAGCAACGTATCAGCGCGAGACGCAGCTAAAGTACAAACGTATTTTGCTTGAGCACGCCAACCAATTCACCGAGTTGGTAAACCTGAAACTTCCGGTAAAACAACAGCAGCAAGTTTTGGCCAGCCTTGCCCTATTTCAGAGCAGCATATTGCTCATCGAAAATAGCCCTCAGGTTGCCCACAAAAAAGTGATTAGAGCTTCGACCCTGTTAGCGAATAATTTCCAAAGCCAACCGACTTACTTGCTCGCTCAACTATTACCACTGCTCGTCCACTTTGGTGAGTACTCTCTTTATCACTTAGCAGTGGCATGCCTAAAATCTCGGGGAGAAGCAGTAAGTCACAAACTTGAGTCCAAAAATGTCGACCCTTCAACGTGTATAAACATTGAAAACTTTGGGTCGATCCAAGAATTAAAGGACTACATTCACAGTTACCCATATTCAGTTGCCGCCAAACTTGACTATATATATGCCGTCCATAAAGCTCATATAGATGAGAAACTTAGCGACGACTATTTAGAAGAAATCTTACAATTAGAACTTCCTCCAAAATGGAACCAATGGATTAGTGATTCATCACGGTATGGTTTTTCCACTAAGCCGCCTAGCCCATTTTCAACATGCAGCCGACAGGAGTCCACATGCTAGACTTTGATGCTTTAAACGCCTATTTAGACAACGACAGAGAAGTCATTTACGCCGTTTTGTCTACATATCAAGAAGACCATGGCAATTCGCTACAAGAAATCGAAGAGTTGGTTCAACAACAAGATTGGGGCAAACTTCATTTTACGGTGCACACCTTAAAAGGCATTCTAGCCAGTTTTGGGGAAGAAACGGCGACTGTTGCATTAGAAAGAGTAGAGCAAAACACACTTAATAAGCTTGCTCCGCAAGCTGATGATCTTTCCGTTATCTACAGCGAAATGAAGATCATTAATCAACAAATTGATGAGGTTCTTAGCACTTATTAGTCGATAGAATTAAGACGTGCGTGGCGATACTTAATAGCCGATACAGCTAAAAGAGTTGAGGTACTTGGAAACATTGAACCTCGACTCTTACCATTTTTTTCATCATATCCCCTCTCAATTATAGATCTAACCCACACCTATAATTTCACGGCATTTATCTAGGCAAAGCAATACATAACACATGCTTTATAAACCAGCCATCTTGATGTTTTAAATGAAAAACCAACACACTGGATGAGATGCAAAATAGTTAAATATTTGTAGATTTTTTTGTGACATAAACATACGAAATTGCATTTTATTTATTGGTAAAGAAGAAACTGTTATCTACACTCTAATGAAACCAAGCGTTAATCACTTGGTGGCATAATAATAAAATAAAACGTTCAGTCGGCTAGATAAGGACAAGGAAATGAACAACGATAGTTTTGCTGCGTTTCAGGGGCTCACGGATGAAACACCCATTACCGAATCATTTTCTACCAGTGCAGACCCTTATGCTCATTATCTGAAAGATATTGTTGGCATTGATCTGCTGTCGCGTGAAGATGAAGTGTATTACGCAAAATTGAATCGCGCGGGTGATAAAAAAGCGCGTGATGTTATGATCGAATCAAACCTGCGCCTTGTTGTGAAAATCGCAAAAAGTTACCTAAAACGTAAAGGTAATAATTTCACCCTGCTCGACCTAATCGAGGAAGGCAACATTGGCTTGATTAAGGCCATCGACAAATACGATCCAGAACCAGGTTATCGTTTTTCAACCTATGCTGTGTGGTGGATCCGCGAAAACATTGAAGCCGCACTGATGAACACGGGTCGAACCGTTCGATTGCCAGCCCACGTATGTAAAGAAATAAACAGCCTCGCCTCAAAAAAGCTCGATGTAAGCAAAAAAATGAGTAAAGGGGTTTCAATTTCTGAGCTATCAGACAGTTCAGGTGTTAAGGCCGAACGCGTCGATCAATTGGTGGCGTTAAGCGGGTTTATTGACGTGACGACAACGGTTGGAACTAGCCATGCGCCTATGGTGCTTGATCAATGCGAAAGTGAATATATCCCCGACCCTCAACAAGATTGTGAAGATCAATCCTTTACCCAAGCTCTAGAACAAATCATCCATACACTTCCTCCAAAATTACAAAAGGTGCTAATCCACCGTTTTGGTTTCTTTGATAACAACGTGAAAACGCTGTCTGAGGTCGGACAAATGTTGGATGTGAATGTTTCTAACGAACGTGTTAGACAAATGCAGAAAGAAGCGGTCGAGAGAATTCAAAAACGACTCAAATTTGATGGTTGGGTGTAAGTCGTAACCCAGTTGAGAATTAGTTGAAAATAGCGTTAAGCCAAAACAGCAACGTAATTAAAAAAACAACGGAAGTAAAACAAAGAACCTTTAGGGTGAGCCTCCAAGCTTGCCCTTTTTGTTTGCCTGATTCGCTAGAAAAACAAAAAGATCTTAAGCACACGAACCCTAAGTCGCTAATGGCTAATGGCTAATTACAAGTACCAAAGCATTAACTTACCTTAGAGAAGTGACTCGCTCACTGCGCAAAATGAGATAATTGATATAAGTGGTTTCAAGACAATCTTGTTCCCACACTGATAAAATCCGTTTGGCCGCAAAATAATAATCTTTGTTTCTCAACAACATCCCAACGGTACGGCTAAGCTTTTCGAATCGAACGTGATCGCTCGCAGAAATGTAGTCATCGTCACTTTCAATAATGGGCGCTAAACCATCAGCAAACCAATTATTCAATATTTCTCGCATCTCCAATTCAGACTCAGGCACATCCACACTCGACAATTCACGATGTTGAGGTGGTGGCACAATGTATCTCGACGCTTGTGGCGAACTGACATAACGATACATGTCGTCCCTCCTTTTAATTAACTCTTCTAATAATTAAGGACATTTTTATCTGTTCTCAAGTTTATTTAGCGAGACAAACAACAAATAAATAAATAAAAGCCATGTATCAATAACTCTACATGGCTTTAATGGGGGCAACTTTACGCTGCCCTATCTGCTTGCTGGTTTAGACTAAATGTCGGTTTAGACTAAAACTAAGCTCTCTCGATTAAATCGAGCTTTGGTCAAAGTCGTTGCCTTGATCGGTTCCAGTTTGAGAATCTGAATCGAAGCTTCCAGAGTCGTCCGTGAAGTCAACACCTTGGTCTTGACCTCCCGCACTTGTCCAGTCGCTGCCACCAGATTCCATACCTGCCATGTCCGGTTGCTGCTCTTGCGTAGAACCTTGCATGGTGTATTGATCATCGACCTCAACTTCAACAGAACCGCTAGCTCCGTCTATTGAGCTACCCAATTCGTCGTAACCTTGGAATTGGATCTCGCTAGTACCTTCATAACCTTCTGGAAGTTCAACGGATACAGGCTGCTCTAGGTTGCCACTGATTGTGAAGCTACCATCACCGTTATCTAGTGCGTTGCTCACAGTAGCGCCCTCAGGTAAGCCAGACATATCAGCGTAATCAACCGATTCGTTACCACTCACCTCATCTGGAATCGAGATAGAGATGGTATCGCCAGGTGCCGCGGTTACATCGGCTGTACTGTCTTCAGTTTCAGCATCTTGAGCTTGGTCATCAGCTTGTTGAGCCACTTCCACTTGTTGCTCTTCTGTTGCTTGAGCAGCTTGGACTTGTGGTTCATCACTTTGCACTGATTCATCGGCTACTTGGATACTTACACTGTGGCTTGATACTTCACCGCCGTCGTTAACTTCAACATTCATCGCTAGATTGCCATCGAAGTCTTCGTTCGGCCAGTAAGTCCACTCACCTTCACCTGATTCGGCAAAGAAGCCAGCATCGTTCGCGTCTGCAACATCAACAACTTGTGCAGAATCACTCACGCCCAATTCATCCACCAGCTGTACATCCGTGATAGTTAGTGAACCATCATCAGCTAAGGCATAACCTTCGCTCGCCGCAGCTTCATCTCCGCCGTGGATATCCACATTGAAGAAGCTTTCGATGCGATTTTCGCCATCGGTCGCTATAAACCCAACTTGAACATCACCGGTGTAGTCTTCAGCAGGTGTGAATTGATAGTTACCTTGGTTATCGCTCTCAATTACGCCCTGACCTTCCATCAAGCTTACTGATTCAATGCTCAAGCTGTCGCCTTCTGCATCGCTCAGGTTCGCTAACATGTCTTCATCAGTGAACGACAAGGTAGCATCCGCTGCGATTTCCGTCGTCGTGATACTGTTAACTTCTGGTGCTGCATTCTCTTGTGAGTCGCCTTCTTTCACGACTACGCCAGTTTGCTCATCATGAAGCACGCCATCTTTATCAACCACGTAAGCAATGTCTGCTTCGCCTGTGAAGCCTGGTGCTGGTGTGAACGTCCAAGTGCCATCGCCATTATCGACAATCTCACCTTGGCTGCGGTCGGCAAGATGAACCAGTTTCACTTCATCATCGCTGTCAGCATCGACATTCTCAGCCAAACCAATTAGGTCGTCCGCCGTTAGGATGATGGAATCACCCGCTACAGTTTCGAAATCACCCGTATCGATACCATCATCAAACGCTTCCGGCTCATCTCCGTAATCAACCGTTGTTGCACTTACGGTTACGAAGAACTCACCATGGAAGTCTTCAGGAGGCGTCATTTGAATGTTTGAAATATCCCAGTCGAACAGGTCGATGTATTGACCCGGCTCGGTGATCATCACGGTATTCACACCATCTGTTACCTCGAATCCAACAGGGAAACCTGTCATCACCAAGTTACTTAGTGTTTCTGAATCATCGACTAGGCCAACGTTCAGTCCCAAGTGACCCGTTTCATCTTCACCGAAGACTAATGGACCGTCATGGTCGGTGGTAATTACCGCGCCATCTGCGACAGGACGTACGAACACAGGAACATCAAGAACCGTCTCAAACTCACCGTCACTTACGACAACTTGTAGGTCAGAAACGCCTGAGAAGTCTCCTGTTGGTGTGAATGTCCAAGTACCATCACCGTTGTCTGTTACTTCTCCGCCATCTTCACCGTCTGCGGTGATAATGCGAGAAACAACAAGGTCAGCGGTATCAATGTCACCGAACAAGTTCATCAAGTCGCCAGCATCGAAGGTGAACGCGCCATCTTCGTTGGTGGTCATCATTGCGTTGCCGACGTTGAATGGTGCGTCGTTAACCGGAATGACATCCACATTCAGCGAGCCATCAACCACTTCTTCACCGTCAGTAGCTTGATAACCCAGTTCTACTAAGCCATTGAAGTCTTGAGTAGTCACCAAGTGATACATGCCGTCTGGTTGCTGAGTTAAGGTCGCGTTCGCTGGAGCTCGAACTGTGATGCTCTCAATGCTGATCTCGTCGCCATCAAGGTCTGTTACTTGACCCGCGATGTAAGCTGGGTCAATCACCATGACCACATCTTCTTCGCCTTGCATCTCAATGGTTGGCGCTTCAGGTGCATCATTGACTGGCGTGACATCGATGTTACCGTCGACTGAAATTGTCTCTTGGCCATCGCTAACGTTAAACGTCATTGGCACATCGCCATTGAAGTTTTCGTTTGGTGTAAATGACCAAGTACCATCTTCGTTATCTAGCAACTCACCCAAGCTAGGGTCGATTTGTAGACCAGAAGCTGACAGTTCGTCTGCGGTGTTATCGATGTCGGTAGCTTGAGCTAACAACATGTCTTGTGTGATAAGGATGGTGCTGTCTTCGGCTGTGGTTAGTTTCACATCCTCAGATTCAGGTCCATCGTTCACAGCCAGAACTTCGATTCCTGCCGTTGTTGTTGCAGTTGCACCGTCATCATCGGTCACGACCACATCTAGGCTGATATCACCATTAAAGTTCTCGTTTGGCGTGAAGGTCACAGACCCATTATCGTTTTGAACCAAAGTGCCGTCAGAGCCTGTGTAAGTCACACTTTCAAGCGACACTTCACCATCAACGTCAGAGCTATTAGCAATTAACTGCTCAGGGCTGATTGTGATGGTACCATCTTCGTTCATTTGGTAAGACGTAGAACCCGCTACTGGCGCATCGTTAACATCCGTTACCGTCACACCAATATTGGCATCGACTGTCTCAGTGCCATCAGTCACTGTGAAGCCTAGGTTGACATCACCATTGAAGTTCTCGTTCGGAGCAAAACTATAAGTGCCATCACCGTTATCCGTGAATACACCTTCTGCGCCCGTGTAAGACACATCCGTGATAGACAAGTCATCGCCGTCAATGTCTGCAGCACCTGCTAGTAGGTCTGCATCCGTGAAGATTAGCGTTCCATCTTCCTCAACGGTAAAGTTTTGGTCTTCTGCTGTTGGTAGGTCATTGACTGGGTTAACCGTTAGGTCGACGCCAGCTTGAACAGTTTCAAGGCCATCTGACACATCGAAGCTCAAATCAATGTCACCGTTGATATCAGCATCCGGCATGATAGTAAATGAACCATCTTCGTTTGCTGTTACGGTTGCATTGTCACCCGCGGATAGGTTGCTTGCGGTCAGTGCATCACCATCAACATCCGATGCGTTCGCCAACAACTGCTCTTGAGATAGCGTAATTGAACCATCTTCATCAACCGAGTAAGCCACGTTTCCGGCCACTGGTGCGTCGTTAACTGCAATAACTTCAATACCAGCGGTGGTTTGAGCGGTAGCACCGTCGTCATCAATAACCGTCACATCAAGGTTGATGTCGCCGTTAAAGTTTTCGTTTGGTGCGAACGTTACCGAACCATCTTCATTTTGAACCAAGATACCGTCTGCACCTGAGTAGCTCACGCTATCAAGCGACACTTCCCCGTCCACATCGGAGCTATTAGCAATCAACTGCTCAGGGCTCAATGTGATGGTGCCATCTTCGTTCATTTGGTAAGACGTTGCGCCTGCCACTGGTGCATCGTTAACGTCTGTTACCGTTACGTCGATATTTGCATCAACCGTCTCTGTACCGTCAGATACTGAGAAGTCCAGACTTACGTCACCATTGAAGTTCTCGTTCGGTGCAAAGGTGTAAGTGCCATCGCCATTGTCGGTGAACACACCCTCTGCGCCAGTGTAAGACACATCGGCAACTGAAAGCTCATCACCATCAATGTCAGAAGCACCCGCTAGCAGTTGCTCGTCAGTAAAGGTAAGCGAACCATCTTCTTCAATGGTGTAAGCGACATCTTCTACAACTGCGATGTCATTCACTGGATTCACAGTAAGGTCGGCCGTTGCAACAACCGTTTCAGTACCATCAGAAAGGTCGAAGCTTAGGTCAATATCGCCATTGAAATCGGCATCCGGGGTGATGGTAAATGAACCATCATCGTTTTCCGTAACGGTTGCGTTATCACCCGCGGTTAGGTTTGCAGCGGTAAGATCATCGCCGTCCACATCCGATGCTTGAGCAAGCAGTTGCTCTTGGCTTAGCGTGATTGAACCATCTTCATCCACTGAGTAAGCCAAGTCACCTGATACTGGTGCGTCGTTGACTGCGATAACATCTATTCCCGCAGTCGTTTGAGCGGTTGCACCGTCTTCATCTGCAACGGTGACATCTAGGCTGACATTGCCGTTGAAGTTTTCATTTGGTGCGAAGCTGTAAGTACCATCACCATTGTCAGTGAAGATACCGTCTGCGCCTGAGTAAGAAACGTCGCTAACGGATACATCACCTTCAATATCTGAGCTGTTCGCAAGAAGCTGCGCTTCATTGATGGTAATCACGTTATCTTCGTCAACGCTGTAGGTCGTTGAACCTGCAACTGGCAAGTCGTTAACAGCAATGACGTCGATACCTGCGGTTGTTTCAGCGATTGCGCCATCTTCATCCATAACAGAGACATCAAGACTGATGTCACCGTTAAAGTTTTCGTTTGGAGCAAAGGTGTAAGTACCATCACCATTATCGGTGAATACACCATCAGTGCCGCTGTAGCTTACATCGCTGACAAACACTTCCCCTTCAACATCCGAGCTATTCGCTAGAAGTTGTGCATCGCTTAGGGTGATACTGCCATCTTCTTCAACGCTGCAAGTTGTAGAACCCGCTACCGGTACGTCATTGATTGGAACCACTTGAACATCAATATTCGCCGATACAACATCCGTACCATCACTCACATCGTAAGTTAGGTCGACATTGCCATTGAAGTTCTCGTTTGGCGCAAAGGTGTAAGTACCATCGCCATTATCCGTGAACACACCGTCTGTGCCTTCGTAGTTAACCGACTCGACAGAAAGGTCATCGCCGTCAATATCCGTTGCACCAGCCAATAGCTGTTCATCGGTAAAGGTCAGCGAGCCATCTTCATTAATGGTGTAGTCGTGGTCGTAAATTACAGAAAGGTCGTTAACTGCTGTTACTGTCACGTCTAGTTCCGCTGGAGTAACCCCACCGTTACCATCGTCTACGTTGTAGCTAATCGAGAATTCACCATTGAAGTTCTCTTCCGGTGTAATGGTGTAAGTGCCGTCACCATTGTCAGTGATAAGCGCGTTCTCAATGGAAACATCTCCAACACTTGGTTCGTTTCCGCCCGTATCACCAGAGTCATCTCCTTCATCGCCGGTTAGCAATTCAGAGATATCAATGCCGTTTTCATTCGCAAGCGCTTCTTCTGCCGTTGGCAAGTCGAACGCATTTTGAGTGCCCACATCTTGGCTTGGAACAATGATGCCATTCACGATATCGAATACATGCCAGTGGTCACCTGATGGGTTATCAGATAAATCTGGGCTGAAGGTTTCAACCAATGTATCGCCTACAAACACCTGAACTTGTACATCTTCAACACCATCTACATCCCAACTTCTGTTGGTGTAGTTGTGTACTGAATAGTGCATGTCAGCATCTTGGTAGTTTGGAATGGTAATGGTTTCAGGACCATGGCCATTTACATCATCCACATCTTGTTGAACAACATTACCTTCACCAAGATCATGGCTCATGTCGCGGTAGTAAATATGGTCTAGCTCATTGCCATTCTCTGTATCGTATAGCCATAAGTGGTTATCCATATCTCGAGGACTTTCACCCCAAGTCACCACGATACGCATATCTGTTTCTTCAAGTACTTCAGATATAGCGGTTACGCCACCATTCACATCTTCGCCCGCAGGGACAAGGAAGCTACTGGTGATTGAACCTTCTTGCTCAATGGTAACCGTGCCTTGGTCAACGACTGAACCTGTAACAGAGTAGTTACCTGAATCATCCGTTACTGTGGTGTAGCTATTGCCAGCACTGTCGGTCAGGGTGACTTCTGCACCAGACACTGGACTACTGGTTTCAGCGTCTAACACAGTACCGGTTACGGTTGTTTCATCGCCCTGTTCTCCAATAATTGCGGTCATGTCATCGTCTTCGATGTCAGTCGCGAATTGTAGGAGCTCTTCTTGAGTAATGGTGTATGAACCATCTTCTTCAATGGTTATCGCCACATCAGCAGAAACAATCGGCGCGTCGTTAACTGGGTCAACGGTTAAGCCTAAGTTAGCGGCAATTGGAGTGTCACCATCGCTGATGCTGTAGGCAACATCAATGTAGCCATTGAAGTTTTCGCTCGGAGTGATAGAGAACGTACCATCGCCGTTATCGACAATCGTTGCATCGTCACCCACTAAGGTTAAGTCGGAAGCGACAAGGTCATCGCCCTCAATATCAGCGGCATTCGCAAGTAGCTGCTCCTGCGTGATAGTGATGACATTATCTTCATCAACGTTCGCGTAAACATCAGATGTCGTTGGCAAGTCATTGACTGGGTTTACCGTCAGATCGGCGTTCGCCACAATTGACTCAGTACCGTCCGAAATATCAAAGCTTAGGTCGATATCGCCATTGAAGTTCGCATCTGGCGTTACCGTAAAGGTGCCATCGCCATTATCAACAACAGTTGCATTATCGCCTGCGCTTAGGTTGCTTGCGGTCAGGTCATCGCCATCCACATCAGAGGCTTGAGATAGCAACTGCTCTTGAGTCAGAGTAATCGAACCATCTTCATCAATGCTGTATGCCAAGTCACCCGATACTGGTGGATCATTAATTGGAAGAACATCAATACTTGCGTTGGTGGCTACTGTCGCACCGTCTTCATCTGTCACCACAACATCGAGGCTAACATCGCCATCGAAGTTTGCGTTCGGTGCAAAGCTGAATGTGCCGTTACCGTTGTCAGTAAAGATACCGTCAGCGCCTGTGTAAGTAACACTATCAATCGCGACTTCGCCTTCAATATCCGAAGAGTTCGCCAACAGTTGCTCTGCACTGATGGTAATAACTTCATCTTCGTTGACTGAGTAACTGGTTGAGCCTGCGATTGGCGGATCGTTCACCTCAAGTACGGTGATTCCCACTGTGGTCGCTTCTGTTGCCCCTTCTTCATCGGTAACAACAACCGCTAAGCTCACATCACCATTGAAGTTCTCGTTTGGCGAGAAAGTGTAAGTGCCGTCACCGTTGTCTTCGAACACACCATCACTGCCAGTGTAAGTCACGCTATCAATCGCAACCTCACCTTCAATATCTGAAGAATTGGCTAATAGCTGTTCGTTACTGATCGTGATTGAGTTATCTTCATGCACAGTGTAAGACGTACTACCCGCCACTGGTGGATCGTTCTCAGGCGTCACGCTCACATCAATGTTGGCTTGAACCGTATCCGTGCCATCTGACACATCAAAGCTGAAGTTCACATCACCATTGAAGTTCTCGTTTGGCGCAAAGCTGTAGCTTCCGTCACCATTGTCGGTAAGCACACCATCAGCACCCGTGTATGTCACACCTTCGACTGTTAGGTCGTCACCTTCAACATCCGTTGCACCCGTTAACAGGTCAGCGTCAGTGAAGTTAAGAACCCCATCTTCACCAATAGTGAATGCTTGATCTTGCAACTCTGGCGCATCATTGACAGGTGTTACCGTCAAGTCTAGGCCAGCAGCGACCATGTCTTCCCCATCGGTGACATCGTAACTAAATTCGATATTACCGTTGAAGTTTTCACTCGGTGTAATGGTGAAACTGCCATCGTCGTTCATTTGAACGGTCGCATTTTCATCATTGGTAGTTAGGTTGATTGCTGATAGGTCATCACCATCAATGTCGACAGCGTGCTCTAGCAACTGCTCTTGAGTTAGCGTGATGCTATTATCTTCGGCCGTAACGGCACTGATATCACCGTCAACCTCTGGAGCATCGTTCGCTGGCGAGATGTGAATCGTCACATCTTGTGTTGCCGTTGCGGTGGTGCCCGTATCAACATCAGTCGATGTCGCATTCACGGTTAGAACCACATCACCATTGAAGTCACCTGAAGGGATAAACTCTAGCCCTTCTAGCTCGCCTGGTTGCAATGACCATGTGCCATCACCGTTATCGGTACCTGCAGAAAGCGAGCTGCCTTCCGGCACATCTTCAATCAAAATAGCAAGGTTTTCTGAACCATCGGTATCAGTAAGCGCCGCATCAATATCAAGTGGTACAGGTGTATCTTCGGTACCAATGATTTGGTAATCCGCGTCAGACACTGTGATTTCAATGTTATCGATGCCAAACGATTCATCACTTACACCTTGATTCAAGGTTGAACCGAAGCCTAACTCAAGTTGGCCGTCTTCAACGGGTACCGTTAGGTTGATTTGGTGTGCTTGGTCGTTCCAACCACTGAAGCCTTCACCTTGCGACACGCCGTGAACCACTTCGCCGACTTCATTGCCCGCTGAATCGTACAACGTTGTCGTGCCATCTTGAGTTTGGAACGCCGAGTTATCTAACGAGGTAAGCTCTTCGCCACCGACAAAGATTTGGAACGACTCACCATCCCAAGAGTCAATTTCGTAGAAGTTGAACGAGATATTAACTTCGCTCACATCATTTGGAATGTCGTAAGTTTTGCTGACGGCTTCATCACCGCCCGTTCCACCAATACGACCTAGCATGTCACCCGACTCGAAGCCTTGTGAGCTTTCAGTACCTGTATTCCAACCGTTTGAGCCAGACTCGAAGTTATCGGAAGCAATCACCAAATCAGACGCAATCGACAGCTCTGGCATATCAACCACAGATTGAACATCAATCGTCGCTTCTGCTGGTACTGTCGCGGTACCGTCATTCACGTCGAACGTCACATTCACATTACCGTCGAAGTTTTCATTCGGTGCGAATGTGTAAGTGCCGTCGCCGTTATCTACCAAAGTACCGCTATCTGAAGCCACATTTTCAACCGATAGGTTATCGCCATCAATGTCGCCCGCATTTTGCAGCAGTTGTTCTTCTGTGAAGGTAAAGCTGGTGTCTTCTTGAGTCACAAATTGTGGCTCACCGACTGTTGGCAAGTCATTAACTGGGTTAACCGTTAGGTCAGCCGTTGCTTGAAGCGTCGCATCACCATCGGTAATGTCGAAGTTCAAATCAATGTCGCCATTGAAGTTCGCATCTGGCGTAATGGTAAAGCTGCCGTCATCGTTAGTAACAACCGTCGCGTCTCCATCAACAATCAAGTTAGAAGCAGTAAGGTCGTCGCCATCTACATCACTCGCTTGAGAAAGAAGCTGTGCTTGGCTCAAGGTAATCGAACCGTCTTCCTCAACACTGTATGCTAGGTCGCCTGATACTGGTACATCGTTGATTGGTAAAACATCAACCGTAATAAACGTATCAACTTGAGCGCCGTCTTCATCTTGAATGGTCACATCCAACTGCACTTGGCCGTTGAAGTTTTCATTCGGTGCGAAGCTACATGTACCGTCACCATTGATTGAGAAGATGCCGTCTGGACCGTCGTAGTTGATCTCAACAAGCTCAACATCACCTTCAATATCAGATGCGTTCAGCAGAACTTGAGACTCACTGAAAGTCAGTACTGAATCTTCATCGATGGTGTATGACGTTGGGCCAGCAACTGGCGGATCGTTCACTTCTAGAACCGTAATGCCCGCAGTAGTAGATACGGCTGCATCGTCTTCATCCACAACAACCACATCAAGGCTAACTTCGCCATTGAAGTTCTCGTTTGGAGAGAAGGTATATGTGCCGTCACCATTGATTTCTAGAACACCGTCACTACCACTGTAAGTCACGTTATCAATTGCGACTTCGCCTTCGATATCCGAAGAGTTCGCTAGCAGTTGTTCGTTACTGATCGTAATAGAGTTGTCTTCATGAACCGTGTAAGACGTGCTACCAGCAACCGGTGGATCATTCTCTGGCGTCACGTTCACATCAATGTTGGCGGTTATCGTATCGGTACCATCTGATACATTGAACGAGAAGTTCACATCGCCATTGAAGTTTTCATTTGGTGCGAAGCTGTATGTGCCATCGCCATTGTCGGTTAGGACACCGTCTGCGCCAGTGTACGTTACACCTTCAACACTTAGGTCGTCCCCTTCAATGTCCGTCGCACCTGTTAATAGGTCTTGGTCATTGAAAGTTAACACGCCATCTTCGCCGACTGTGAATGTCTGGTCTTGTGCTTCTGGACCGTCGTTCACAGGTGAAACCGTTAGCTCTAGGTTGGTAGAGACAACATCATCACCATCAGACACATCAAACGTAAAGCTTACATCACCATTGAAATCAGCATCTGGCGTTAATGTGTACGTACCATCACCGTTATCGGTAATCGTAACGCTCTCATCATCGGTTGCTAAATTCAGAGCCGTCAGCTGATCGCCATCTAAATCACGCGCATTAGCTAATAGGTCTTCTTGCGTAATGATGATTGAACCATCTTCTTCAACCGTTGCAGAAACCGGAAGTGCTTCAGGTGCGTGCTCAATGTGCGCGCCTGTCGCGTTAATGTAGATGGTTTGAGAGACCGTTTCAGAATCATCATTCGATAGCTCTGTTGCGGTTGCGGTTACATGAACTTCAAGCTGTTCGTTGAAGTCTTCAGGTAGCTGGATTTGTAGTGCATTTTCGATAGCCGTTGTTGGTAAGTTCACCGTACCATCAGGGCCAACCGTCACTTCACCGCTGTAGATTTGGCTGTTCACTTCACCGACATCGATTGTGAAGTTGAAATCTGTGTAGTCAGCATCACCGCCGCCATACAAATCTTCAAAGCCGTAAACCAGCTCGCCGTCTTCATTAACCGTCGTGCGAGTATGTTCGATACCATCTTGGTTTAGCTGAGAGCTTGAACCACCATGGAAGATCGCGTCACCATTCTGGCCTTGAATCACTGTCTCGGTTCCATCTGCAGCAACAAAGACAAGTTGAGGATCAACCGTATCCATGTTCGCAGGCGAACCATCCTCAGCACGGAACTCGTACTGACCGTCTTGCATCGCATCAAAGTCGTTGTGCTGATGTCCGTTTGGAATTAAGAACAGGTTAAAGCTTTCGCCTTCCGCCACTTGGAAGCTGAACTGTTCCTGCCCAGGAACAAGGTCACCACCACCATCGACTTGTGAGGCGTTCTCGTAGACGATTTCAACGCCCGTGATGTTGCCGTCTTCGTCAACTTTGTAGTAACCCGCTGTGTTTTCGTAACCAGCCGTCTCACCCTCAAATGTGACTGTGATTTCAGTATCGTTGTAACTGGTGATACCGTTGTCTTGGTTATTGATTACCCCTTCGTTATCGTAGGTAATCACTGAGCCTTCAGGCACACCATCAACCGTTACCGTCAGTGTTTCTGATAGATCTTGGTCTACTAGCGCAGCCGCAATATTAAGCTCAACAATGCCGCCTGGCTCAACCAGAATTGCTTCATCATCAACGTTGACACCATCGCCATCCGTGATCACTAGGTCAGGTGCATCAGCTACGGCTTCAATGTGAACATTGATGTCTTGTTCAACTTCATCCGTGCCATCTGTCACCGTAAAGCTGAACTGCAGGTCACCACTGAAGTGCTCTTCAGGAACGAAGCTGAACGTGCCATCGCCGTTATCGGTGACTGTACCTTCATCGCCAGAGTAATTGATGCTAGTAACACTGAGGTCATCGCCATCAATATCAATCGCACCACTCAACAGATCCTCTTGAGTGAACAGGATGCTGCCATCTTCTTCAATGTGGTACATGCCTGGAGCAACAATTGGAATGTCATTCACCGGATTAACGGTCAATGTCATATCATTAGACGTGCTCAACTCACCGTCGCTCACCTCATAAGTGAATGCAATATCACCATTGAAGTTCTCTGAAGGCGTCACTGTGTACGTGCCATCACCATTGTCTACAATGCTGGCATTTGGATCGTTAGTTTCAAGCGCGCTTGCAAACAACTCATCGCCATCTTGGTCGCTCGCGTTCTCCAACAACATTTCTTGTGTAACGAGGATTGAACCATCTTCGTCGACATCTGCCACCATTGGCGTCGCTTCTGGTGCATCGTTGACGAACTCAACTTTTAGGTCGATGTTTGCAGCAACCACATCAGTGCCATCGCTCACATCAAACGCTAAGTCAACGTTACCGAAGAAGCCCTGCTCTGGTGTTAATGTGTATGTTCCATCGCCATTGTCTGTGACTTCTACCGTGTCGCTTGCACTCGTCACATTCACAACTGACAGTTCATCACCTTCAACGTCTGTCGCTTGTGCCAGTAACTCAGCTTCGGTAATAGTAATCGCTTGACCATCTTCCGTAGTGAAAGACATGTCAGGCACGTCTGGCGCATCATTGATTGGATTTACGGTTAGGTTGAGGTCAGCGGCAACAGTTTCGATCGCGTCAGTGACATCGTAAGTAAATTCAATCTCACCAAAGAAATCTGCACTTGGTGTAATCGTGAAGCTACCGTCTGGATTTTCGACAACAACCGCATTTGGATCGTTGGTCGCAAAGTTAACCGCTTCAAGGTTATCGCCATCTACATCGGTTGCGTTCGCTAACAGCTCCTCTTGAGTAATAGTGATTGAACCATCTTCATCAACAGCGGCTTCAATTGGACCACTCACCTCAGGGCCTTCGTTGACAATTTCAACGTCGACTCTTGCTGTACTTGGTGCGCTTGCTTGCCCGTCACTGATATCGAAAGTCAGATTCACTTCACCATAGAAGTCTTCTGCAGGTTCGAAGGTAAAGGTATTATCACCGTTATCCGTTAAGGTACCTTGCGTTTGGTCTGCAAGTAATAGATTTTCGACATGAAGAATGTCGCCATCAACATCGGTAGCACCAGACAATAGGTCTTTCGCTTCGATGATCATAGAGCCATTTTCAAGCATTTGGGTATGTAATGGTTCGCCCGGAACTGGCACATCATTGACCGGTACAACCGTTAGGTCTAGATGCGTTGCAACTTCATCAGTACCATCAAACACCTTGTAGTCGATGTCGATTTCACCATTGAAGTTTTCATTCGGCATGAAGGTAAACGTACCATCACCGTTATCAACTAGCTCACCGTTGTCACCACCGTAAGTGATGTCTGAAATAGACAGCGTATCGCCTTCCACATCTGTAGTGTTCGCTAGCAAGTCATCCGCACTGAACGTGATGCCTTCGTCTTCGTCTGTCGATAGAACAATCGGGCCAGAAACGATTGGCGCATCGTTCACCGATTCGAAGTTGATGTTGATGATGTTGCTGTCTGTCAGCTCACCATCGGTAACTTGGTAACCGAGTTCGATTTCACCATGGAAGTTTTCATCCGGTGTTACCGTCCAAGTACCATCACCATTATCGGTGAGTGTTGCATGCTCTGAGTTTTCACCCACTAGCTCGAGATTCTGAATATCGAGGTCGTCGCCATCAATATCAGATGCTTGCGCCAGTAGTTGCTCTTCAGTAATCACAACCGAAGCAAACTGGGCAGAACCATCGGTATCGACAGTAATATTCGGAAGTTCAGCCGTTAGCTCGATTTCGTTGTCACCCGCATGGATATTCAACTCAACCGTTTCGGTGATCTCTGAACCATCAACACCAATCGATGTAAACACGGCTTCATCATGACAAGTTTGTGACACTGTCATGTTTTGAACCACGTAAGTACCATTACCTTGCACGGTACCAAGTTCAAAGTAAGACACCGGCTCATTTACCGTAAGCGTATAGTCCGTCTCGTAATTGCTACGGTCTTCTTTGTGGTAAGTCATCGAATCGATTAACTCACCATCATCGTTGAAGGCGCGAATTTCCACTTCAGTAAAGTGACGAGACTCTTCCATGAACCAGCCACCCAAACCATCAAGGTGGAAGCTGATTTCATTGATGTCTTGACCTTCAACCGAAACGGTCAGTTTCTCATCACCACTTAGGCCTTGGCGGTCTGTATCACCAATACCGTGACCAATGTGGGTGTTACCATTCCAGGCACCAAGAGGATCATCGTTACTTTGAACGGTTACTGTTAAGTCTCCATCCGAGAACTCACGAGTGTAAGGGTCGACTTCTGTACCCCAATCGTCCACGCTCGCGTTATCGTCAAACGTACCGATTTGCGTGGTGTGTGTACCGTTAGCCAATGCGTCATCATTTGGAATAAAGCGTACTTCTGTGTCAGCAGGAACTTCTTGTCCTACTTCCAGCACCACCCATTCGTCATTCACATTCGCTTCAATGATGCCGTTTTCTGGCGCTTGGTCTAAACGTAGTGCTGGCTCTTCACGAAGTGTTACACCAACTGTTTGGTCTTCTTGGGCTTGAATGAAGATTTCATCGCCCGCTTCCGGCGCATCGTTGACAGGATTAACCGTCAAGTCGAGTGTCGTCAGAACTTCATTCTCACCATCACTGATGTTGTATGTGAAGTCCAACTCGCCATTGAAGTTTTCTGTGTGCGTAATGGTGAATGAACCATCGTCATTAGCAACAATTGTCGCATCTGGATCGTTGGTTTGTAGGTTAGATGCCGTTAGATCATCACCTTCAACGTCCGTTGCGTTCGCTAGCAACTGCTCTTGAGTAATGGTAATTGCGTTATCTTCATCGACTTCAGCCTGAATTCCCGAAGTTTCAGGTCCGTCATTCACAGCGATAACATCGATGCCAGCGGTTGTAGTTGCGGTTGCACCGTCTTCATCAATGACAACAACGTCTAGTGAAATATCACCATCGAAGTTTTCATTTGGCGTAAAGGTGTAAGTACCATTGCCATTATCAACAAAAGAGCCGTCATCACCGGAGTAAGTTACTCCAGACAATGATACATCGCCTTCCACATCGGAAGAGTTTGCCAATAGTTGCCCATCACTGATCGTGATTTGGCCATCTTCTTGAACTGTGTAAGATGTCGAGCCCGCAACCGGTGGATCATTCTCAGGCGTTACGCTGACATCAATAACAGCTGATGTTGAATCAGTACCGTCAGAGACATCGAACGAGAATTGAACATCACCATTGAAGTTCTCGTTTGGAGCAAAGCTGTATGTGCCGTCGCCATTATCGCTAAGAACACCATCTGCACCCGTGTAGAGCACGTTTTCAATCGACAGCTCGTCACCATCAATATCTGACGCGCCGGCAAGCAGGTCAGCATCGGTGAAGAGTAACGTACCGTCTTCTTCAATCGTGAACTGTTGATCTTGCGCTTGTGGCAAGTCATTAACCGGATTCACGGTAATGTCTAGGCCAACTTGAACTGAACCACCATCGTTATCGATGATATCGAAGTTCAGGTCTAGGTCACCGTTGTAGTCGGCGTTAGGTGTAATGGTGTAGCTGCCATCATCATTGTGTTGGATGGTCGCATTTTCATCAGTAGATAGATTGATAGCTTCTAAGTTGTCGCTATCAATATCACCTGCTCGTGCTAGCAATTGCTCTTGGCTTAGCGTGATGGAGCTATCTTCATTGATGGTGTAAGCCAAATCGCCCGATACTGGCGCATCATTGATTGGCAATACATCAACGTTAATGTGTGTTTCAACCTTTGCGCCATCTTCATCTTGAATGGTCACACCCAGTTGAACCTGACCATTGAAGTTTTCGTTGGGTGCAAAGCTGCACGTACCATCACCATTTACAGTGAAGATACCGTCCGAGCCATCGTAGTTAATGCCAACGAGTTCTACATCGCCCTCGACATCCGAAGCATTCACAAGAATCTGAGATTCACTGAACGTCAGAACCGAATCTTCATCAATGGTGTAAGATGTTGGTCCTGCAACCGGTGGATCATTCACTTCTAGAACCGTGATTCCAGCGGTGGTTTCATCAATCGAACCGTCTTCATCGGCAACAATAACGTCAAGGCTGATATCGCCACTGAAGTTTTCATTAGGAAGGAAGGTGTAGCTGCCGTCACCATTATCTTGGAACACACCATCTGTGCCGCTGTAAGTTACGCTGTCAACAGACACTGCACCTTCAACGTCAGAAGAGTTTGCTAGCAACTGTTCATCAGAAATTGTGATGGCATTGTCTTCATTGACCATGTATGAGGTTGAACCCGCAACTGGCGGATCGTTCTCAGGTGTCACACTCACATCAATGTTAGCGCTGACCGTTTCTGTGCCATCAGACACATCGAAACTGAAGTTCACATCGCCATTGAAGTTTTCATTTGGCGCAAAGGTATAAGTACCATCTCCGTGGTCGGTCAGTACGCCATCGCCACCTGTATAGCTAATACCTTCAACGGTTAAGTCGTCGCCATCAATATCGGTGGCACCGGTAAGTAGGTCGGCATCTGTAAATTGAAGCGTACCGTCTTCTGCGATACTGAATTGTTGGTCTTGAGGAACCGGCAAGTCATTAACTGGATTAACAGTAAGATCGGCGGTTGCTTGAACCGTGTCAGTACCATCAGTGATGTTGAATTGAATATCAATGTCACCATTGAAGTTCGCATCTGGAACGATGGTAAAGCTACCATCATCATTGGCGGTTACTGTTGCGTTACCATCTATCGTTAAGTCGCTTGCGGTTAGATCTTCGCCTTCAACATCGGACGCTTGAGACAACAGCTGTTCTTGGCTCAGTGTGATTGAACCATCTTCATTAACGTTGTAAGCCAAATCACCAGACACTGGCGCATCATTGATTGGTAATACGTCAACATTGATGACGGTTTCAACCTCTGCACCGTCTTCATCACGAATGGTGACATCAAGCTGAACTTGGCCATTAAAGTTCTCATTCGGAGCGAAGCTACAAGTGCCATCACCATTTACTGAGAAGATGCCGTCAGGGCCATCGTAACTAATACCAACTAGCTCAACATCCCCTTCCACATCTGAGGCATTAAGCAACACTTGAGACTCACTGAAGGTCAGTACTGAGTCTTCATCAATGGTGTAAGACGTTGGGCCTGCAACCGGCGGATCGTTCACTTCAAGAACATTGATACCCGCAGTCGTCGCGTCGGTAGCACCATCTTCATCAGCAACAACCACATCCAGTGCAATTTCACCGCTGAAGTTCTCATTTGGTGAGAAGGTGTAAGTGCCGTTACCATTGATTTCGAGGACACCGTCGCTACCAGAGTAAGTCACGCTGTCTATCGATACATCACCTTCAATATCTGAAGATGTTGCCAATAGTTGTGCATCAGAAATGGTAATCGAATTGTCTTCATTCACCGTGTAAGAAGTAGAACCCGCAACTGGAGGATCATTTTCCGGAGTCACGCTAACATCAATGTTTGCAGACACGGTATCTGTACCGTCTGACACATCGAAGCTAAAGCTCACATCGCCATTAAAGTTTTCGTTTGGCGCGAAGCTATATGAGCCCTCACCCAAGTCAGTCAGTACGCCATCAGTGCCTTCATAAGTGATGCCTTCAACCGTTAGGTTGTCACCTTCAATGTCTGTAGCACCTGTTAGCAGATCCGCGTCTGTGAACAGCAAAGTACCGTCTTCTGCAATACTGAACTGTTGATCTTGTGGTACTGGTAAATCGTTAACTGGATTAACCGTCAGGTCTGCGGAAGCTTGAACGGTATTGGTGCCATCAGAGATATCGAAGCTGATATCGATGTCACCATTGAAGTTCTCATCTGGCGTAATCGTGAAGCTGCCGTCATCGTTGGCTACAACCGTCGCATCACTGCCAACTGTTAGGCTGCTGGCCGTAAGGTCATCGCCTTCCACGTCAGAGGCTTGTGATAGCAACTGCTCTTGGCTTAGACGAATCGAACCGTCTTCGTCAATTGAGTACGCTAGGTCACCCGATACAGGTGCATCATCAACCGCCGTAACGCTCACATCGATGTTCGCAGAGACCGTATCGGTGCCATCAGACACATCGAAGCCGAAGTTTACGTCGCCATTGAAGTTTTCATTCGGAGCGAAGGTGTAAGTACCATTGCCGTTGTCGGTAAGAATACCGTCGCCGCCATCGTAGGTCACACCTTCAACCGTTAGATTGTCACCTTCAATATCTGTCGCGCCTGTTAATAGGTCTGCATCGGTAAAGATGAGTGTGCCGTCTTCCTCAACGCTGAACTGTTGGTCTTGAGGCACTGGCAGGTCGTTAACTGGGTTAACGGTTAGGTCTGCTGAAGCTTGAACGGTGTTAGTGCCATCTGAGATATCGAAGCTGATATCAATGTCACCATTGAAGTTCTCATCTGGTGTGATGGTGAAACTGCCATCATCGTTAGCTACAACCGTCGCATCACCGCCAACCGTTAAGTCGCTGGCCGTTAGGTCATCGCCTTCCACGTCAGAGGCTTGTGATAGCAACTGCTCTTGGCTTAGACGAATCGAACCGTCTTCATCGATTGAGTACGCTAGGTCGCCCGATACCGGCGCATCATCAACGGCTGTTACGCTTACGTCGATGTTTGCTGACACTGTATCGGTACCGTCAGATACATCGAAACCGAAGTTTACATCACCATTGAAGTTTTCATTTGGAGCAAAGGTGTACGTGCCGTTACCGTTATCAGTAAGGATACCGTCGCCACCATCGTAGGTCACACCTTCAACAGTAAGGTTGTCACCTTCGATATCAGTAGCGCCGGTTAATAGGTCTGCATCGGTAAAGATGAGTGTGCCATCTTCTTCAACGCTGAACTGTTGATCTTGAGGGACTGGTAAATCATTAACTGGGTTAACGGTTAGGTCAGCTGATGCTTGAACCGTATTAGTACCATCTGAGATATCGAAGCTGATATCGATGTCGCCATTGAAGTTCTCATCTGGCGTAATCGTGAAACTGCCGTCATCGTTAGCAACGACTGTTGCATCACCACCAACCGTTAGGCCGCTAGCAGTCAGGTCATCACCCTCTACGTCAGAAGCTTGTGATAAAAGCTGCTCTTGGCTTAGACGAATCGAACCGTCTTCATCGATTGAGTACGCTAGGTCACCAGACACAGGTGCATCATCAACCGCTGTAACACTCACATCGATGTTTGCTGATACCGTATCGGTGCCGTCTGACACATCAAATCCGAAGTTTACATCGCCATTGAAGTTTTCATTCGGAGCAAAGGTGTAAGTACCATTGCCGTTGTCGGTCAGGATACCGTCACCGCCATCGTAGGTCACACCTTCAACCGTTAGGTTGTCACCTTCGATGTCAGTCGCACCTGTTAACAGGTCAGCGTCGGTAAAGATGAGTGTGCCGTCTTCTTCAACGCTAAACTGTTGATCTTGTGGGACTGGCAGGTCGTTAACTGGGTTAACCGTTAGGTCAGCTGATGCTTGAACGGTATTGGTGCCATCTGAGATATCGAAGCTGATATCGATGTCGCCATTGAAGTTCTCATCTGGCGTAATCGTGAAGCTACCGTCATCGTTAGCTACAACCGTCGCATCACCACCAACCGTTAGGCCGCTCGCGGTTAGGTCTTCACCTTCAACATCAGACGCTTGAGACAACAGCTGTTCTTGGCTCAGTGTGATTGAACCATCTTCGTTAACGTTGTAAGCCAAATCACCAGAAACTGGCGCATCATTGATTGGCAATACGTCAACATTGATGACGGTTTCAACTTCTGCACCGTCTTCATCACGAATGGTGACATCAAGCTGAACTTGGCCATTAAAGTTCTCATTCGGAGCGAAGCTACAAGTGCCGTCACCATTTACTGAGAAGATACCATCAGGGCCATCGTAACTAATACCAACAAGCTCAACATCCCCTTCTACATCTGAGGCATTAAGCAACACCTGAGACTCACTGAAAGTCAGTACGGAGTCTTCATCAATGGTGTAAGACGTTGGGCCTGCAACCGGCGGATCGTTCACTTCAAGAACATTGATACCCGCTGTCGTCGCGTCCGTCGCACCATCTTCATCAGCAACAACTACATCCAGTGCAATTTCACCGCTGAAGTTCTCATTTGGCGAGAAGGTGTAAGTACCGTTACCATTGATTTCGAGGACACCGTCACTACCAGAGTAAGTCACGCTGTCTATCGATACATCACCTTCAATATCAGAAGACGTTGCCAATAGTTGTGCGTCAGAAATGGTAATCGAATTGTCTTCATTTACGGAGTAAGACGTTGAACCCGCAACTGGCGGATCGTTCTCAGGAGTCACGCTAACATCAATGTTTGCAGACACCGTATCGGTACCGTCTGACACATCGAAGCTAAAGTTCACATCGCCATTAAAGTTTTCGTTTGGCGCAAAGCTATATGAGCCATCACCCAAGTCAGTCAGTACGCCATCAGTACCTTCATAAGTGATACCTTCAACCGTCAGGTTATCGCCTTCAATATCTGTAGCACCAGAAAGAAGGTCAGCGTCGGTGAATACAAGAGTTCCGTCTTCCTCGATTTCGAACGTTTTATCTTCAGGAACAGGCGCGTCATTAATCGGACGTACCGTTAAATCAATTGCGCTACTAATCGTTTCTTGGCCGTCACTAATGTCGAAAGTAAGGTCAAGTTCACCATTAAAGTCAGCTGAAGGAACAACGGTGAAAGTACCATCACCATTGTCTTGAACTGTTGCATCAGCACCAACTTGAACGTTAGAAGCAACAAGCTCGTCCCCATCTACATCACTTGCGTATTCGAGTAATTGTTCTTGAGTGAATGTTATGGAGCCATCTTCATCCATGATGTAAGCCAGATCTTGTTCAGCTTCTGGTGCATCATTTTCACTTTCGACTTTGATTTTAAACGTTTCGCTTACCGTTTCAGAATCAAAGTCATCTTCTACTTCGCTAATGGTCTCTTCGTCAGAAGCTTGAACATCAACTGCAAATGTCTCTTCTACTGTTTGTGAATCTAGATCATCACCAACTTGCTGGTCACCCGACTCTGAAGATGTCGCACTCGGCGCTGCTGAAGTACGCGCAGCTTGGCCTTGTTCATCATTACCTTCTGCGTCTGCACCACCTGTCGCAGCCTCTGCGTTATCACCACCTACAGCTTGTGCGCCCGCTCCGGCACCGCCACCACTACCAGCAGCGTTATCCGAACCAGCTTCAGAAGCGGCCCCACCAACTACATTGGATTGTGCAGCGTCTGAGTCTCCATCACTTTCTGGCGTCTCTTCTTGCACAGCCGCACCAGAAGCCGAGGCATCTTCAGCATTACCTGCACCACTCGGGTTTTCGTCTAAAGCCTGGTTAACTTCGTCTGCCGCATCCGTATTTTCAGCACCCGTCGCTATTGTCGACGCAATCGTATTTTGTTGATTTTGTTGATTCTGCTGTTGGGAGGGCGTACCCGCGTCGTTCGTGTCCGTTTGTTCTACCGCGTCATTTAGATCTTCATTTTGGTTGTTTTGGTTATTTTCGCCTGCCATTACAGCCTCCCTTGCTACTAGCTAACTGATCGTATTTATAGAGGCATTAAAGGACATCATTTTGAAAAACCAATTTTTTATACAACATTTTTCATAATTTCTTTTTAAAGAGAAAGAATCAAAAAAAATTTGAAAACTGCGTTTAAAGATCCTTAGTTATTGTGATTAAAGCAATTAAGGCAGTGGAGCGATGATAGACATGACGAATTTGTTGCGTTCGGTCGACAACAACCACAAAGGGCTGCAATTGCTATTAGGCGACTTTTACAATGACTTTTCTGACGCAGCCCTAAATATAGAAGCGCTTCATAACGGTAATCGTTTTGATGAACTCCATAGTTACTCAAAAAAATTGAAGACCATCTTAACATTGCTTTGCGACCAAGACCTTCCGCCAAAAATGGCCAAATTGGAACACTTGAGTAGACACGAGTTCCCTGCGCCGGAAGATCTAATAGAGGATGTAAAAACTGAATTGCACAACGTCAATCGACAAATCAACCACTTGTTGGATATTAAGGAAGTAATAGATGGCAAGTAACCGAGGTCAGTCATGAGCAATAACCAAATAGAACATCACCTCAGAAAAGCACTTGTTTCCAATAACGAGGCTTCTAAGGTCACAGCTGATGACACTATTGTACTTGCTAGTGCCATGACCAGCGTTCACAAAACGTTGCTCATTATATTCTTGCTCGCTTTGGTCGCTATCGCCGTGGCGTCACAAGCACGTATCGACATTGTTGTTTCCGTGCGTGGAGAGCTGCTATTGGAATCGGATGTCGAGAAAGTTCAACATTTAGAAGGCGGGATATTAGAAGAATTGTTAGTCAGGAAAGGTGAAGTCGTTTATGAGGGCCAACCTATCGCTCGAATACGCTCACTCGACCGTAACACTCAACTTGATACCGTGAATACTGAAATTATTCAGATTGAGCTCGATAAGATTCGTTATGAAAGCTTACGCGACATGGTAGAACCTAACTTCGACGCCTTCATTGAGAAATACCCTGAGCAAGTTCAGGTCAACATGAATACGTGGAGGCAAGAGTTCTCTAAAAACCGTTCAAATGAAGAACTCATCACTCACGATATCAAGCACAAGAACTCGTTAATCAGTTCAATGCTAAAGCGTCGCAAAAGCTCAGAGAATCAGCTCTCTCTGATACGTAAGCAGCTCAACATCAAAAACACCCTTTATAAAGAAGAGATGGCGTCATATGTCGACGTTCTTAACATGAAAGTACAAGAGTCGAATATGGTGCGTGAGATTGAGAACCTTGACGAGTCTGTGATGAATGAGCGTTTCCAACTCGACAAATTAGAAAAGCAACACCGTGACTTGGTTGAGAACCGAAACTCTGAGTATCAAGCGCAAATCATTCAAGCAAATAAAGATCTCAAGCTGAAGCGAATCTTACAACCACAGCATTCCGACAAGGTTGATCGCCTAATCGTCTACTCACCAGTCGATGGTGTGGTCGACAAACTGCACTTCAACTTCCGATCTGCTGTTATACCACCAGGTGAAAGTATCGCCGATATTGCACCGATCAATAACTCCCTTCACGGTGAAGCGAAGATCCCACGTAAAGACATGGGATTTGTCGAAATTGGTCAGGCAGTGAAAGTAAAAATGGATACCTATAACTTTGCAAAATACGGATTTGTTGAGGGAACCATCGCCTCAATCAGCCGTTCATCATACGAAGAAGAAGACGCTGAGTTCTATTTAGCAGAGATTGAAATTGACCGAAACTTTCTTGAACGAGGAGGCACTCAATACAAGCTTTCACCTTATATGGAGTTTACCGCCGATGTGAAAACAGGCTCGCGTCGCGTGATCGAATACGCTGCAAAACCTGTGATGTCAGCCATCGAGGATGCTTTCGATGAGAGATAATCAATGAGCGGTAAACCTTCGTACAATATTTCCGTACCCGCTCTGCGTCTAAGCATACTATTTAGCGTGGTATTGGCTGCGTTCGCTTTCTATTTATACTTTTCTTGGTCAAAAGTAGACTCAGTCGCACAAGTCCAAAGCGCCCCACTGCTCATACAAGCCCAGAAGCTTAATCAGACCATAGAACAAGATATTCAAACTCTGCAGCAGTGCTTAACTACCGACACTTGCGGTACTAACGAATTCAACCTAATTAACTTAAAGCGTGAAATTGATGAATTTCGCTCTTTAGCCTCGTTGAACAAAACCGAGTTCAGCTTGGTTGGGGCAACTGAATACACACAACTGGAATTGGCGATTAATCGTTTCTCTGATAGCCAAAAAACACGTAACGACGTATTGGGCTTGTACCTTTCATTGACCAATAACTACCTGAAGATGGATGACAACTATCGCACCATGTTTAACAACCATGCGAATGACTTAATGTCTGAGAAAAACGAGTTCTTTATCTGGTTGTTTATGGTGGTCGTGATATTGGCTGTGATTACGATTCTATCTAACTCAGTTGCTATGTTGAAACTGAAGAAATCCAGCTCCAACGAACGAGAGATCGACTATGAATTCGACGCCCTGTATCAAGAACTGAAGCAGTTAGATTTACAACGTCTTGAAGAGCTTCTTAATGAAGTGAGCATCAACCCCAAACAGCGTCAGATTTACTCTCATCTCAAACTTATCTTCAGTAAATTAGAAGACCAAAAGCGCAATAACGATCTCTACAAACAGTTGTATGCGCTGATCGGCTATGAGATTCGTGGAATTACAAACACCATCAACGGTGGCGTCCAATATCTGGTTCAAGAAACCGATGAAAACGGCGTGTTGATGGCGAACGATATTACCTCTGCATGTAGTACTTTATCTGAGTTAGCAGAGAACTATAATCGCTTGATTTCACAGGGTACTGAAAGCAAATCGAAAGAATTTTCACTACTCAACGTCTTGTCGGAATTGATGATTCATATCAGCGCCAAGATTCAACGAAATGAAGGCGAACTTGACTGTTTTATCTCTGACAACTTACCGAATCGTGTTGCAGGCCAATCCACCAGCTTATTCTGGATACTGTTCCTTCAACTTTCTAACGCTATTCAACTCAAATCAAATAAGAAGCTGTTTGTTACGATTGAATCGGGTGCGGCTTCTGACATGGAAAATACCCGTGTCACCATCAACCTCAACTTCTTATCAACGCTGGATGTCTCTGTTGCCAAGCTCAATAAACTCCATTGGAGCGCACACAAAGACCATACAGCCAGCACAGATGACTTAGCAAAAAGCGTTCTGAAGGATTACGGATATTACGAGAGTCACTGGTTCCAGTCAGGGGCTCAGGAACGTTTCCAGATCGAGCTTGATCTTAAGGCTAAGAACTTCCACACAGAGAAAACGCGCTTTGATGGTAAGCGTTTACTCTTGTGTGCTAATACTCAAGTTCGTATCGATGTGATGAAGAAAATGCTCAGTAACTTGGGGCTAGATATCACCGAGATTCGTACTGCAAATGAACTTTTCTCTGCCGCGAAAACGTTCGGTGAATACGATGCGATTATGCTGACCGATACCTTTGAACCCAACAAACTGCCGTCGTTGAGCAAGACGGTGAAATCTCAGCTTAAGAACCACCCAAACACCAAGTTACTGTTGTCAGTGACCAACACTCAGCAAGCACAAGAGTGCCATAGCTTCGTCGACAAGATCATCAACGCTCCTGCTATCCCTTACGAGTTCATTCCAAACCTACTCACTATTATGGAAGCAGAAGCATCGGAAGAACAGATGGAAAACAGCTCATTCCTGATCGTAGAGGATGACCGAGTTCAGCAGATTTTACTGAAACGAATCTTGACCAAACAAGAATATGAACCAGACATGGTTGGCGATGGCGCCGATGCCGTGAAGCACTTCATGAATAAGCGTTCTGACATCATCTTCATGGATTGCATCATGCCGGGTATGGGTGGCATCGAAGCCACAAAACGCATTCGCCAATTCGAGCAAGAGAACGAGAGAAACCCTTGTACCATCATAGGTGCAACCGCATTGACCAGCAGTAACGAACACCAGGCTTGTATTGAGGCCGGAATGGATTACGTGATCAGCAAACCTTATAAAAGCGACCAAATCATCAAGGTGATCAACAAGTATGTGGCGGTACAAAAACTTAACTAGCAGCATCATGGCTGCACTTGTATTAAGCACGACACCTTCAGCATCGGCGACTACCCTGCTTGAAGCGGTAGAGCTCGGCCTGCAAAACAGTCTGTCTCTTCGCGCCAGTGATAAAGGTGTTGAAGAAAACGAGTACAACATTGGTATCAGTCGCTCTAAATTTCTGCCTTCACTCAATGGTGCTGCCGATACCACATGGAACGAAAATGAAACCTTGCTCTCGAGCGTGCCGGATGAAACCTCTAGCTATAACTCAAACAGCTACAGCCTTTCGCTATCGCAATCCATATTCAATCTTGGTGACATTTTCAAATATGAGACAGCAAAGCTCGACTTCAATATTGAAGAGATTAAACACGAGAACAAAATCCAAAGCACCATTTCGGAAATCGGTTCTCAATACTTTGAGTATTTAAAAAACAACGCCCAAATCAAAGCGACCAAGGTTGAGCTTAAATCGTCCGAAACGCGTGAACATCAAATGCGACGCAATGTAGAGCTAGGTAACACCGCAGCCAGTGAGCTGTACGAAGTGATCGCTCAGAAAGAAGGTGTGTCGAACCGATTAAGAACCTTGCAGAAAGATCGTCGTGTCATTCTCAACGGGCTCTCTATTCAAATTCAATACCCTATTACTCCGTCGCAAGACATATACGAAAGCGTGCCTTTAAAAGAGATCAACGAAACTGAACAACGCACGATCATGGATCAGGCGTTAAAGCTCAATAACGACTTATTGGTAGCAAGGAAAAACGTAGAAAGAAGCCGAAGAAGCTTAAAAGAGAGCGGGTCGAATTTCTTACCGACCGTGTCGCTTTCAGCCAGCTATCGACACGATGACGCCAATAACTACGACAAAACCGACATTACAGCGACAGGTGAAAGTAACTCAACCAGCGTTGGCTTAAACCTCGCCGTGCCTATCTTGTCTGGTGGTTCTGATTACTATGGTTATCAAAAATCATCGACGGCCATCGAACGTACTGAGCTGCTTTACCAAGATTCGCTTTACACTACACGTAACAGTGTGAATACCTCCGTGCTCAACATTAACGATTTCTCGCAATCTATAAGCAGTTACGAAAACATAATTCGCGCCAACTACGCGTCTTATAAAGGGATCCAAAGGGCCTACCAATTAGGTACGCGTACCATCACCGACTTGCTGGCGGCGGAAAGTAAACTGTTCAGCGCGTTAAGAGACTACGAAAGCGCACGATACGACTACATCATCGAGACCATCAAGCTTGAGCAAATTAAGGGCATACTCTCGATTCAATCGATAGAGAGCATTATGCAATTGATGAGTGATATTGAGGGACGAGACAATCAAGATTTGGTACCGAAACACCTTCTCTCAACGGAGTCACTGAGAAAAGGAGGTCGTAATGCAAACTGAGCAATTTTCGCAAAAGATAAATATGGCAGATAAGTGCTATCTGACTTTCTCAACGATAATATCGACCCTGTTTGGCTTGGTGCTGCCCTTCTCTATTCTGATCATTTTTGACCGAGTGTTACCCAACCAAGCACAAGATACTCTGTTCTTATTGTTCGCGATTATCTTGATTTCTATCTTCCTCGACTATCACTTAAAAAATCAGGAAGAGAAGATTTCCTCTGTCATCATGAGGCAGTTTGAGACCAACTTAACCAATAAGGTATTTCAATCCATCTGTTTGGCTGAGATCTCTAAATTCCGCCGTTTAGAACCGGGCGAATACCTAGAACGAATCTCAACCATTCCTGAACTTAAGACCTTCTTTGGTGGAGAATCGGTTCGAGCGCTTATCAACCTTGCCGTCAGCGTAATTACCATACTTATCATCGGACTCATCAACATATGGGCCGGCATTACCCTTCTAATTGCCTCGGCTGTCTTAGCGATTTTTGCTTGGAGCCTTTCCAAACAGAAAATTGGTAGCTTGCAGAATAAGTCAGACATTGAAGGGTTAACTACCTCCAAAATCATTGAGATCATCTCTAGCCCGCTTGATATCAAGGCACGAAACATGGAATACCGCGTTGAAAGCCTGATGACACAAATGGTCGAAGAGCGTGAAGTGGAGAACATCAAATATGAGCAGATTGAATCGAACTTCAGCCTAATATTGGCGCTCATTCAACAGCTATCCATTGCTTGCGTTGTAGTGGTCTTGGCGACTGCAGTAATCAATATGGAATCGAGTCAAGGCATCATGGCCGCCATCATCATGCTAACCAACCGTTATTTTGCGCCTTACCAGCAAGTAATGCGCACCGCTAGCCGCTGGGAGTTAAACAAACTCCATATCCAACGTATCGCTGATCTCCTTGAATTAGCAGCCTCTGTCGAGCACCAACATGAAACAACAGAAGTAGAACGTATTTCGGTTAAGTATTCTGAAAAGCAGCGCATCGAGTTCGAACTCGGACAAGCCTATTTGCTGACAGGGAAAAGTGGTTCAGGTAAAACCCACCTCGCTAACTGTATTACGCGTCAGAACAGTGATAGCAAACTCGATATCATGATTAACGACACGCCTTTGGATGACGTCAATTACAACGTTTGGCGTAACAGTGTTCTGATGGTTGATAAGACCAGTTCGTTCGTAGAAGGGACGATTATCGATAACCTCACCTGTTTCCGCCCAAGCTTGAATAACACGGCGTTTGCACTGTGTGAAACCATGAACATCAAAGCTCAAATTGATGGGCTTCCTGCCGGTTTTTATACAGAACTCAAAGGCCATATGCGTAACCCATTCTCACGCCAAGTTGGCTATGCCTTATTATTGGTTCGCGCTCTGCTCGCAAGTAAACGCGTATTGATATTTGATGATATCGACTGTGTGTTTGATGAGGAATTCGCGCGAATGGTTCTTACCAGCACGGCTTATCGTGCCAATGACAAAATCCTAATCATCGCCAGCAATAAAATGGATAAACTTAACCACCGCCTCAAACGTGTAAAACTTACCGGAGGTGACCAATGAGTATCCTAGTAGACTTCAATAATGTTCCACAGCGAGTTTTGGACTTTGAAGCAAGTGGTTATGATGAACGTTACGGTCAGTCGCCGCTGATTCGCGGATTAGCTTACACCTTGATAGCATTGGAATGGGAAGGTACGCCCGCAATCCTCAGCGATGCTTTTATTCCAAAACCCAAAGATGGCGACAGCTTTACAGCAACCATAGAGCGCCTTGGGTACCGCTGTGATGTGACCAAATTAAAGACACTCGAGAATATCGATAAGCACCCTCACCCATGCTTTATTGAAATAGAGAATCTAAGTGCGATTTTCTTAGGCACCAAAGATGGAAAGTTGCTGTTGTTCGATTACACGAACAACAACACCATAGAATACCCGATGTGCAAAAAGCCCTGTTTGCTGATTGCGATTAGCGAATATTCTCGCCTGTTCCGCGAACCACCTCCGGAATCGCAAGACAGAAGCAATTGGATAAAATACGCTTTCTATCGTTACAACAATGAACTTAAAAGTCTGATCATTCTGAGCTTTGTCATCAGTATTCTCGGTGCATTGCAGCCATTCTTTATTATGAGTGTATATAATTTCGCACTCACTTCGAGTTCTGAGGCGACACTGTATTGGTTAACTCTGTTTGCCATCATTGTGGGCTTCTCGGAGTATTTCTTTAAAAAGATGCGGGTAAATATCATTGCCACGTCCGGTAAAGATCTCGCCGTGCACATCTCGCAAGCCGTTATATCTAAGCTGCTGTGGCTACCTTATGCGATGACATCCACTGCTGGGGTCTCTTCTCAGTTAGCTCGCTTGAAAGATATCGACACCTTCCGACGCTTAGTGACTGCAGAATCAACGCTTAGCTATTTTGATATGCCGTTTGTTATTGTATTTATCATCGCCATAGCTCTGATGTCTGGTACAGCGGCATTGGTGGTGATGGGTGGTTTAATACTGATGTTAGTGTTCTGTATTTACTCGCGCTATATCTACTCGCAAGCCACATCCAAAAGTTCGCGCGCCAATGCGATGGTCTCGTATCAATGGAACGAAATCCTTCGTGGTATCAAGACCATTCAAGGCTTACCTTTACTTCGTGTCGTTCAATCTCGATTCAGTGCTTCACATATGCAAAGCACCAGCGATGCAGAGAACGTTGCCGTAACTAACAGTAAGATTCAGGCCGCTGGCGGCAGTTTGATTCAAGTGATTGGTACAGCAAGTATCGTGACCGCGGTAATCGGCGTGATGGAAGGCACTTCTGATGCGGGTGCAATGCTCGCGACCGTAATTTTGGTTTGGAAAGCGTTAGGCCCAATCATGGGTATCTATAACTCAATTTCCAAGTTCCAGTCGATCAAGGCTTCATCAGCACAGATAAACAACCTGATGTCGATGAATGACGACAAATTGACCTTAGAAAAAAGCCCACCTATTCGCCAGTTCCAAGGCAGCATTGTGGGCAGCGGTGTCAGTCACCGATATGCAGGAGCGGCGACCGGCTTAACCAACCTAGGTTTTAAAGTGCCACCCAGTGCCAAAGTGGTCATTTGTGGCCCTACGGGCTGCGGCAAAACCACCTTAATCTCAATCATTGCTGGGTTAGAAGACCGCTATCAAGGCGCTGTATCTGTCGATGGTTACAACATTAAACAGTTCAATAGCTACCGTTATCGCACGTCGATTAACTACATCCCTTTCAATTTACATATTTTTGAAGGCTCACTTGAGACCAACTTCATTCTACACAACGGGCTGATTCCAACAGACAAGATGCAAGAGATGATCAGCTTCTTTGAATTAGATGAATGGCTTCCTGAAGGCTTGGCTACTCAGTTAAGCGTGGATAAATGCAAAAGTCTCCCGAATGGAATTCAACAAAAATTGCGTTTGGCACTTGGCCTAGGTAACTGTGAGCAATCTCTGATTATCATTGATGAACCGTTCAACGGTGCAGAGCAAGAAAACGCTCAATACTTTAATCGCCTGTTCTCCGATAAATTGTTGAATAAAACCGTGATTTTTTCGACTAATGACCCTGGTTTGATCGCAACATCAAACATGAGTTTAGTGTTAGAGCCGGATGGGAATTTGAAATATTTTGGCTTAACAGACAAATACTTAAACAGCTTGAGCTAAAACCTCAACGCTTAGTCACAATTCGCTATTTAGGGAAATGGATGTAATTGACAAAATCATAAGTGAGAGAGATGATTCGCCCCAATACCACAGGTAACAAGGAAGAAAATGTACACATTCGTTGCAGACAAGCTTGATGTAGCTTACTTATCCGCAATTCCTGAGAATCATATATTTCAGGGCTGTGACGTGCCTGAAGAAGAAATCGAACTTCGAGAGATCATTGAGATTTGGTACGAGTGTTCATTCCTGCCTGCTTTTAACCTACAGAAAATTGAAATCGCAAATAAACCAGAGCTCACAATCATACAAACACACGTTTTTAACAACGATACGAGCACACTCGCCTTCCTACTCAAAAACAGAGTGTATCGCGCTGCACTAAACAGAATGCTCGGTATTTGGACATTAGAACCCTCTGCAAAAACTGTTTTAGAGCAACTTCTTTTCGAATTAAGCCTCGATAACAATCGTCCTCATTAATACGCTTTTTAAGTTATTCATCAATAAGCATAAAATTAAACAAACTGCCAAACGCTATAAATTACTAATAAAAGAACGCATTTCAAAATAAGCTCTGGAATCACAAGAACTTATACCCCTCCCACACTTACGTAAAATTTACCGTTTCAAAGTTTCCATATCGGAATTTTTATTCTACTGTTTTTATATAACGACAGTTGGATGGATCCTTATATGGCAATTACGGTCTGGAATAACCTTTCAGTCAAACATAAACTCTTTGGCTTAGTTCTACTTCCCATTTCATTATTACTCTTCCTAGCAGGTAGACAGGCTTATATATTAACGACTCAGTTAACCGATTTTGAACGAACCAATCAGTTATCTGTGTATCTTCAAGATATTTCTGTCTTGTATAGAAGTACCTTGGCGTCTAGCCCTGAAGAGTTTGCGACTCAAAGCAATCAAGTAAAGGCAGAACTAAAAAACCTGTCTCCCATCATTTTTTTAGACGCATCTGATGAAATGAATCAACTTGTTGCCGATTTCAGCGAAGCGACCTTATCGACGATGCAAGCGACTGACACTTACGATAAATTGGATGCCCTCGAATGGCAGAGCGATTTATACAAGCAACTGTTACTTGAAGTAGAGAAGGTCCCTTTTGAAAACACTAAACGTGAAATTCAACAGCACCTCACTGCCCTTCAACAACTTGAGTGGTTGATGTTTTGGTCGAATGAAGAGTTCAAGCTTGGTAGTTCACTGATTGAGATATTCCAAAGCAGCCAAGAGTACGACCCAGAACTCGCAGAACAAATCGAAACCTTGAGTGAAAGACAACAATTGTTCTTAGAGCGCTTTGTTTCATTGAACGCCAACGAACATCAAGTGTCTTTGATGGTTGAAGTGTTTCGAAATGATGTGTTTGCTCAAAGCCAAGAGATAAGAAGCGCGCTACTCGACCTAAATGCAATCAGCCAACTGACGCCACAAGAAGTGTCTGTTGGCTTAGAAGCGATGAGCGCTCGACTCAACTTATTACAAAGCCTTGGCGGCGTAATCAAGCAAGAGTTTCAACAAGAAGTTGAGCAAGCCATCTATGACGCGCAAATACAGCGAACCCTGTTTATTTCAATCGTCGCTTTGTTGGCAGCGATTGTTATGGGTTTAACCCTTAGCTTGGCCAGACAAGTCACTAACAACCTAAATTTGGTGTTAGCCTTCTTAAAAAGCGAAAATGATGACACGCGCCCTTCTTTAGATAAATTAATCCAAGGTAAAGATGAACTCAGTCTGTTTGCTCAACAAGTTGAACGATTGACCATCGAACGAGAACTCGCGAAAGAGAGATTGACGGTAGCAAAAGAAGACGCCGAGCGAGCTAAAGAAGACGCTGAAGAAGCAAAAGATCACGCGATACAAGCCAGTAAGGCCAAAAGTAGCTTCTTGGCTAACATGTCACACGAGATTCGTACTCCATTGAATGGCGTTATCGGTATTTCTGAGATCTTGTCTGATACACCGCTGACACCAACACAACGCGATTATGTCGATACCATTGAGACTTCTTCTCAACTGCTATTAAGCCTTATTAACGACATTTTGGACTTCTCTAAGATCGAATCTGGCATGCTCTTGATCAGCCCTCATTCAGCATCAATTCGAGAATCGATTTACGACATAGCCTCTATTGTGGCACCAAAAGCCAAAGAACAAAAAATATCGATTAACGTAGATATCAGCCCAGACACACCGGCACGCGTGATGATAGACGATCACCGTTTAAGACAAATCTTGATGAACTTTATGTCGAATGCGGTGAAGTTTACTGCAGAAGGTGGCGTCACCTTATCAATCCAAACGCTCAACAAAGCAGATAACAATGCCACCATTCGATTTGCTGTACGAGACACGGGTATTGGTATCGATTCAAAGCAACAAAAACAGATATTTGAACCCTTCGCTCAAGAAGACGATTCAACCACACGTCAATTTGGTGGTACTGGTCTTGGCCTTGCTATTAGTACTCAGTTGGTTGAGTTAATGGGTGGCCAGATACAACTTGATTCAGTTAAAGGTGAAGGTAGTTGTTTCTACTTCGACCTAACATTGGCCGTTGATTTGATGTTACCGAAACCAAGCACTGCCTCAGCAAATATCTATATTCTAGGTAACGAGAACATGCTTTCTGAACGTATAGAAAGCGACCTTAATCTCTATGGGTTGAAAGTTACTCAGCAAACCAACAGCGCGGATACCATTAACGAGCAAATTTCTGCGAAAAAACACGACAAGCCAACCACCGTTATTTTTGCTGAGGACGATTCATTCCAAGCGAGTGACTATTCAGACAACCTAGACAAACTCCACAAGAATGGCGCAACGATTTGTTTGATTCGTTCATTCCTAAGTGACCCTGCAGATATTGGGCACTGTATTACCGCTCAAGTATCACAGCCCCTACTCGGCTTGCGCTTAATAAAAGCCATTGAACTTTGTGACTCACAAGGTCTAGCTGAGCTGTCCGAAGCCAATCAACAAGGTCAGGCAATTCAGCACAAGATTCTTATCGTCGAGGACAACAAGATCAACCAGAAAATCGCGGGGCTTCACGTTGGAAAAAGCGGTTTCGAATTCGAGTTCGCTAATAACGGACAAGAAGCGGTCGACATGTTTACCGCTAACCCGCATTACGCCGCAATTCTTATGGACTGCATGATGCCAGTGATGGATGGCTTTGAAGCAACTGCTAATATTCGCCGCGTTGAAAAAGAGGCCAATTCCGCTCGTCGTATTCCTATCATCGCTCTTACAGCCAGTGTGATTGATGATGATATTCAAAAATGTTTCGACGTAGGCATGGACGATTACGTGCCTAAGCCATTCAAATTCGAGATGTTGAAAGAGAAGGTTCTCGCAGCAGTAGAGGCCATGCCACTGCCGACGGCGCAAAGCGCACCTGCAACACCTTCAAACTCAACGGTCACACCGATTCATAGCGTACAAACAGCCAAACAAACATTGCCAGAGCAACCTGAGTTGAACACGGTACCAAGCAAATCTGAGAAGATTCTCTTGGTTGAAGATAATCGCGTGAACCAGAAAGTCGCTTCAGTGATGCTTAAAAAAGCCGGCTACGCCTTTGAAATTGCAGACAACGGACAAATTGCCGTTGATATGTACCAGAACGACAGTAGCTTCGACATTATTTTGATGGATTGCATGATGCCTGTTATGGACGGTTTCACCGCAACTAAGGAGATTCGAGAACACGAGAAAAACCAAGGCTTAAGCAAAACTCCTATTATCGCGTTAACCGCCAGTGTTATTGATGATGATATTCAAAAGTGCTTTGATTCCGGAATGGATGGGTACGTAGCGAAGCCCGTAAGAAAAGAAAAACTGTTCCACCAAATAGAAAGTGCGACTTGTTAGGAGAAACCAATGGATTGGATCAAAACAATTAAAACACTCTCGTGCAGAGCGCTGCTACCCGCAGTGATAGGGCTGTTAGGAAGCTTACTTCTTCTCAGCCCCGCTCATGCCGCAGAAGATTACGCCATATTCTCTTTAGACTCTGGGTTTGAAGAAATATCGATAAACAAAGCGAGAAAGCTATACCGAGGAAAAACCAAGCGCCTCAATGGCAAACGTGTAGAACTATCAGACTGGCCTGAGAACAGCGCCGAAAGAGAACAATTTTATCAGCTTTTACTTGGAAAAAATGCCGCTCAAATGAATGCACATTGGGCTGGGTTATCTTTTTCAGGAAAAGCGCGTTATCCAAGAGAAATCAAAACGGCATCAACCGACAGCTTAGTGGACTGGCTTGATGACAAACCAAACCGTATTGGTTACTCCCCACTCTCTTCGGTTCCTCAAAATGCCAACGTTCTCTACGTTATAAGTTCGGAGAAATAATATGAAAAGAATAATTACGTCAGTGTTATGTGCCTCAATGGCCTCTCCGGCTTTTGCGAATATCGAACTTACCGATAATTTATCCTTGAGTGGCTTTGGCTCAACGTCTTGGGCAACATCGGATAACGATAATCCATTAATCATCAACCGCGGTTTTACTGATGAGAGCTGTTACGACTGTGATACCACATTTGGTGTTCAACTCGATTACTTCTACAATTCATTCAAAGCTTCCGTGCAAGTTGTAAAGCCCCCCCAATATGATTGGAGTGAGCCTCAGCTAGAGTGGGCTTACTTAGGTTATGAATTTAATGACTTTGATGTCAGCGTTGGTCGATTACGACTACCATTATTCCTTGCCTCTGAGTACTACTATGTGGGCCAAGCCTATATGACAGCAAGGCCACCGACAGAGGTATACAATTCCGTCTTAGGCATTACTGCGTTCAATGGTATTAAAGTGAGTTGGACTCATGATGTCAGTGACGAAGCAACGCTATTACTCTCCCCCTTCTTCGGTATAAAAGACAAAAACGAAGTCGACTTTAATTCGAGTACAGAGCTGGAATTTGAAACCAATCGAATGTTAGGTGCCAACCTTCAATTGAGTGGTGAAAATTATCGTTGGAATTTATCTTTCCTAGATTCAAATTTTGACCAAACAGTAAAGATTAAAAACGTTGGTACCCTCCCAACAGCAGATAACCAACACATCCAACTTTGGTCGTTAGGTGCTGAGTATGAATTTGGTCAAGCGGTGCTTGCAAGTGAAGGACAGATCAGTGACTTCTCGTCCTCGATGTACGCGAGTTTGGGCTATAGACTAGATTTATTCACTCCATACGTCGTTTACGGAGCAGAGTTTGATTCTCACGAACACCTAACAGGAAACAGCTACCTAATTGGTGTGGATTACGATGTGTTACCAAACGTCTCTATCAATGGTGAAGTGCAATACTTCGAAGCTCGCAAGTCAAACGGTGCGTTTGTCGAAGAGTTCTATCCACGAAGTGCCTTTGATGACAAAGATGCCGTCCTTTACACCATCATGCTGAGTTTCGTTTTCTAATCATGCGTAAAAATCATCGTCTATAGAAATAAAAGCCCAAGCTAATCAAACAGTTTGGGCTTTTTTATGTCTTTGAATTGTCATGCTTAACAAGCCATAACATTGGTCTTAACTATCCTTTAATACAGAAACATTTAGGTGATTTGGCGATTAATGTCAGAGCCGTCAATATTGTGTAAGAAGGCTGCAAACTCACGAACTTCACCGCCCTTACTCGGTCAACCTAAGAGCGAATAAACAGATACCTTAAACGGAGAACGCATGCGAATAGCGACTTTATCTTTAAGTTTGGTTTCAGCGGTCGGTTTCGCGGCTGAGCCAAATCCTTTTCCAATTACGCCAGACGAAACTGGCGAAGAGTTTATGGTAAGTGCAACGAATCCATACGTAAGCAGCACTGGGTATTCGATACTCAAAAAAGGCGGTAATGCAGTCGATGCAATGGTGGCGATGCAGATGACAATGTCGGTGGTTGAACCGGATATGACAGGGATCGGCGGTGGTACTTTTGCGCTATTTTACCAAAAAGACAAAGATCAATTCCTCGCACTTGATGGACGAGATGAAGCCCCTTCAACTGCTACTCCAGACATGTTCATGGAAAATGGAGAAGCGCTAAGTCGAAACGAGATTTTAGGGGCTCGTTCTGTAGCGGTTCCCGGCACACTTCGTTTGCTCTATAGCACTCATCAACAATACGGAAAACTGCCATGGTCTGAGCTTGTTCAACCCGCAATTGAACTGGCAAGCAAGGGCTATGCGATGAACAGCTACACCTACGACATCGTGGTTCGTGAACAAGAACGATTGATTGAAGATCCAGAAATCGAAGCCCTGTATTGGAATGGCGACCAAATCAAACCGACCGGCACATTGATGAAGAACCCAAAGCTTGCCGGCACTCTGAGCAACATTGCTCAACAAGGCGACAAGTACCTTTATGGTGGCGAGTTTGGTAAGCACATCGTTAAAACGGTTAACAGCCGAATCGACGCCGACCATGCAAAACTCTCTATCGAAGATTTTGAACAATACCAAGTCAAACAACGTGAGGTTATCGAAAGCGACTACCGAGGCAACAAAATTGTCTCGTTCGGTTATCCAGCCTCTGGTGGCGTGATGGTTGCTCAAAGCCTTGAAATGTTAGAGGCCTATGACTTAGCAGACATGTCTAAAACCGATGTTGAACCTTGGCGCTTGATGACCGAAGCCATGAGAATCGCTAAGGCCGATCGCATCGCTTATGCCGGTGACCCAGATTACATCGAAGCGCCAGTTGCTGCCCTACTCGACAAAGCCTACATCGATGAGCGACGTAAGCTCATTCCTGAGAGTGGCATTGCGAAAACAAACCCGAAAGCAGGCAAGTTATCCGATACTGATTACGCTCAGTATCAAGGGTTTGAGAGCCAAGATACCGGGCACATATCCATTATCGACAAAGACGGTAATGCCATTGCTATGACTAGCACCGTCGGCACAGGTATGGGTTCAGGAGTAATGGTCGATGGTGTAATTCTTAACGCACAAATGGCGAACTTCTCCACCAAACCCACTATAAACGGTAAACCGACTCAAAATGCTATCGAAGCAGGTAAGCGACCTCGTTCCGCCATCACACCGTTAATGGTTATGGATAAAAAAGACGACCTGCGTTTAGTTGTCGGCTCACCAGGCAGTTCGCAAATTCCGGGTTACGTGTTGAAAGCCGTGGTAGGAGTTCTAGATTGGGATCTGTCTGCGCAAGAAGCCATTGACCTTCCAAACATCCAATACGGCACCAAGATTGATCGCACCAAACCTTATGACCCAACGGGTTTACTCGTCGAAAAGAAAACCTACGCTGAAATGCTAGTACCAGAGTTCATGCAGCTCGGTTATCCGGTGCATGTCATTCCAGTCGTTAGTGGCTTGAATGCCATTGAAGTCAAAGATGGCAAGATCTATGGCGCGACCGACAGACGCCGTGCATCAAGCTCTATGGGTGAATAATAAAGTGAAATGGGCAAGTAACAGTCTTGCCCTTATTTTGTCTTTAGTTGCTTGAACCTCGTCTAAGCAGTTCATGGATGCGAAAAAGCCAGTCGAACGTGTCGACTGGCTTTTCATTATAGGCTTCGCTAATTACTCATTAGGATATTATGAGCTTGGCGCTACTCGTTTATCTTTCAACTGTTCAATAACATAGTCAGGAGCTACTTTACCTAGCTCACCTAAGCAATCATCGGTCTTTTCATTGCCGTAGCGCACATAGATATCGCATACCGCGTATAACTGCTCTGGAGAACCAGAGATCAAATACGCTTTCTCGAACGATTTAGTCGACTTGTCGATATCTAACTCTTCTTGTAATACCCCATTTAGGTACCAGTAGTAGCTGTTATCTTTCGCTAGCTTCGCAGCCACTTCAATCTCTTTGGCTGCCGCAATTTTGTCTTCAAGGCGAACCAGAGTCAGCGATTTCGAATAGTGCAGCGCGGCGTTGTTTGGCACGCTCTCCAAACCACGATCTAATACTTCGACTGCTTGTTTGTCTTTGTTCTGCGCACGAAAATTATCTGCGTAGCTCAACCAAACTTGCGCTTCTTTGGGATGAGTATTGATCAGCTCTAGATAAACCGTTTCCGCCTTATCCCAATCGTTGTGCCATCGAAGCACATCAGCAAACAGTAATTGGTACTTTTCAGATTCTTGCGTTTCCAAGAAGCTAATAAGCTCTGTGACTGGTGGTTCAATTTGTGCTTTCTGCTCGTCATCTAACGCATTGAAGTCACGGACTAGGTTTGACGTTGCCGTATGGCGAACCATGGTATCGCTGTCTTTTAGCAGAGGTGAAACTAACGCCCAGCGATGTTCCAGTTGGTAAGGTTCAGAACCGATAACCGCCGCTTCACGCACTTCAGGGTTTTGATCTTTTAAGCCTCTTGCCACCGCCACCAGCGCATTTTGGCTTGGGTATGAAGCAAGCTCTTGCAGTGCACCAGTACGATTTTCAACAGATTGATTCTGATCTTGTGCCATGTAAGACAATTGTTGAATACGGGTTTGAGTGTCCGTCATTTCAAGCACTTGATTGATATTTTGTGCTGGCGCGTCAACCGTTTGTTGAACGCTATTCGCAGCCATCGCAGACGTTGAAATCAATGCGGACGTTGAAACCAATAAAGCAACAGCCGTCGCTAAACTCTTCTTCATCATAGTATTACCTTAAACTGGAGAACTTAGCCTGTCCTTAGACTCGTATCTGATTAAATTTTTCTTGGAACTGTTGACCCAAAGAACGAGTTAAAACTTGGTCTCGAACGTAGCTTGTTGCGCCTGTTTTGCTCGATGCGCCATCAATACTGAGTCGCTGAATTTGCCATGAGCCACTGGATGCCCCATCGCGCGAGCGATATACGCCATCGACTTATCGACATGAGAAAAGAACTTGTGCCAACCTGCACATAAGTAGTTCAAGCCCGGTTCGCCTGCACGAGTTTTGATAAAGCGGTTCTTAGGACACTCACCATGACAAGCGAACTTGTAATCACACTGCTGACATTGACTGGTTAGTGTGCGTGATTTAGCAAAGCCAAACTTTTGCTGTGGTGCGCTGTACGCTAAGTCATCAAGCTTCTCGTGATGAATATTGCCAATCTTGTATTCAGGGTAAACATAATGGTCGCATGAAAATACGTCGCCATTTGGCTCCATTGCCAAGCCCTTCCCGCATATCTCATTCAAGGTACACAGTGGGTTCGGACGTCCAATCCATGTTTCTACGCTCGCTTCAAAATACTGAACAAACACCTTGCCGATGTCGTTCTTGGCCCACTCGTCAAACACAGAAATCAAGAAGTTACCCCAAGCTAAGTCCGACACACACCACGATTCCATGATCGAATCTTTATGGCCGGGGATCAGGCGTTTGTCGCCTTGTTTGAGCTGTTCGCTCACTTGGGATGTTTGTGGTGCAACCGTTCGGAATGTTTTCTGTTCAACGATAGGAATAAACTGCATTTGCGGTGACTTCACCACATCACGTAGGAAGCGATAGACCTCAAGTGCATTTTGACTGGTGAGGTTATTCACACAGGTAAGCGTTGCGAACTTCACTTGGTGTTTGTGCAGCAGCTCAACGGCCGCCATCACTTGTTTGAATGTGCCACGGCCAGCTCTGTTAACACGATAGGCATTGTGCAGCATTTCAGGACCATCAATACTCAAACCGATCAGGAAGTTATTCTTCGCAAGAAACTCAGCCCAATCATCATTCAGCAAAGTACCATTGGTTTGTAAATCGTTTGAAATCAATACACCTTCAGGTTGGTACTTTTTCTGTAGCTCAACCACGCGTTCAAAATACGCCAAACCTAGCATTGTCGGTTCACCGCCCTGCCATGAGAAGATAATTTCTGGCGTGTTTTGACCTTCGATGTATTGTCGGATGTAGGTTTCTAACGTCTCATCATCCATTCTTGGAGAACTGCCTTTCTTGTACTCCAACAAATCTTGCTTACTTAGGTAGTAACAATATTTACAGTCAATGTTGCATGCTGCGCCAATCGGCTTAGCCATGACATGCAAGCGCTTAGACGCTTGACCGTTATATTGTGGACCTTGAGTAATATGCATGATTTACCTACCTATTTTAGTATTCTGGAGCCATCATAATTCCTATTCGATCAAGTAACATGTTATACCCTTTATAACCAATAGGAATGACCTTAAACGTTAGAATTAGACCCTATTTCGAACATCTGAGGCACGTGATGAAATTTCTTAATTACAAACAGTTAGCAACAATTAGCAGCGTCACTATGACTATTCTTCTGAGTGGCTGTGCAAGCGTGCCTACACACCCCATCGCCCAACAAATTGACCAAGAGATGGTGTTGGTTGAAGGCGGCACATTCACCATGGGGTCGAACGATCCAGAAGCGACCAAAGCAGAGCGTCCTGCACGTAATGTAACTGTAGATAGTTTCTACATAGCGAAGTTTGAGGTGACTCAAGAATTGTTCGAATCGGTGATGGGTTCATCTCTCAGTTATTTCCAAAACCCACAAGTTCCTGTCAATAACCTTAGCTGGCAACAAGCGAACTACTTCGTCGAGCAATTGAACGAACTTACGGGTGAAGAATACCGTCTACCAACTGAAGCTGAATGGGAATTTGCAGCCAAAGGTGGCAACAAAAGTAAAGGCTATACTTACAGTGGTTCCAATAACTTAGATGATGTTGCGTGGTACTCAGCAAATTCTAAAAATAGCGCACATCCAGTCGGGCTAAAGAAACCAAATGAACTAGGCTTATATGACATGACAGGAAACGTGGGCGAGTTTGTTATCGATGCCTTCGATGACACCTTCTACCGATTCGGTCCAACAGACAACCCTAACAACGCAAAACACAGCGACGTTGGTTTATCGCACAAATCGGTTCGCGGTGGCAGCTTTGCTTATGACGAAAATGAATCTGAAAGTTACCGTCGTGACTTCGCAAGCCAATCGATCACTATGTCAGATATGGGCCTGCGTTTAGTTAAGGATACGAACTAAAGCTGTGAACTAGCTAACGAAGCGAACTAACTAAAGACGCCGAAGGTTATGGTTCACTAATCGTCACCAACAATACTAAAAATACGATTCGCACTGCACACACGTTAGAAATCTGGCCAAACACTAGAACTCAGCGGCAACAGTGAATAAGGAAACTCTATGCAATACACCAAGCTTTCAGGACTAACCCTCGCATTACTCTGCGCTCTTCCAGCTTCAGCTGCGGAAAAGCCAAATCTAGTCCTTCAAATCACGGTAGATGGCCTGCGCGCAGATTTAATCGAACGATATAAGCACAACTTCGGTGAAGGCGGTTTCCGGTACTTAATGGATGATGGTACTTACTACACCAACGCGAACTACCAACATGGCAACACGGAAACGATCGTGGGCCATGTATCGCTTGCAACCGGCGCTCCACCGAGCGTACACGGCATGGTAGGTAACGTTTGGTACGACCGTAGCGAAGAACGTTTGGTGTATAACGTAGAAGACGGTAACTACCAAATGCTGACCTCTGGTGCGGGTGTCGATAAAGCAACAGAGATCGACCCAACGCAGAAGACAGCACAAGGCGATGGTCGCTCTCCAGAGCCAATACTCTCCACCACGTTTGGTGACGAACTGACGATTTCCAATAGTGGCAAATCAAAAGTGTTTGGTGTATCAGTGAAAGACCGCGGCGCAATCTCATTGGCAGGACACAGTGGTAAAGCCTTCTGGTTCTCCAAAGCACAATCGGAGTTTGTCACCAGTAACTATTACTACGACGAGTATCCAGATTGGGTATCACGCTGGAACGAGAAAGCGATTGCTGCTCAGTATTCCAAACAGAAATGGGAGCTCTCATTACCGCGTGATAAGTACACGTTGCAAGAACACGATACCGAACACAAAGTGAAACTCGGTAACTTCCAACGCACCTTCCCTCATCCTTATGGCCCGGCAAGTTACAAGTACTACAGCACCACCCTAACCGTCAGCCCTGCTGGTGACGAGATCACGGAAAACTTCGCTAGCACCTTGCTGATGCAAGAGAAGCTTGGTCAAAGTGACGTGACTGATTATCTATCTGTAAGTTTCTCATCAAACGACTACGTGGTGCACCTTTACGGCCCTGAAAGCCTAGAAACAGAAGACAACCTTATCCGACTTGATAAGACTCTCGCTAAGCTTTTCAAGACCGTTGATAACCAAGTCGGGCTAGAAAACACATTGATTGTGCTGTCTGCCGATCACGGTGTACCTGAATCTTCACCTGCGGCAAATGCGCTTGGTTTCAATCAAGCTCAATACTTCAATAAAGACACACTACTCTCGAGTGGTGTTGAGAAACGATTGAAGGATGAATTTGGTCTAACCAAAGACGCGATTCGCTTGTACGCACAACCTTATATCTATCTGAATCATGATCTAATCGCAGAGAAGAAGCTTGATCTGGCTAAGGTGCAAGAAGCCATTGCTGATGAAATTGCAAAAGTGAAAGGTGTTGCGTTTGCTGTATCAAGTAGTGACATTGCGGCTAACCGAGTACCGGATACGCATGTAATGCAGCTAATCAAAAACAACTATCACCCTGCTCGTTCTGGCGACGTGTACGTAGTTTTTGCACCGCGCAGCTACATTAACGACATGGAAGGCCTTCAAATTGCCTCGACACATGGTTCTCCGTGGAAGTACGACACACATGTGCCGGTGATCTTCGCAGGTTACGATGTTGAAGCTCAGAAAGTATCGCGAGCAGTGACGCCTTATGACATTGCACCGACACTGTCGAACAAGCTGGGAATCACCCAACCAAGTGGGTCAATCGGAGAAGTGCTGCAAGAGATCACGGAGTAGACTCAATCTCTAAGGTTTCGTGAGCTGGATTTCGAATCCAGCACCCACTCAATAAAAGAGCCGTTTATCTAATTCTGACTCACTAGGTCGAAACAGATAAACGGCTCTTTGGTTGATAACGGATAGATTGAATCGAACCTAATTCTTGCCCGAGTAACGAAACGCTTCTCTGGTTAGCTGATTTAATTGGTCGTCATTCATCTTGTTGTGCACAACGGTGATACGACCTAAGTAAACCAACGGGACTTCTGCCTCTCGCTCTTCCAAGTGAAACTTAATCGCTTCGGCCGTTGCCACACCAAGGTCATCACTCATTCGCATAGGCGTCGCGTCTAATTCATCGGAACGAATCTTTTCTATTTCTTTCGCAGTACCGCCCCAACCCGTCACATAGATTTCAGACAACATGTCAGCCTTGTTTAAAGCATCCACCGCTCCCATGGTCATCGCAGTATTAGCATTGTGAACCATGGTCACTTCGGGGAAGTTACCGAGCACCAAACGAATCCCGTCAGCGCCACCTATCTTCTGGTATTGCCCAAAGTGCTCATACACCGTTAACCAATCACCTTTTTCTTCTACGCAATCAATGAAACCTTGTGAACGTTGAGTATCTGTTATTCCCGGGATTCCTCGATTAGCCGAAAACTCGACTTCATTTCCGAGTTCTTTCACCACATGGTCACAAAGCACCTCAGCACCCATCGAACTGGAGAAATCAAACCAGCTGTCTGGTTGATGTTTCCATTGCTCATTCGGTGTGTGAAACGCCCAAATAAAGGTTTTGAAATCTTTGGAAGCGGACAGTTTTTGAATGTTGCCGGCTTGGATACCCAGTTCAGAAGGGCCAAAAATGACGAAGTCATAAGGCGTCTCAGAATTCAGGACTTGCTCGATGTATTGGGTCTGTAATGAGTGCTCAATTTGCCTTGAAGTAAACTCACTGATCTCAAAAGGCAGATCCAAAGCGATGAGCCTTTCCTTCAGTGCGGTGTAATTTCTTGTCCAAAAGTCAGAAATATCTGCACTTGGATAAATCAGCGCAATTCTTACCGGTTTTTCTACCGACATCGGAGCTAATGAAATTGGCTCGCCACTTACAGTCTCTTGAAATTTTTCAAGTTTCTTTACATCAGCCTCCGACCTTACCCCGTCAGCATTGACGTACAAAGGGAGGCAAAAACACGCTGTCAGTAGGGTTGGTAAAATATTTTTATAAAGTTGACCCGGCATAACTGTTACCAAATGTTTGAATGTTTATTAACAATATTATAAATATAGGGCGATTATAAGTTAAAGCGTTTTATAAGCCATATGAATAAGAGATTAAATTTTGCGGGTTTGTTGCTCGCTACTACTTGCTACTCTCAGAGTTTTGCGGGTAATCATGAAGACGATTTCTTCCAATATGCTGAAGAAAAAGTGATGCGAGCGGTTTCCAACCAGAGAACTTGGGATGGCCCAATGCAAGGCCCTGTGGTGCGTCATGAAAAAAACGTTATTTTTGTCGCGTCTGATTTACGTAATGGCGGTGTTTACGGGGTGGGTAAAGGCATCTCTGAGGCGATTTCAAACATCAATTGGCATCTGAGGTTCATTGATGGCTTAGGCTCAGAAGTACGCCAAGGTGCAGCTATCCGAAAAGCGATTGGCTTTGAACCCGATGCCATTGTTCTTGGCGGCATTGACGCTGTTCGACACAAAACCATTTTGAAACAAGCGGAAGATCTCGGAATCGTTGTTATTGGCTGGCACGCGACTGAGCTGGTCGGTGGCAACCCTGAAATCGGCTTATACACCAACATCACCACCGACCCTCTCGATGTGGCGGAAGTGGCCGCGCTACTCGCGATTGTTAACTCAAACGGGCGAGCAAAAACCGTGGTGTTTACCGACCCGAACTATGAAATTGCGATGATCAAAGCCAACGCGATGGTCAACACCATCAAGCGTTGCAGTACCTGTGATGTACTTGAGTTGAACTACTTACCGCTCGATAAAATTGCCGAGCAGATGCCTGCAACATTGAAGAACCTAGATGATAAATATGACGAGAAAATCACTCACATCTTAGCCATCAACGACCTCTACATTGATTATGCGATCCCCTCTTTGGAATCTAATCTCGAAGAGTATCGGCTAATACCACAAAACATTTCAGCGGGCGATGGCAGCAAAGCCGCGTACAAAAGAATCAATAGCGGTCAATTCCAACTGGCGACAGTACCTGAACCCTTATATCTACAAGGTTGGCAAATTGTCGACGAGCTCAATCGAGCATTCAACCAGATGCCTCCGAGTGGCTACTCTGCCCCTGTGCATCTCGTCACGCCCGATAATGTTGAAGAACTCATCAGCCAGTCAGACAAAGGCATCTACGACCCTAAAAATGGCTACCGTGAAGCGTATCTGAAAATTTGGAAGCCACAATGAAACTACCTCAGATAAACATCACCCAACGGCTCATTATTTCGAATCTGGTTTCGCTATTGATTGTGAGCCTTGCGGTCATCATGGTGATCCGCTCGCTCTATTACGTCGAGTCGACGCTCAAAACGGAAACCTCGACACACGTATCAGATCTGATCGTTAACTCTGAAATCAGTCGTCGCGTGTTTACGCTCACCTCTCGAGTTAAGCTGCTGGAACAAACTTTTTTGTTCAGCGAAACCACGCTGTCTGAAGAAGCGTTCAATGTTGATTTCCAACTGCAACGACTGAGAGATCTTTCGACCAACGAAGGTTTCTCGCAAAAGATCGATGCCTTTATCGATAATTTCCACCGTTTCTTAGGCAGTTCGCTAGCACTGAATCGAATTCTAAAACAGACCAATCAAATCGACGCTGCGTTAGCCGAGCAACTTGATCAACTCGAATTTGCAATCGCCGACAGCAAGCTAAGGCACTTAGACCAACCTAATTTCATTCGTTATAACAATGAATTAGATCTCATCAACATGCTACGAGAGTCGTTTCTCACTTCGGGGAAAATGGTCGGTGACATTCACAGCCGTATCACGCCAGAAACGGAGAAAGTCCTGCTTATCGAAGTCGAGAAGGAGCTCGATATATTTTTGCTCCATTTAGAAAACGTCGATATCGAAACGTCAGCGGTGATTGCTGAGAAGAAAAGAATTCATCGTACAGTGAAACGATACAACGCGGCTTTGAAACGCATACGAGCGAATCTGGAACAGCGTTGGTTGGTGATGGCATCACTGCTAGTTGCTCAAAGTGACTTGTTGGAGATGGTAGAAAAAACCGAATCACGCGTACAAAGCCAAGCCTTAGAACTGACAGACCAGCTTGAACAAGAGATTGGTCTATCAAGGCTCAATGCGATTGTTATCAGCATTTCAGCCGTCGTGCTGTCGATGTTGCTGGTTAGCCACGTTGTTAGACACCACATTCGAAAGCCACTCAATGCACTTAGACATGGCTTCGACCGTTTAGAATCCGGTAGCCTCAAAAACCCAATCAACTTGGGCAGAAGTGACGAATGGTCTCACTTAGAAAAAGCCTATAACGACATGGCTTTAAGGCTGTCCGAGGCCTACCTCGACCTCACAGAAGAGAAGAAGAACTTCGACTTCCTCGCACACCATGATCCACTGACGAATTTGGCTAACCGACTGTTGGCCACCAAACAATTGGATGAAGAGATTAGAAAATCCAGTGAGAGCAACGCCTCTTTCTTATTGTTTTATCTTGATATTGATGAATTTAAGACCATTAACGACTCCTTAGGGCATGCGCCCGGAGACAACTTATTAGTCAATGTCTCTGACATTCTGAATAACTTAGTCGGCGATAAAGGCTTTGTTGCTCGAATGGGTGGCGACGAGTTCTTGGTTGTGTATTCCAACATTGGCTTAGAAGAAGGTGAACCGATCGCGGATCGCTTGAATCAAGCATTAAGAAAGCCGTATTACATCGATGATAATTCTATCTTCGTCTCCGCGAGTATTGGTGTGTGTGAGTACCCTACTCATGGTTTGGATCGTGAAACCTTAATTCGCAACGCAGATACCGCCATGTATCACGCCAAACGGAACGGTAGAGATCAATACAGAGTCTACGCGGATAAAATGACTCATGAAGTGAACGACTTAATCGAAACCAACATTGGGCTTCATCAAGCGATTGCTAACGACGAACTTGAAGTGTTCTTCCAACCTAAAGTCGACTTAGATTCACAAGGGATCATTGGCGCCGAAGCACTTATTCGCTGGCGACACCCTAAATTGGGCTTACTGCCACCGATTGATTTCCTTGAAGTGGCGGAGAAAAGTGACCTCATTATCGACATCGATAAATGGGTGTTTAAGAAAGTGGCGAACTTGATCACTGAATGGCAACGTGCGGGAATAGGCCTGCAAGGCGTGATTTTCTCAATCAATTTCTCAGCGAGAATGTTCTATATGACAGACCTCGCCGAGCAACTACAAGTGATACTGGATGAAACGGATTGCCAACCTCACCAATTGCTGCTTGAGATTACCGAAAGAGACATGATGCGTGATTTTGAAACCTGTTCGAGAACCATTGAGGTGCTTCATTCTAAAGGCTATAAGATTGCTATCGATGATTTTGGCACGGGTTACTCTTCACTGTCGGTATTGAAGAATCTTTCGGCTGATTGCGTAAAATTGGATCGAAGCTTTATTGAAGATATTAACTCATCAAAGGTTGATTACGAGATTACTTGTGCGGTGCTTAAACTCGCACAAATACTCGACTTTTCAGTGATTGCAGAGGGCCTTGAAACCCAGAGTCATGTAAAGACACTGCGTCAGATCGGTTGTAAATACGCTCAAGGCTATTTCTTTGCGCGTCCTCTGCCGATTGATGACTGGTTGTCTTACTTCTTGCTTAATTCAGAGCAAACGCAAAAAGAGGCATAACGAATCTTAGCGGAGTGAATAACCCTATCGGTCGATCACTCCGTTTACCCAACCGAAGTGGTTTACCGGTTTTTCACCAAACAAGGACTGTTTTCTGGCAACACCAAACAAATGCTGGATGGCATGACTTCAAAACGTATTTGGTTGGAACGATAAGGTTCACCATCAAGGTTAATGGGCAGTGACTGAGGAAAATCGATCTCTAACCAACGAGCTTGAATATGGACAATGTACTTGCCGTCGTCGGCTGGATGCTTGAGCTCTTCGATGACTTTTGGCAAATCAGAAGCCACGAAAGTTTTGACTAAAGTTAGATCCATCAAACCGTCATCAATCAATGCATTAGGCGCTAACTCTTGTCCTCCACCCGCTAAGCGACCATTACAAAAAGCACCAACAAGGATCTCGCCGGTAAAGCTGCCTTTGTCTATGGTCAACGTGCCACTGTAGGGCTTAAAGCCGAGTGCTTTCACCACCCCTGTTAACGTATACGCACCGCCACCGAGAAAATCTTTAAGCTCGACTGGCGTTTCAGCTGTGACTTCAGCACCAAAACCCGCCGCAGCGACATTCATAAAGTAGCGGTCATTCGCACGCACGCTATCCACTGCAAACGCCTTGCCTTCCAGCGCTAGTTCGAAAGCACCCGAAATATCATTAGGTATTCCCGTTGCGGTAGCAAAATCATTCGCCGTGCCCATGGGGATAATCGCCAGTTGTGGTCTTTCACTCGCACGGAACTGGTTGAGCGCGTTAACGGCTTCATTCAACGTTCCATCGCCACCCGCCACAATCAGACGCTTAACACCATCGCATATTGCCTCGCTTACCAAACGGAACATATCCGACGATTCCCAAGTCACTCTAACTTGCAGGTCAATATCATTGTCCCTCGCCGCAAAGATGGCTTTCCTTAATTCCGGGATATTGGCTTTCTTTCCGTTTAAAATCGCGCGAATGCTTTCCATGGCTATGTCCTTGTATAGGCTAACTTGATAACTCTTTTGCTGCCGCTTTGATCTTAGCTCGTAACCACTTATGGCTTGGTTCATTGGTACGGCTTGGATGCCAAATCATACACATATCGAGGTCTTCCAACTCGAAGGGCAATGGCAGTGTTTTTACGGCGTACTTTTCAGCGAAACAACGCACCGATGAAATAGGCATTACACCGATGTACTCAGAGCCTTCGATAACAGGCAGCATCTCTACAACGCCCGCTGCGCGATACACGATTCTACGTTTCTCAAGGTCACTGTAGTGTTCAGAGCTCAATAAGCTTTTGCGCGCATGCCACCTTGATACAACCACATGTTCGAGTGCTAAGAACTGTTCCATATCGATCGTATCGCCAACCGTTGGATGATCACTACTACACACCACGACCAGCTCTTCCGTAGAAATCACCTCGTGCTTAAGCATGGTTCTTCCTTTAGGCGTCATATCAACAATCACGTCGTGTCTTTGCAGCCTTAAATCGGACTCATAGTCTTCGGTAAATAGAGGATGAACCTCTAACGCGATACCTGGCGCAACTTGGCTGATTAACCGCATGACTTTTGGCATCATTTCATAGCTCGCGGCCGAGACGCAGGCAATGGAAAACACGCGGCCTGAGGTTTTAGGATCGAAGTCTCTTGATGCGGATAAGGTAGAAGTGAAATTTTTAAGTGCAGCGGCCATTGCAGGATAGATATCAATAGCGAATGTGGTTGGCTCTACGCCTGATGTGGTGCGATGAAACAGTGGTTCATCATAGATATCTCTCAACCTTGCAAGTGCTTTACTCACTGCTGGTTGGCTTATATCCATGCGATTAGCAGCCCTAGATAAGTTCTGCTCTTCATAGATAGCAACAAATATAGGAATTAGATTTAGTTCGGTACTTTTCATACAGTTCCATATTAAAGAAGCAGGTTCCCCATAGTAGAGAACCTGCCGATTATGTTCGATGCGAATGACTAAAGTTTGCTACTTAGTTCTATCTTTTAAGTCTGGCAAGGCTTTAGGGATTTTCAAGCGAGCGGCAATTGAACGAGGTTTACTCTGGCTTGATTTGTCGTTGGGCAAGTTACGTAACCCTTTCCATAAACGAGTGAATACGTTTTTATCTTCACTTCCTTGTTGAAGGGCTTCGCTATCTTCTAGCCAACGCTTTTGTTCGTTCGCTTTACCCAGTTGCTCTTTACTTAGCTGCGCTTTATTCAGTTCCAACTGAGTGGTTTCGCTTCGCAATTGACGATAGATAAAGGTTCTTAATGCTGCCCAATTACCTTGCTTGAGTAAACGACGTAATACCAGCCAACTCGGTGTTGGGCGATTTGCGTAGTAACGCTTTACGGAAACAATCAACGCAATGCAGGCTAACAACGCCAAACCAACACCAATAAACACCGACATGTAGGCCTTGATGAAAGATTGGACTGTGTGTTTCGCTTCAAACACATCCCCTTTAATCACCACGTTTTCAAGCCGTTGATTCTTACTGTCCCACCACTGAAATGAAAACTCCGGCAGAGTAAACTCACCACCTTGTTGAATCACATATACCGTCTCTTCAACTCGGCTTGAGCGATAATCACCTCGTTCTTGAGTATCATCCAAACGGTTGGGTTGTGGGTAAGCTTGGAACTGCTGAGTGGACTCATTGGTTAGCACACCTGGCAGCAACACAGAAAGGCTGTCTTTTGCCTTAATCGTGATAGTTCGAGTAATGGCACCGCCAACTTTTAACTCGTCACTCGAGCGTTGCCATTGTTGCTCTACATCTACTTCTGTCGCAGAAAACCAAGGCGCTTCATTATCGAGTAAACCTGAAGGCAACGAAGCTTCAAACTTAATCGGCTGCGTGTAAAGCGTACCGCCCACGTTTGAACCATCAGGAGCAGAAACTTGGATATGAACCGGCACGGTTGGAATAACAAACTCACCGGAAGTCATCGGATAAAGCGTCACTTCCCAACGCTGACGTGACCATGTAGTACCACCGACTCTTTCTGTGTAGTTCGTCGCGAGTTGGTTACGCTGCTTAGCAATCACGTTAGGGATTTCGATACTGCCAATTCGAGTGCCGCCTGTTAACCAGCGCGGTGTCGCCACCTCAATGTTCAGAATGACCTGCTCATTTACGCTGACTTTGGTCGGCGTTATCTTGTCGCCTGACTTGGGTTTCTCGCCCACCCAAGCGATAAGCTCAACGTCACCACTTTTTTGCAGATCGAAGATATCGGCAGCAGAAGCAACAGCAGGAAAAAACCAACTCAACATAAGAGTCATCGACAACAACCATGTACGGGCTGTGAATCGCGCGCCCTTTGATTGAATCGCTTCAAGCGCTAAATCGTATCGACTCATTGTGCTTGCTCCTGTTTTGATGCCTGTTCCTGTTTCGGTGTCTGTTCTATCGAAGGTGCAGGGTCTCTTAATTGAATTTGAAATTTCGACTTCAAGAAGAATTTAGGATCCGCTTCGACTCGTTTTAACCACTTGTCGGCAAGCTCTTGACTGCCCAATATTTCATTGGCATTCAGCGTTTCCTTAAGCATCAATTCCGCTACCGTTTCTTCTTCAGCACCATCACCCGTTCGCGGCTGATCGTCTTCTAGTTCTAAAGATTCTTCAGGGCCATCTGTGGTTCCAGACTGGCTTTCGCTGGTTCGGTTTACCTCTTCGACAATCCCGCTAAGCACTGCAAGGTTATTTTCCACATCCGTTTTTAGTTCTGGTGACAGATCCTCTTTCTCGCTTAGTGACTTCAAAAGGTCTCGCGCCGCAAGGTATTCACGCTGCCTAGCTAACGCACTGGCTGCATTGTACAAACCAAGGTCAGTTTTGGTTTGCAGGAATGCACTGTGAGCAAGCTTAAAATCACGAGCATAGTAATAAGCCGCGCCCTTTCGCATTGGATCCTTAAAATGCTTGGCGGCTTCAAGGTATTCCTTTTGATTCAATAAACGTTGTCCTTGCTGATCAGGCGTTAGCCATAAATCCCACCACCATTGAGCGGTCTTATCCCAAACCGTCAGGGACTCTTCAACTACGGGTTTATCCGCGGTTAAGCTGACCGTTTTCGCCAAGGTATCCGGTGAATAGAAGGAACCCGTAATCAGCACACCAACCACACACCACTGAACCAACCACCCTTTTCTAAACCACAACAACATGATGATCGCCATTGGAATAAGCAGACCGTATCCCATGTCTTTCCAAGGCATTGAAGACTCGCCGTTAAACTGCATGTTTCTTTCAACGGCTTGATTCAGTTGTCGAATATCCGAATCGTCAACGGTCACCTCAATCACTCGACCACCTGTCTTGTTTGCTAAATTGCGCAATGAATCTAGGTCGACAGGGTTATCGCTCACCACATCGCCATTTCCGGCAGCCAAAATCAGCAACTGATACGGGTTTTCGTTAAAGAAGGTTTCAAAAGCTCGCGTCGTACTTGGATTCACACCATCTGAGACTAAAAGCACAGACGAACCTAACTCACCAGACAATTGTTGATTTATGAGTGGCAACGCTGCATCTGCTGATTTACCTGAAACCGGCATGATGTCAGGTGTAATAGCCGCAAGAAACGGTTCGAATACCTTGCTGTCTTGCGTGACGGGCATCGCCACGTGTGCGCTGCCTGCATAAACCACTAAGCCCGTATTACCGCCTTTGCGAGCGGCCAATAAGTCTCTAATTTTCTGCTTAGATCGTTCCAAGCGACTTGGAGGCAAATCTTTAGCAAGCATAGATTCACTGTTATCAAGCACAACCAACATCGACGCTTTGTCTTCACCAAAAGGCGATGCTTCACGTTGCCATGTTGGGCCCAAGCAGATAATGATGGCGATAGTCACAATCACTACCAATAGCTTCAAAGGTAACTGCTTGCGCCAGCCTGTCTCACCAATGGTCAATGCATCACGTAAATGTGCCGGTAGAATGTCTTTCCACGTTGGTTTGGTCTCTTCTCTCCAACGAACCCATAACAGGAAAAACATTGGGATAAAGGCCAACAACCACAACGGTCGGATAAAATGAAACTGGGTAAAGAACTGTTGTATCGTGAGAGAATCAGGCATCAGTCTCTCCTTTCAAATTCTTAGCCGAAGAAGCGAGCAGCGATCTTCGGCGTATCGTTGCTAAGCTGAATGCGGTCAAATACATCACAACAACAATCGCCATTAAGTAATGGTGCAGTCCCTGTTTAGGGCGATAAGTGGTACTTTCATATAACTGAGGTTCTAGCTCACCAATCTGAGCGTAGGCTTTGGTAAGTTCGTCGCGGTTAAGCGCTTCAAAGGCTTCGCCACCTGACTCTTGAGCCACACGTTTGATGGTTTCCATATCCAAAGCCACTTCACCAACGGTTTGTGGGTCGCCCATTGCAATAACGTGAATTCGAACGCCCTTAGCCTTAGCGACTTTTGCGGCATCGATAGGTTCAACAAAGCTTCCCGTATCATTACCGTCAGTTAATACGATCACGACTTTCTCTTTTTCGTTGGTATCGACGTTTGAATCTTGAGCGGCAGCACTTTGCTTTTCACTCTGTTCAAACACCTTGATCGCAAGGCCGATTGCATCGCCCAAGTGGGTACTTTGCCCTGCCATCGCGACATCGGTTTGATTAAGCAATTCAAGCCATACATCTTGGTCCGCGGTAAATGGTGTTTGTACAAACGCTGCATCACCAAACAAGATCAAACCGAGTCGGTCTCCTTTTCTGGTTTTCGCAAAGTCGGCTAACACCTCTTTGGTCGCATCTAAACGAGAGATTTTATCGCCTTGTTTAGAGGTAAAATCTTGCTCCGCCATTGAGCCAGACAAATCGACCACCACCATCACATCACGACCCAATTGTTCACGAACCTGTGGCTCTCCGAGAATAGTTGGTTTCGCTAACGCACACACGACCAATACCCAAGTAATAATGAGCGTGGTTCGTTGCCACCAGCTTGGCGTTAACTGGCTTGCACCTTCTGACGGTGCTTCCCCAATCGCTTCAACCAATTCTCGAAAAAATGGCACCTTAATCGCCATTTGCTTAGTTCGATAAGCTGGCACCACAAAGTAGACCAACAACGGCAGAGGCAGCGCGATAAACCATAGCGGGTGCGCAAATTCAAAGCTGGCAGATAAAACATCAAACATTGTCTTGCCCCTCAGCCGTTACCTGTACATTCGGTTTTGTTTGTACATCGAGTTTATGAAGCTTTAACCACATCATCGCGGTTTGAATCACTTCTAAACGCTGTTCAAAGCTCAAACGCACATTAGGGTCAATTAAGCTCTGCATCCATAATTCCGAAACTTCATTGGCAAAGAACGCATTGCTGTTTTCACTGGTGTTAGCACTAACAGGCAGGTAAGCGTTCAAACGGTCCACATAAGCTTGACCAAACAACTTAGCATTGCTGCTGTCTAGGTAGCGAAGCACCACTTTCAGTACCTTGAAGGTTCGTTCGGTTGAGTTCTTGTCTCTTGCATCCAATACCATGAGCTCTTGAATCGCTTCTTTACGATAACGGTTATTCCACCATCTCTGCGCCAAACGATAAGCCAGATAGATAGCGACCAATAACAGAATAACGCCGAGGATCTTCCAACCAATGGTTTGCGGCATCCAGCTCACACTCTCGGGAATGGCGACATCGTGCAGATCGCGAAGAATATAAGTACTTGGAGGCGTATGTTCAACGGCCATCTAGCGCCCTCCCACCAGCTTTTGCAGCTGTGATATGTGATTGCCCGAGGTGTCTAATTCGATATAAGGAAGGTTTTTCATCGCCATCAATTTAGCAAGCGACTGCTTCTGGAGTGCCGCTTTTTGAGCAAGGCTTTCACTTGCGAGGTTAACCTTAGATTGGCTATCCAGATTAAGTTGAAAGCGACCATCACCCACCACCCAGTTTGCGCTTGCCAAATCTTGAGGTAAAGATTGTTCTAATGGATCGGTGACCATAATGGCTAAGATGTCGTTGTGTTGTTGCAGTTGTTTTAGTCGGTCAAGATGTTGCTCTTGGCAATCTCGCCAATCACTAATAAAGATTAAGGTCGATTGCTTTAATCTCATTCGTTTTATCAGTTCAATCCACTGGCTAAACCCAACACCTTGGCTGTCGCTCACACTGACACCTAAGCTTTGATTGGCTTTGGTAAGATGTTTTAGCTGAGCCAATAAGTCCGATTGAGAACGCTGCGCTTTGGTATGAAAGAGCTTTTGATGTGAGGCTAAAACGAAGCCGACACGGTCACCATCTTTCAGCACTCGCCATCCACACAATGCTGCGACTTCAGCGGCCACAACGGATTTCATGGTATTTTGAGACGCAAAGAACATCGAGCTGCGCTGATCAACACAGATCATCACATTACGGTCTTTCTCTTCGGTATAACTACGAACATGAGGTTTACCTGTTCGCATCGTGACTTTCCAATCAAGGTTACGAATGTCATCACCAAGTTGATAGTGACGTAGCTCCTCGAAATTCAAACCTCGACCTCGGAACAATGAGTTGTGTCTACCCGACAGCACGCTGCCCGCCTTTAGATGAGGCAGTAGCGAAAACGACTCAGCTTGAGCCTGAATTCGCACTAACCTTGAGTAATCACAATACAGTCGTGGATCAAGGCCTTGCGATCTGGGAGCTTGTGTTGGCTTCGCCATGACGCCCCCTAGTTATCCAATCTCGATATTATCGAGCAGTTCTTCAACCACTCTTTGATGGTCAACACCATCGGCCAATGCATCATAAGACAGCGAGAATCGGTGACCTAACACGGTTGGCAACATGGCACGCACATCATCTAACGTGACATGGTCACGTCCTTGCAGCCATGCATAAGCGCGAGCACATTTATCTAATGCGATAGAAGCACGCGGGCTTGAACCAATTTCTATCCATTTAGACAAGTTTGATTCTGGGTAACGCTCTGGCTTACGAGTCGCCATCACCAAGGCCACAATGTAGTTCTCAACCAAATCGGAAACGGCAATGTCTGGAAGTTGGCGACGAGCTTCAAGTACCAACTCAGGTTCAATATGTTGTGGCGTGACTAATTCTGAACTGGTTTCGCTACCGAGTTCCTCACTGCGCACAAGTCGAATGATGTCGCGTTCAGCTTCATCTTCTGGATAGTCGACCGTCACTTTCATGATGAAACGGTCCATTTGAGCTTCAGGGAGTGGATACGTACCTTCTTGCTCAACTGGGTTTTGCGTAGCTAATACCATGAACAGATCTGGCAGAATATGAGTTTGACCACCCACAGTAATCGTCCCTTCCGCCATCGCTTCAAGCAGAGCAGCCTGTACTTTTGCAGGCGCACGGTTCACTTCATCGGCTAATACAATGCTGTTGAAAATAGGACCCGGTTGGAAATGCAACTGAGGCTTTCCATCAAGCTCTTGATACACCTCTGTGCCCGTCACATCAGATGGCAGCAGGTCTGGCGTAAATTGAATTCGACCAAAACTGGTGTTCAGTAGATTCGCCAGCGATTTTACTGAGCGAGTTTTCGCTGTACCGGGAAGTCCCTCTAAAAGCACATGGCCATTAGTCAATAACCCTATCACCAGAGCCCGAACGACGTGGCTCTGACCGATAACACTTTTCTCTGTTTGTTCAATCAGTTGGTTTATTGCTTGTTGCGCATGGTTCATAGGTCTTCCCTTAATTCAATCTGGCTGCGTACATCCTACTCACAAGCCCCATAACTATTAGTTATAAACGCGATAATTGGTTACAAGCGGAATAAGTAGCAAGCTCGATAGCCAAGCTCACCTCATCGCTTTATTTAAACCTAGCTTTCAATTGGTTAATGGCTTCCGGCGGTGCCACTTTGCTCAATGATGAAATACATTGCTCAAACGCCTTTGGTACGCCCGGTATATGGCTGTTTCGCGCCAACACTTCACACTGGGCATACAGGTGCTGTGGGTTGCGGCTAAATTGGTAAGCCTTGTGCAGTGATTTACTAGCTGCAAGCACATCTGATTTTTCCAAAGCCAATCCGTACACATACCAATATTGTGGGTCGGTTTGCGCAGTTTCAGCGGCTTGTTTAAGGTAGTCTGTTGCTTGTTCGTAATCTTTTACACGAAGCAGAGACAGTCCTGTGCTGTATGGTAAAACACTCGATTTAGGCTGAGCTTCAATACCTTGCTTCAAAGTCGACAACGCTTTTGCTTCGTTACCTTGCGCTCGATACAAATCCGCCAAGTTGGCGTAGCTGTTTTCGAAGTAAGGCTCAATCTCGATAGCACCTAAATAGAATTCGATTGCTTTATCGTGCTGACCTAAATCTCGGTAAACATTTCCTAGGTTAGTGCGTCCAAACCCTCTGTCGGCATTAAATTGCTGTATCTCAATGTACTCTTCCAGTGCAGGTTTGATTTGGTCTTTCTGCAAAGGGTTCATTTCTCCCCAGTAACGCACTAATGCGCCTGCGGTTTCTGAACGAATCGACAATACAGGATCTTTCAGTAGCGGCTCTAGAATCTGCCAACGATCAGTAAATGGGAAACCAGACGAGCCTTGCACCACACCCAAACGGATCATTTCGTCATCATGTTTCACCGCTCTTGCCAGCGAGATAAGCGTGTTCTTGCCCGTATTACCGCCCAAACGTTCTAAGCTCGATGCTCGAATGATATTGCTTAAGCTGGAATCCTGAGCCGAATACGCCAAAGCATCCTCTGCCCCTCGATGTCCTATTGAGTCTGCATAAAAGGCAACGGCAAAGTGCTGCTGATTACGGTACTTAGAATCTGGGAACCATTCACCAATTTGCTTATCTGCCCACTGGTCGGTTTGGTCTTCATGACAGCTAGTGCACACGTTCGGCGTTTTAATGTGTTGGCTAATATCAGGACGTGGGATATGCCAACTGTGGTCACGCCTTGGATCGACCTCCATGTAAGTCGTCTCTGGCATGTGACAAGTCGTACATTGTGAAGCTTCAGTATTCGCTTCGTGGAAGGTGTGCTTCTCAGGCGTGTATTCTGATGCAATGTGACATTGGCTACACACGGCTTCTTCCGCAATTTTTAGTTCAGCGGTATGGGGATCGTGGCAGTTAGTACATGTGACGCCTTTTTCAGCCATCACGGATTGAAGGAAAGATCCGTAAACGTAATCTTCATCGTAGATTTGACCATCGTTGTGGTAAAGCTCAGGGGTAATTAAGCTCAGGCGATACTTATCAAAGAATGACCCGTTAACGTGGTCACCCGTTTCATTTAACTGAGTACGTCGACTGTGGCATTGAGCACAGGTTTGAACTTGGTTGGTATGGATGATGTCTTTTGGTTGCAGGGTTGAGTTGCCCTCTTGGTAGATCCACTCTTTGACCGACTTCGACAAGTCACGATCAAAGCCATAATGCGCCGAGACTGTAGCATCCTTTCCGCCGTTAGCTTTGGCTAGCTTGGCCTGCTCAACGTGCTCGCTTGCAGGGCCATGACAGGCTTCACAACCGACATTAATCTCCGACCAAGTAGTGTTGTAAGTATTGCTCGCGCTGTCGTAGTTTTTCTCTAGATTCGTTGAATGACAATCGGCACACATGAAGTTCCAGTTTTGACCGCTGTTGGTCCAGTAGAATTCATCAGTGTTGGTGGTGTCAGGATAGAGGTGATACCAACGTTGGCCGCCTTCGCCCTCAGTTCGAGAGTCCCAAGCGAAAGGAATCAACTGTACACGGCCGTCTTCAAATTCAACCATGTATTGTTGTAGTGGTTCAAAGGCAAAGGTATAGCTGATTTTGTAATCTTGGAATTGGCCGTCTGGCCCTTCGATATTGACCCAGAACTCTTCGCCCTTGCGAAAAAATCGGTTGGGTTTACCGTCATGAGTGACTGTTTGATCGTTGAAATCGCCTAATACAGATTCGTCTGTAGCATGCTTCATCGCCATATCATGATGAGAGCCCTCCCACGCTTCGACTTCTTCACTATGACAATCAACACACGCTTCCGAACCGACATAGGTGGCTTTAGAGCCGATAGGTAAAGCGTCAGAGCTAACGTGTGAAGCTACAGATCTGGTCTTTGAAATATCAGAGTTGATATTAGGATCTTGCTCCTTGGCATAAGCGTTCAAACTGAACAGCGACAACATCAGTGGAGACAAGATTGCGGATAATACTGCGACTCGCTGGTGTTTCAATCCGATTACCAGTAAGCACAACCATGCAGACATAACATTCCTTGTTTTTATACATCCTTATGCTTAATAAGGTAGACGTAAAAACAACGAATTTACAATTATTTAGTGGCAGTGAGCTCGATAGTTGTGACTCATATTCACGACCGGGATTTACTCATCGGTATGCGCATAAAAAAAGAGCTCCTAAGAGCTCTTCAATCTGTTCAGTTTCACTCAAACAATCACTTACTTGTTATGAGATTCCTGCAGTTTTTCCATTACCTGATCCAAGCTAAAGCTCGCTGCTTTTTGACGTGGCGGGTATTCAGCAAAGGTTTCTAGGAACTTGCCGACATACGCCTGTGCTGGAACGAACATATAAGCATGGTCTAACAACCAGTCGTAGTATGTGTTCGATGTAATGTCTGCGTTTTCGTATGGGTCCATACGCAGGTTAAACAGCTTAGGAAGGCGTAACGTCACGAACGGTTCAGCCCAGATTTGCATGGTACCCGTTGCACGCTGCTCCATGAACACCGCTTTCCACTGGTTGTAACGAAGCGCCGCTAAATCACCATCATCGGTAAAGTAGAAGATCTCCGAACGACGGCCTTTCTCTTCTTCACCGGTTAAGTAAGGAAGGAAGTTATAACCATCTAAGTGAACCTTAAATGTTTTATCACCGGCAGTATGACCTTTGAGTAGTTTCTCTTTGATTTGGTCATCACCAGCAGCGGCAACGAAGGTTGGCATCCAGTCCATATGGTGCATGATTTCGTTGGATACGGTTCCTGGTTCAATCTTACCAGGCCAACGAACCATCGCTGGTACACGGTATGCGCCTTCCCAGTTGGTGTTTTTCTCACCACGGAACGGGGTTGTACCCGCATCAGGCCAAGAGTTCATGTGAGGGCCGTTATCCGTTGAGTAGAAAACGATGGTGTTGTCTTTGATTCCTAACTCGTCTACTTGCTTCAATAGTTGCCCAACGTGTCGATCGTGTTCAACCATACCATCAGCGTAGTTACCAACGCCGGTTACGCCTTTACTGTCAGCTTTCACGTGCGTTCTAAAGTGCATACGTGTTGCGTTCCACCAAACGAAGAATGGTTTGTCCGCTTTCACTGCGCGATCCATGAAATCAAGTGCCGCGTCTAGTGTTTCTTCATCAACCGTTTCCATACGCTTACGCGTTAGTGGGCCAGTATCTTCAATCTTGCCATCAGCAAATGACTTGATAACGCCACGAGGGCCAAATTTCTTACGAAACTCTGGGTCGGTCGGGTAATCTTCATTTTCTGGTTCTTCTTCAGCATTTAGGTGGTAAAGGTTGCCAAAAAATTCGTCAAACCCGTGTGCTGTTGGAAGGAATTCATCTTTATCGCCAAGGTGGTTTTTACCAAATTGACCTGTCATGTAACCCATAGGTTTCAGCATTTCTGCGATTGTCGCGTCTTCTGCTTGTAAGCCAATGTCTGCACCCGGCAAGCCTACTTTACTCAAACCCGTTCGTAATACACTTTGTCCCGTAATGAAAGTAGAGCGACCAGCAGTACAAGATTGCTCTGCGTAGTAATCGGTAAACATCATCCCTTCTTTGGCGATGCTATCAATATTCGGGGTTTTGTAACCCATGAGACCGAAGGTGTATGCACTCACATTGGATTGACCAATATCGTCCCCCCAAATGACCAATATATTTGGCTTTTCTGCCGCAAAAGTGGCGCTGGACGCGGCCATCATTGCTGTACCCAAAATCGCTAATCGACGTTTAGCGCCATATTTCGCTGTCATAGAAACCTCTTCGTAAGTTATTTGCATCCTGCCCTACAACGTATAGTCCATTTTTTGCACATGCGCGAGATTCCCTAAGCTATTAATCTTTTTGTCATTTTTATTGAGATACGGATACAGAAATCATCGATAGGGTTTACGCCAACAAACATGATAAGGATCACACATACAAACTAAGGCTTTATTCTAGGTACCCACTGGAGCTGATATTAATCAATAGGTTACCTAAGCATCATAACGATTGGTTATAAGCACTATAAAAGGACGGAACGGAATTTTGGGAATAACATTTGCTCATCGATGTGTTGTTCTAACGCATTAATCTTAAAAGTGAATCGGAGTCCTTATGGGTACTAAAATTAATAAACTAGCATTAGGTGTTGGCTTATTAGCAGCTTCTTCAGCGGCAACAGCAGCAGAAAAACCAAACATTCTTGCTATCTGGGGTGATGACATTGGTGTATTCAACATCAGTGCATACAACAACGGTATGATGGGTTACGAAACACCTAACATCGACCGTATTGCTAACGAAGGCGCACTATTTACTGACCACTACGGTCAACAATCGTGTACTGCTGGTCGTGCTGCATTCCTAACCGGTCAAGAACCTTTCCGTACAGGTCTACTGACTATCGGTATGCCGGGCTCTGACCACGGTATCCCTGATTGGGCTCCAACAATCGCTGACCTTCTTAAAGAACAAGGCTACATGACAGCTCAGTTCGGTAAGAACCATATGGGTGACCAAGACAAACACCTTCCAACGAACCACGGTTTTGACCAGTTCTTCGGTAACCTTTACCACCTGAACGCGGAAGAAGAGCCAGAGACATACTACTACCCTAAAGATCCTGAGTTCCGTAAGAACTTTGGCCCTCGTGGTGTAATCAAGTCGACTTCTGACGGTAAGATTGAAGATACTGGTCCTATGACGCGTAAGCGTATGGAGCACGCAGATGAAGAGTTCCTAGAAGAATCTCTAGCGTTCATGGAAAAAGCAGTGAAAGCTGATAAACCATTCTTCATCTGGCACAACACGACTCGTATGCACGTGTGGACTCGACTACAAGAGAAATACCAAGGTAAATCTGGTATCAGTATCTACGCAGACGGCATGCTAGAGCACGATGACCAAGTGGGTATCCTTCTAGACAAGCTTGATGAGCTTAAGATCGCAGACAACACAATCGTTATCTACTCGACCGATAACGGTGCAGAAACGGTATCTTGGCCTGATGGTGGTGCTACTTACTTCCACGGTGAAAAAGGTACAACTTACGAAGGCGGTATGCGTGTTCCTCAGCTAGTTCGCTGGCCTGGTACTATCAAACCGGGAACTAAGATCAACGATATCATGGGGCACCAAGACTGGATCCCTACTCTACTAGCAGCCGCTGGTGATGATAAAGTGGTTGAGAAACTTGCGTCTGATAAAGGTGCAACTTACAACGGTAAAAACTGGCGTGTTCACCTAGATGGTTACAACTTCCTACCTTACTTCCAAGGCAAAGAAGAGGAAGGCCCTCGTGACAGCATGCTTTACTTCTCTGCTAACGCTGAGCTAAACGCAGTTCGTTGGAATGACTTCAAGATTTCGTTCGCAGTAATGGACGGTAACATCGTTGATGCGGTTCGCTTCCAACCAAACTGGCCTCAAGTTGTTCACCTACGTGCTGACCCATTCGAAAAAGCACCACACGAATCGGGCATGTACCTACGCTGGATGGCAGACAACATGTGGTTATTCGTACCAGTAGGCGGCAAAGTACAAGAGTTCATGAACACGCTACCTGACTACCCTATGCAGCAAAGCCAAGTGTTGAACCCTGGTAACTTCAACCAAAATGCTTACATGCTTCAAGGTAAACTTAAGCAACTAGAAGCGGCAGCAGCGCAAGCTAAATAAGCCCCTTTAGACCATGTAATTCAAGTAGTTTAGAAAGTACATGATGTAATACCAAAGCCGTGGTCACTCTATGCAGTTACCACGGCTTTTCTATGTCTGGCACTTGTTTTCTGTATCTGCATCAGTATCTGACTCTTAAAAATCCGAGTTTTATACAACAAGGTCTTTTCGAATTGACCGTTAGGTCACTAACTTGCCCTACGTAACGCGTTGTTTCTAACGATCCCTGTCCCTTGTCATCCAACGATTCAATGACTTCATCTTGCTCCTCTCCTCTTGTTACACCATCTTCTTGCAACATCACCACTATGAAACTAAGTTTATAAATATACACCTCTCATCCACAGGGTGAATAAGGTTTAAATCAGAAGGATTCTGACTTGCCAAAATTATCTAAACTAGATGGAACTAATACTATGAAAACGCCATATTTAGCAGTAATAAGCATCACTGTCATTTGCGTTTCAATAGGCCTACTGGTTTATGACGCCGCTTCTTTAAAGATGCACGCCTCATTTGAACACCAAGAAAATCACTCTCATGCAAACGACTATGATGATTCATACTCTTCAGAACACGACTCAAATACAGACTCACAAGATGCCCGACAAGCGGCATTTCCAGATCAACAAATATTCCCAATTCCAGATTCGACCGAGATTAACAATGAACTTGCCAAGATAGGTTGGGCGCTATTCAAAGACCCTAACTTATCGTCGAACCGAAGTGTCAGCTGTGAAAGTTGTCATAGCCTGCAAACCAATGGCGCTGAAGTGATTCCTGTTTCCATTGGCGTAAATGGAGCGGGAATGCGAAATTCACTCACCGTTTTTAACGCTGCCTTTAACTACCGATTTTTTTGGGATGGTCGGGTGAATAACCTTGGCGATCAAATCGATGGTCCAGTACACAACGTCGACGAAATGGATTCAAACTGGAAACACATTACGGATTATGTGTCTCAATCGGAAACTTACATCGACTTATTCCAAGAACAATCAACGCCCATTGACGAAGCTTCAATTAAGGCTGTTCTTATTGAATTTATGCAGGGTTTGACCACACCAAATGCCCCTTTCGACCTGTATTTAAAAGGTGACAACGCAGCACTTTCTGAAACCGCCAAACGAGGTTGGGAAACCTTTCAAGAAGAAGGCTGTATTCGTTGCCACCAAGGTACCAACATTGGTGGAGGCATGGTGATGCGATTTGGTTACTTCGGGTTATCGAAAACAGGAGCCGAGCGAAGTGAAGACCAAGGTCGCTTTATGTTTACCGCTCAACCACAAGATAAGCATCTATTTCGTGTTGCTAGCTTAAGAAACGTGGCGATCACTGCACCCTATTTTCATGACGGCCAAACAGCCACACTCGAAGAAGCGATCAAAATCATGGGTGAAAGCCAACTCGGTAAAACGTTTGAAAAACAGACCATCAACGATATCAAGGTCTTCCTCGAATCCCTTACCGGTAACCGTCCTCAAATGTTAATGGAGTTTGAAAATGAATAAGATCAGACTCATATTTCTACTGTTTGTATCGCTTTTCATCGGCTTAATTAGCTTCATTATGCTGACCTACTCCGAGCATGAAAAGGTCACCGAATATGGAGTGCCTATTCGGGAGTTAGGCCATGAAGTATTAGAAATGCGTGATCACATCACCAATGCAGCGCTTGCGGGTATTTCCAACCCTTATCAAATGTCTGCAGATTTGGTGGCTTTAGAAAGAGAGTTACAACTGCTCAGAGAAAGTTATCAAAGCGAGAATATCCACTCTACGTTCTTTAAACACTTACCAACAGCGCAATTATTGGAGCGCTTCTACGATGCTTCAATGTCGAACTTAGATACGCTAGACAACCTAGTAGGACTTAGTGTGGCTCGTCAGTTTATTTTGCAATCTTTAACTCTACAACTCACAGAGAGCAGCTCAACTGATGCAGAGATAAACAATGCAAATATCGACATTCAAAGCGCGCTTCTTGCGAGTGTGTTGGTTGGGGGAATCGAAATTAACCATTCTGGTGTCAACTCCGAGCTGGCGAACCTTTATAAAACGTTTACCGAACTCAATCAGCAACAAAGTCAGCTGTTATCTCAAGTACTTTCAGCACACAGCATGGAGTACATTGAACATATTGAGCATGAGTTTACCGATCTGCAAGACCAACTTAAAAGTATCATCGTTAAGCTTATTATCGTTTTGGCGTTGCTGACTTTAGTGTTCTCATTCACCATGTTTTTCTTCCGAGTCTTCGAACTCAAAAGAAACAACCTCTCCTATCAAGAAGCCGCAGACAAAGCAGAAAAAGCCAGCGAAGCAAAATCTCTCTTTCTAGCGACCATGAGCCACGAGTTACGAACCCCAATGAATGGTGTGTTAGGTATCGCTCAAATCATAAAGGAAGACTCGCAAAGTTTAGATACTCGCAAACAGGCCCAAATCATCATTGATTCAGGACAACACCTTGTCACCATATTAAATGACATTCTTGACTTTTCTAAGGTGGAACAAGGCAAGATGGAGTTGGAATATAGCCCGTTCTCTGTCACCGACGTCGTGACACACCTTGATAAAACATTGACACCTCTTGCAGAAGACAAAGGCCTAGCTTTTATCATTAAAGATAACATTCCTACCAATATTCAGTTGATTGGTGACTCTGCACGTACCCGTCAGATCTTATTTAATTTAGCAGGCAACGCAGTCAAGTTTACTGAGTCAGGAAAGGTTGAAGTGGAATTCTTGATTGCACCGACAACCCCAACAAGCGTGAATATATTAGTGACTGACACAGGTATTGGCATTGCAGAAGACAAAATCGACCATATATTTACCGCCTTTGAACAAGCCGAGATCTCAACAACCCGTAAGTTTGGTGGCACAGGGTTAGGGCTTTCCATTGTTCAGCAGTTAGTCGAACTGATGGGCGGAACAATTAAGGTTTCCAGCCAGCTTGGTTTGGGCACTCAATTTAAGATCTCTTTGCCGTTGGAAATGCATGAGCTTGAAGAACAAGTCATCGACCAAACGCCAACCAAAACCAATGAGACTCTCGATGACTTCTCAGTATTGTTAGTCGAAGACAACAAGATCAACGCAATGGTGATTAGGAAGTTCTGTGAGTCGATAAACTTAACGGTTGAGAATGCCTACGACGGTTTACAGGCCTTAGATAAGTTGGCGTCAAACCAATATGACCTGATCATAATGGACAACCATATGCCCAACATGAGCGGTATTGAAGCGATTCAAAAAATCCGTGGCGAACTCAAGCTGACTACGGTTGTTTTTGCATGTACCGCCGATGTATTCAAAGAGGCCCACGATGAATTCATCGAATCAGGCGCAGACTTTGTACTCACCAAACCGTTACAGAAAAACAGCTTACAAAACGCCATCAACGAGTTTCACCAACAGTTTGAGGTCAACCGCCATCACTCCGTTAGCGCACACAATCTTCCAAACAAGGAAAAAAGTAACATCACGATGTTAACGCGTCACCCTAAGAACAAATTGCCACTCACAGAGGAAGAACTGTCGCGTAGCCAATTTTTAGCTAATGATGAGCTTAAAACAGACGAGAAACTCAAATGCTTAACTTCTCTCGTTGATGAGCTAGAAAACGAAATCGATGAGTTGATAGAGCTATTTTCGGACGCTAAACAGGATGACCTATCCAGAACATTGAAGGCGGTTAAAGAGATTGCAGCAAGGTATGAAATGAACGAAGTGCTTGAACTCGCGAGCTCAGCCGAACAGATAGCCGATCAACACATCATGCCCGAAGCAGAATTACTTCAACAACTGATCAATCGATTGATGGTCAATAGTCATCAAGCCACTCGATTGATACACAAACTCCACCAGCAACGCAAAATGGGGTAAAGGAAGGTATCACATGATATGGAATTTGAACTTACCTAACACCGGCCCACACTTGTTCTTGGCTCTTGGTGCAACCATCATTTTTGTGGTCGACTATCATGTACCTTTGGGCATTGCTATGGCCGTTCCCTACGTTACGATAGTATTGCTTGCGGCAACAACGAAAGATCCAACCTCCACAGTGATGTGGGCTATCACCTGCACCTTGCTTACGCTCATTGGCTACTACCTATCTAGTACGGGCAGTGAAACCTGGTTCGTCGCCTTCAATCGCGTAATTACCATCTATGCTATTTGGATTTCGGCAATCGTTCCTATTTATGTCTCTTTAAAACCGCCTCAAGCGCCAACGAACGTCGATGAAGATGCTTTAACAGAAAATAAGGCAAGTCCACGCTCTCACCTGACTAGAAACCGCACAATAAACACGTTCAAAAACTAGGCTTAGGTTAAGTTTCGGTGAATTTTACCAAATCGAGACAAGGCAACTTGAAATACTTCTTTATGCATGCGAGTGTAGAACTACTCACCTAAATAACTGTATGACTATGAAAACATTACAATCCATTGCGCTGCTTTCGACAATTATCGCAGCACCACAAGTGTTAGCTGACGTAACAATTGAAGTTCCTTCTAGCGCAGATGCTTTAGTCGAAGTCTTAGCTGTAAATGAAGCTAAACCCGATCTTGACGGTGGTTTCTTCTCTTCGAGCAAAACGATCACCGTTCCAGATGGCGTAAACCAAATCGTTTTCAAATATCAACTTGCTTTCAGCCAAGGCAACGACCGTGAGTTTGTCGACAGCGATACTATTATTGCTACTTTTGATGCGACAGACACAGCATTGACGTTTGACATGCCTAAGTTCCGTAACACCAACGAAGCGAAAAAAGGCCTTCAAAACTTAGATTGGAAACTGGTTGATGAAAACCAAAATGCAATCAGTGTTAAGCAAGATAAGCTAATCAAAGATGGCATGCAGATTGGTCGTAAGTACCCGCAAGAAGCGAAGGAATACAACCAAAAAGGCGGCATCGCAGCACTTACAGTAGGTGCGAGCGCGGGCGCAGCGGCTGCTGTCGCACAACCAGTAACGCTTCCAGCAAAGATTGACGGAAATGCAGCAAATACAGCTGAAGAGATGCTCTATTTCTGGTACGAAAAAGCGGATGCTGAAACCAAGCAGAAATTCAAAGACTACGTGAACAAGTAGCTCAATGGTCTTAATTTAAAAATGAAAGAAGCTGGCACACTGCCAGCTTCTTTTTATCTTCATCTAGATGATTTAGGCTTATAGAGATTAAGCAGACTCAGTCGATAACACTTTACCATCCACTTTAGTTGGCCATCCTAGCGCTTTATACTCAGCTGCTAGTAAATGGGCACAGCGGCTAGAAACCCTTGTTTTAATCCAGTCACCAAGTCCCAATACTTTATATTCCAATACAGCCATTTTCATAACAATTCTATTCCGCTCTAATTCAATTTATAAATCTAGAGTGAACATTATAGATATTCTCTTTTGATGTATGTTCCTAAAAGAACACTGTGCATAATTTTTTTCGTTTGATATTGAAGTTCATACCTTAATATCAGCGACAGGATCTCGCATCATCAAATTCATTGGTGAAATACGCTCATACAAACCCTCAATGTCGGTGATAAACACCTTCCCTCTTTGGATCTTCACTAAGCCCTGTTGCTCTATTCCTTTGAGCACCTCATTCAATCTGGGTCTCGAGATCCCGGTAATGGTACTCAATTGAGTTTGTGAGATATTAATACTCACGGTCGCACCTGCAATATTGTTCTGGCGCGCCGCAAGTTCCAACAAAACGTAAATGGTTTTCTGTTCTTTTTCATGAATGGAGGATAAGTAAGCTTGCATCCAAATAGATTGTGCTCTGGTCCCACTGTGCAGCAGCCATTTGAATACCATGCACTGCTCTTCAGCCAGCGCTAACACTTTCTCGGCGGGAAACAGTACCATAGTGATAGGCTCGACCTCCTCTGCCACAGCGAAGAGGTTGTAGTTGGCATGAATAGTCAAAGCGCCTATCCAATCTCCCCTTCCGATCACACCACCGGATATGCTTTTCATATTTTCGGTAGAAAAGCAGATTCCCGCGGAGCCGCTGAGAATATAGAAAACGCCAGGCAGGTTTTGGAATTTTTGGGTAATTTCGAGGCTATGAACACTCGTTTTGAAAACAGCAATTTCGATTAGGCTATCGATCAATTCTTGCGGCAATTCACATGGCCACTCTATTTGTTCACTGATTGTTGGGTCTAACAACGCTGTATCCCTCCTCCGACAATCGCTAACTCTGTATCTATACAGCGTGGTTACTGTATCTCTACACTCCCTCTAAATGTAGTGCATCACAGCCAAGGTAAGCTGTTTTTTGCTAAATAAGATCATATTCTTTAATAAGTTAAGTTGTTCCTTGGTCTAACAATCGCTTGCAGCCAATATAACAACGACCAACATATGTCGGTCGTTATAAGGCGCTATGCTTCAGAGTTTTGGCCGTCGAAATCTAAACGACAGATTACTCAGAATTAGCTTTAGTTTTAGTTAAGTAACCTAGAACAAGCTCTCGATATTGCTGCTTCAATGGCGCTTCAATAAAGCTCGCGTCTATCGCATTCAAACTAAACTGCGCTAGCTCCTGGCACGTCATCTCATGAGCTTGGCTCACCGCATTAAAGTTATCCGACATGTAACCACCGAAATAAGCAGGGTCATCCGAGTTAATCGTTACAGCCACGCCCTTTCTCAGCAGCTCGACAATGTTGTGGTCTTCCATCACATTGAATACGCGCAATTTAATATTCGACAGTGGGCACACCGTCAGTGGCATTTTAGTTTCAATCAGTTCTTCGATTAAAGCTTCGTCTGTCATGCACTGGACACCATGATCCACTCGACTCACGCTGAGCATTTCAATCGCATCGACGATGTTTTGAGCCGGCCCTTCTTCTCCTGCATGCGCCACCGTTAAGAAGCCCGCTTGTTTTGCTTGTTGGAACACACGCTTGAACTTCTCTGGTGGGTGTCCTAATTCAGAAGAGTCCAGTCCAACCCCGACGATCTTATCTTGATGCTTCAACACATCGGCGAACGTTTGAATGGCGCTCTCTTCAGACAGATGTCGTAAGAAACAAGCGATAATTTGAGAAGAGATACCTAACTGTTTTTGACCACTTTCGAGCGCACGATGAATCCCGTTAATCACAGTTTCAAATGCAATACCACGCTCCGTATGTGTTTGAGGATCAAAGAAAATCTCAGTATGAATAACATTGTCGGCTTTACAACGCTCTAAATACGCCCAAGTTAAATCATAGAAATCTTGTTCAGTGCGCAATGCATCGGCACCTTGATAATAGATATCCAGAAATGATTGCAAATCATCAAATTCGTATGCGCGTCTTAGTTGCTCTGGGGTTGAATAAGGCAGCTCAATGCCATTGCGTTGAGCAAGCTGGAAAAGTAACTCGGGCTCAAGCGAGCCTTCAATGTGTAAATGCAACTCTACTTTTGGGAGCCCTTGAATAAATGCGTTCATATTTCACCTACTATGGATTTTAGGTGTGCACTTACTCTGAATAATAGACCGGAGGTTTTCTTGAACGCCATTACAAAGAGTAAGAACACAATTGTGATCTAAACCCTTCGTAATCAGCACTTTGCGGGAGCTGGTAGAGACCCCCAAACCATATCATTGGGGTTATACGAAGCAAACGGTTGCTACTATACAGAGTTCAGTGTGAATTTCACTAATCGTTTCTCGATAAAACTAATAAATTACTCAGTAGCATTTCAGAATACTCGCCACACCTTATTCAGAACGACATTCTAATATTAGGTTGACACACTTCAGTTATTGCCGCTATTTTGTCTAAAACCACAAAAGACGGTCGATATGAAAAACAACCCATTCGCGAGCTTTGAGGATCTCCTCTCTCACCAAACCAACACTTTGACCGCATGCCAACCCAAAGATTTCGATAGCGCTTTTTTGTTACTGGCAAGAGAAGCGCTCGCTTGGTTTAAGCTCGACAGACTTACCCTATTTCCAAACTCAATGATTCTTCTGGATACAGGAAAAAGTATTTCCGTATCCCAAACAGATACTCCACCGCTTGAAATGGAACGCTTTCTAAAAGGCAATTATCTTGATTACCTTAAGCTTTTACGTTCAAAAGAGTGTTGGCAGTTGTTCCCTGAAGAAACACTAAAGAACCATAAACTCGACCCGTTACGTGTACTTTATGAAGAAGGCGCACATTGGCATGGGATTGTAAGCCTTTCGTTGTTTGGTCAGCAGTGGGGAGCTATCGGCTTCTCACGGTTCAATCATTACGATAAGCCAATTGAAGAGGCTGACATGAAGCGAATCAAATTGCTGAGTGATATCTGGCTCTGTTTTTGGCAGCATTCCAAAATGACGCGCAGTGTCACCAGTGATGAAACCAATAATATTAACGAGAGTGAAAAGCTATTATTGCTGACCAAAAGGCAGTGTGCGGTTCTGACTCAATTGGCACAAGGTTACACCGCAAAGCAATGTGCAGAGATCCTCTTTTTAAGCCCTAGAACCATTGAGTCACACAAATACCGCATGTTGGATATTTTGGAACTCGACAACCATACCGAACTGATTCAGTTTGCACTGCGAAATGGCTTTGGCATCGATAATCCATAGCGATATTATTAAAAGATCTGATAGTAACGAATGCTTATAAACACAAAACCCTCAAGCAAATAAAGTTTGAGGGTTTTATTAAAATGACTTTGTTAATTAATATCTTATTCAACTGTTTCAGTTATATCGAGTCACTTCGCCTTCATAGGTAATCTGGTCGTATTCTCGACATCAACAACATATCAATGTACTTACCGCCTTTGAACGTACTGAGTCTTTTTGTGCCTTCTAACTGAAAACCTACACGTTCATACAAAGCAATCGCGGCGTGGTTATCGGCATGAACCTCTAACTCAAGACGCACGAGGTTAAGCCAGTTATCCGCCTGATTGATCGCTTCTTGCATTAACGTCTTACCGACCCCTTTACCATGCATATCCGGGTGAATCGCAATACCAAGACCCGCGCAGTGCCTGTCTCTTACCTTGGTGGTCATGAATAAAGTAATGTGACCCACTACTTTGCCGGATACTTCCGCAACCAAAGTGAAATGGTCTGAATGACCAAACAGTCGCTCCACTTGATCAGAGCTAAGAAAAGGCTTTTGTGAGGTATTCTCTAATACTGACGAGTGTCGATAAATATCAAAAATATCTTGGTTATCGGTGGGTTCAAGATGTCTAATTTGTATTTCCAAAGCGCTTCCTTATTATCTGATTCTAGATATAAACTATTTTTCATATTACGGATAGCAACGAGCACCTACAACCTTTGAAGGTGTAAGTGCTCGAAATAATTAAACAAATAGAAAGACTGAGCTTAAGCTTCTGCTTTGATTAGTTTTGTTGACGTAGTGTGAATATCAGAATTTGTAGTCAACACCAACACTCGCTAATGCTTGTTCAGAGCTGTAAAAGTCAATCTTAGAGTCAATCGACCTTACACCGAGTAATGAAATAAACGACCAATCTTCATAACCCATTAAGCCGCCGAACTCATAAGCTAAAAATGCACCGTATTCATTCTCTTCACGTACTTGCCCGTAAATTGGATTCGACTCATCATATTCACGATCACTTGCATCTAGGGTAACAACAAAACCGTGGCGACCGATTCTCTTCGCGTAGTTCAATTCAATACCATAACTATCGAAGCTGAGTGCCCCTCCTTCTGCGTCTGAGTGAAAATACACCATTGAAGGAACAAATAGACCTGCTTGGTTTGGCAAGATAAAGCGGTACCCTGCTTTGGCGTACACATAGGTTCTTTCCCTATCCAGCAGCACAGCATCTTCCGGAGATAAGACTTGGCTACCAGATAGCTCTTCATCAACATCAGATTGCCCAAATGCGAGATCCGTTCGAAAACCAGTTCCACCGATATTAGTGAGCTGCAGTCGTCCTACATTACCTTTCACATCCGTTTCATTTCGATTAACGCCAACAGCATACGGATCCGTCCAAGCCTTGCCCGAGATAAGCGTAGGAAGAACAGAAAAATCCAATATTGTGCCTCCAGATAGCTGATGTCGATAACCAATCTCAAAAGCAATGGTACCTGTTGCAATATCCTCTCGAGTGGTACCCGCATACACTTGATGAGTCAGTGACTCACCAAAGGTATATTGAACCGTACCCAAAAAACCGAGTAGCCCTTGATTTTCGCTGTCCCCCTCCTTGGTGTTGGTTGCTTGATTCGCGTCTTGCTCGGTGCTCAAGTTACTGCTGTCAGAAGATACACCCGTCAAGACACTAAAGTTACCACTGAAACCTTCCATTGGTGCAAGGCCACTATAAGCTGGCATTGAAGCGAATGCCGAAAATACAACTGGTAAAACAAACCTCATATTCACATCCATTAATTGAATAATCACCCGTTAACTATATGTATTAAATTGAAATTATAACAACTATTTAACGGAGACATTTATTCAACTGACGAATTGGGTATCTAAAAAATAGGTTCAAAGGTGCAATAAGTTGATCTATCGCTTTTAAGCTTTCGTAGTACTTCTCGAAAATAACGGACAAAACTCAAAGGAAGACAATATGTTTAACAAATTAATTAAAACCACATCAGTGCTAGTTGCGACGCTTCTTTTTACGGCTTTTGCTCACGCTAACCACCACGAGATGAAGAAAGACATCGTTGATGTTGCGGCGGAAAACGGCTCTTTCAATACGTTAGTGGCGGCAGTAAAAGCAGCGGACTTAGTTGATACATTGAAAGGTGAAGGCCCCTTCACCGTATTGGCTCCCACTGATGAGGCATTTGCTGCGTTACCAAAAGGAACGGTCGACATGTTGTTGAAGCCAGAAAACAAAGACAAACTAGTTGCAGTGCTCACATACCATGTAATACCAGGTAAAATCATGGCCGCTGAAGTTATGAAGTTAAATAGTGCAGTGACGGTTCAAGGCAGTGCAGTAATGATAGCGATAGATGACGGCAACGTAATGATAGACAACGCCAAAGTTATTATGCCAGACGTTGAGGCTAGCAATGGTGTTATCCATGTGATTGACGCTGTGCTGTTGCCCAAATAAGAAATACAGCATCAGTTAAAGGTTTTAAGAGGGTGTGACAGGTCACACCCTTTTCATCTTTTAATTAAAAAGTTAATAACGGTCTCCAGCCAACCGAGGCTGCCTTTATATCAACAAGAACTATATCGACAAGAACCCGAATTACACAAACAAGCGGCCGAATATTAGAAATGCCGCCATCGATACCACCTTCGTGAAGACCACCACCCAGATGCAATCACCAATACTAGAGTGCGTTGCTTTCCCGAGAAGGAACACAAACAGAATCAACCCCAACACCCAGCCCACTGTCGGAATCAACGACACCAAAGCAACGATTACAGCAATAGTAAGAAGGGATTTAAAGTCTGCGACCACGAAAGACATTTTGGAGGCGATATACATGCAGCATGCGGTGATTAATGCGTCCATCACAAACGCTAAAGCTTCAATTCCCACGTTACTTCCTTCACTCAAATTAGTTGCAGTGAATATTATCGCTAAAGTGATGATTTTTCTTTAAGAAGAGAACAAAAAGCAGGTGAAAACCGTATCAAAAATGAGATTACCGTTCGTCTGAACGCACAGGTTTATTTGCTCGAGTCTTCTAAGCCTTTGACCAATGCTCCCGACCGAGTCTGATTTGCTTTTTGATAGGCATCAAAGCCATCTTCGCGTTTACCTCCGAACAAACAAAGAAACGAGTTGATGACAAATGAAAAGAATGAGATGACAACAACAAAGAGAGGAAATAGCCCCGACACCCCAGCATCTAAGGCAAGAACGCCAACAGCGAAGGACAACATCGACACTAATGTATATAGTTTAGATCTACTCACATGACTCATGAACAACACTCCTTGTATTCACTCAATGTTTAGATTAGACAAATTATCTTGCACACAATTTGAACTCATCGACAATATCAATAGATCAGGAAAAGTTATCCTTAAAAAGGTTCATTAATATTTCAAACTTGATGTCTGTATCCCTAAGAACACGAGTCCGCCTACTCAGCTGCCTTGTCCATCTTCAACTATCTTTTCCATCACGTAATTGGTCAGCTTTACGCCACGCATTTCGACTTCCTGTTCATTAACCACCTTAAAGCCAAGGTGCTCATAAAAAGGCCTTGCGGTAATGCTTACTTCAGAGAAATATCTCGATACGCCACGAACTCGACCCACAGTGAAAACATGTTCCATCAACGCTTTCCCTACCCCCTTCCCTTGATATTCGTGGTGACAGAAAAAGTGATCAATCAAGCCGTTGGGTTGCAGGTCAGTATAGCCAACAACACAGCCATCGAGCTCAGCTACAAAGGGTTGTAACCCATTCATACGCTTTTGCCATAACGCAAAGTCAAAGCTACTGGGTGCCCAAGCTTCGACTTGCTGTTGAGAATAATCTCGAACATTGACGTTACGTACCGTATGAAAGAAGATCTCCCACAGTGCTTTGTCATCACTCGCTTGATAGTTTCGAATTCTAATCACAACATACTCCTTTTTGTCTTAAGTCCTTTCTGAGGTGCAAATAAACAGCTGAATCAGCAAGCTTTATAACCTAACAGCCTCAGCTTTAGAGCAAGATATCAACGATAAAACACAGCGAGCCAGATCGTCACCGTATCTTTATCTGTGCCAATAACCTTGTGCTTTTCTCTCGCAGCAATGTTGATGTAATCCCCTTTAGACAAGGTAACAACGCGTCCATCTCCAAACTCGATGACGCCTTGACCTTCTATCACCATCACCCATTCATTCTCATCTTGATCATACCAACCCTCTTCTGGTGAACTGTGTCCATGCGACAATATTCTTTCAATTCGAACACTATCGTTGGCAATCAGGTCATTGAATATCTCATTGGGTATTGATGAAGGAACATCATTGTAAATGTTTGGCATCAAGCTCTCCTAGCTAGCATTGAATTGATTTGAATTGATTAACAACTTGGGCCTTAGCTTCAGTTGTAAACCTAAGCAGCGGCACTCTTTCTGAAGTAAAAACGGTAATAGCCCACCAAGTTACTGCAGATAAACAGCGCCTCCATAACAACCGCTGTTGGCGAGCCAACTAAGTAATTGTGAATCAACCAAAAGCTGGTTCCGATGATCATCAATTCTCTTAATCGACGGTCATCTTTATTGAAGGCAGCAAAGGTTTGAAATACGGAGGCAAAGCAACTCAATATGCTGGTCAGCCCCGAATAAGTCACAGCGGTTGCGACCACCGACATCGAGCAGAACAAATATTTAAACTTAGACGAGGTAGAAAATACGCTCGTCAAATAGCGAATCGTGGCAATCGTCATTAAGCTCGCCGCTGTCCATTGTTCAAGTAGGATAAAGTGACTCGAAATAAGAACGCCAGCAAAGAACAGACAAGTGACGATTTTCTTCCTTTCCTTGAATTGGAATGACAGAAGATCAAAACAAATGGCTATCGCGACTAATACTTGGGAAAGATAAAAGGCAGACACGGTGATTCCTTCAATAATACATTACGCCCTAGCCGCCTCTTTTAACTGTGAACAGTCGAATAAAACGTACTAGGCGGTTCCAACAAAACAGAGCAAACAGCGCTCTAAAGCTTCTATAAAAACCTAAAGCTTCAACACGCCAGCAATCACAGTGGTCGCAGAGCCGATTAACTTTACTCGCCCGTTTGCTAAGAGCTCTGTCGACATATACCCACCACGACGAGACGCCTGATAAGCACTGAAGCAGCTTTTGTTTAGCTTTTCAGCCCAGTGCTGCGTCAATGCACAATGTGCCGAGCCGGTAACAGGATCTTCATTAACCCCAACCCATGGAGCAAAATAACGAGAAACAAAATCGAGTTTAGAATTTGATGAAAGTGCCGTCACAACAACGCCTCGCCCTTTAATACTCTTTAAAGCATCAAAGTTAGGTGAGAGAGCCAATAACACTTGCTCGCTGGAAACTTCGATTAACTGCTTGGAATCAAACTCTCGGAATGAAACGATTTGGTGCGGTTCTAAACCAAAGTGCTCAAGTAATGTGAGATTAGCTTCTAAGTTCAATGACAACTGAGTGCTAGGGAAATCAAGTTCGATAGACGATTCACAAACTGTGGCAGATAACTCACCCGACAAGGTGTTAAACACAACACTGTCACCTGTTTTAACCAACCCTTGCTCTTTCATTACATGAACGGTTGCCAATGTGCCATGCCCACACAGTTTTACTTCTACTTCTGGAGTGAACCATTTAAGCGTCATGGTGTTAAGCGCAAGAAAAGCGGTTTCAGATACCGCCATCTCTTCAGCGATTGAGAACATGAGTGACTCATCAAGTAGATCTTGAGAAATGCAGACCCCAGCTGGGTTTCCTTTAAAAGCTTGAGTTGTGAACGAGTCCACTTGATATATATCTAAATTCACAATAGTTCCTAGCTCTAATATTGGATAAATATTGTTGCCTACAATAAGCACAAATACCTTGTGCTACAAGTCTTTAGAAACAAATTTATAGATACTTACTCAGAAACAAAAGAAATGACAAACAAAGAGTTATGCAAAGAATTCGTGGATTAAGCAGAAGGTTTAATATCGGGCAGATAAGAGATAAAACGTATCAGCCTGGTAGGTAACAAGCACACATTCGCGGCACATAGGTATTGTATCGTGCCACAAACGTGAGGTTACTCAGCAATGGTGAATCTACTGACGTACCAGAGCAGATTTCACAATGGTCAGGCCAAGTAGCCCCAGCATGACTCCTGTCACTTTATCAATATAGTAAGCAACACGTGTAAACTCTTGACGCACTTTAGGTGCAGATAACAGGAAGATGATCGCCGCATCCCATACAAATACAACCACCGTCATCCAAATACCTAACCCCAACTTAAACATGAAGCCAATGTCATTGTTCAACACAACCGTGAATAAGCTCAAATAGAACAAAAGGTTTTTGGGATTAAGGATTCCTGATAGAAAACCCGTGATGAATTCCTTAAGAAAAGTGGTTTGATTGGAGGCACCTTCTTCGTCAACATCGAAATTGCTGTAATTGCATTTTTTCGCTCTTATCGCTTGTACAGCAAGATAAACAAGAAACACACCACCAATGATCTTGAGTGCAATCATAACGGAAACGGATGCCGCTAGAATCGACCCTACTCCAACCAAGCACAAAACAATGTAAACCGCATTCGCACTGGCAATACCGAATGCAACGCCTAGTGCTTTTCTTCCCTTATTTCGAACAGCACTCTTCACTACAATCACAAAGTCTGGTCCGGGGCTCAACAACGCCAAAAAATGAGCAATCGCCACGGTAACAAAAATCCCAACTAAACCTGCATCCATAAACCAATGTCCTTATTGTGAAATTTAATGCATTATTATCGCATAATTAACTTGTAGTTGGTTTTTTGGTTCATAATTAATGTTTCGATACTAAGAGAATCAGACGGACAACACGTTTTCATAAGTCTCGTTAGGTAAAGACGATCTAATAACCGACTTTCCAACATTTAGTTTAGATAGTTAATCCATTATTTTGCCTAGCGATCTCATAACCAAGACTCATTTTCCTTCTATTTTGGTAATTAAAAGTTGGTGTTCGCATGCATTGCATTAGGTTGTACTAAAATAAGAGCCGTAAATTTGAATCATGTCGCAGATTTTGGGCTACGATTTAGTTATCACGTACGAAAGGGAATCCGTCAGTGAAAGCGTTTTGCGTATCAATACTTGCGTCAACATCCTTTTTGGCTAGCCCTGTATTTGGCCAGCAGCATGATATTTATCTCTACAATTGGGATGAATTTTTATCTGACAGCGTCGTTACCCAGTTGAGTGATACCTACGGCATCTCACTAAAGCAACAATTCTTCTCTGATGAGTCAATAAGGGATGAGGTTCTATTAAGCGAGCGTCGAGGCGCTTTTGAACTGGTCATCGTCGAAAGCGTAAAACTTAAGGCATTAGCCAAACAAAACCTGTTCCATAACCTAAGTGACTTACAACAATCCATTGAAAGCAATTTTGATCCCAGGTGGGCGGATGGATGCGGTGAATATGGTATTCCTTACGCTTGGGGAACATCCGGTATCCTATATCGCAGTGATAAAATCTCCGCCCCAGAATCTTGGATGGCCATTCTTGAGCCCGACTCCAAAGTCAGTGGCCGTATAAGTATGTACTACGACCCCACCGACTTGGTAAGTACTGCGTTATTGGTCAATCAATTTGACCCATTTACCAACAATGAACAAGAACTTCGTGTTGCTTACAAAACGCTACAACTGCAGAAGCCACACCTTGAAAGCAATGAGTATGTCATCGACCACATCCACCAGCTTGAGCGTCTAGCCAATATCGACCTCGCCTACGGATATTCAGGTGACAGCTATGTGCTTAATGATGCTGAACCTGAGGCATCTTGGGCCTACACAGTTCCTCAAGAAGGAACAACCTTATGGCTAGAGTGTATGGCCGCAATTAACAACGGAGAGCTATCTCCACAGGCAACCACAATCCTCTCCTTCTTATCGCAACCCGAAATCGCCGCTCAAAACGCAATGGATTCATGGTTTGCAACGCCAAGTTCAAAAGCAAAAGCACTCACTTCTCAGGAGTATCAAAACGACCCCGAGCTTTTCCCAAGCAAAGAGGTATTGGATCGCAGCTATCTTTATCAGCCGTTAGAACCCAATAGCATTCAAATTCGCAATCGTATTGTCGACAGTTTGAGATAACTCATGCCAGTATTGAAGAAGCTCTATTTTGTACTTTTACCAACGCTGATATTTGTGTTCCTGATAGCAGGAATCGTGACGTACAACTACGCATCAGATCATGCTAAGCACATGTATTTGGACAAGGTGCAATCTGATGTGAACACCGCTTTAGTCGCGGCGGAATACGAGCAGCTCGGCTTGTCCTTGCTAGTTAAAGATATCGGTTCTTCGTTGCAGTTCCTCCGCTACATTCAAAACCCTGGCGACTACACGACTCTATCGCTATTGGAAAAACGAGTACTCCGTGTATTAAGCCAGAATCACGTCAATCAATTTGGGCAACGCAATGTTTATATCGTGGACCCTAAGTTCAAATTAACGCTTTCGACTCTCAGAGCCGATCCTTTCGAGGGGCTAAAAATCCCTGACAAGATTTACGAAAGAGTCTTCGACATATACACCTCGTTAATCAGCAAGAAGGAACTCTCCTACGAAGGCTTCTCTTATATCTCGATTAGTGGCGAGCTCAGATATTCGTATGTTGCGGCAATTGACCCTTACCTCCTTCCTCAAGATAAACGTGCAAGTAACAGTTTAAATCGCTACATCTTGATTGCAGACGGACCTCTGATACAACTCTCTAGCTTATTAATCAAATACAATGACGATGACAATATTCAGTTCTTAATCGAGCCATCCTCAGACGCTGCCAACATCGAAAATACCCAATTCGTTATCAAATCAATTGAGCAAACCCAAGATAATATCAATGTGCAGATGACCAGCCGACATCTCATCGCGCAAGTAAATATTCGAGAACAAAAGTTCAACCATGAGAAAGCCATCATCGCTAAACAAACCTTGTTGGGTGGCTTTGGTACTCTCTTTACGATCATGTTAATCGTACATTTAGTGGTGCGTTACCAACTTGTGCGCCCGCTTAAAGACTTACTGCAAGAGATATCGATCGGCGGGCTCAAGCTTAGGTATTTCAAGCGTTCATCGGGGCAAAGTGAAATTGATGGTTTAAAGAACGCTTACATTGACTCATTAACAGAATTGAAGTTCGAAGCCGAATTCGACCAACTCACCAAGCTAGCCAATCGACGCTCATTCATCCGACACCTTGATGTACGCCTCAAGAGTTCAATGAACCCACACTGCTATGTGGTTTGCTGGGACATCATCGACTTCCGTAAAATCAACGATCTCTACGGTGCAAAAGTTGGTGATAATGTACTAATAAGCTTAACTAGAGTGCTGAGAGAAACTCTACAAAACCAACAGTCATCTTCCGGTTTCAGTTGCAATGACTACTCCATAGCAAGGCTTGGGGGGAATCAGTTTATCGCCATTTTAGAAATGGATAAAAACCAAGTGATAAACGAAGAAATAGAGAACATCAATAATACGCTGACTAGCACTACGTTCCTTGATTACTATGGATTTAGGTTATCACTCGCAACAGGTGTTTTACCGCTCGACACACCAAAGTTTGAAGAAATTTGGCACCGATGTATTGATGAGATGTTGCTCCGTGCAAAATCTCACAATGATGGAGAAAGCCGTATTGTTTATGGCGAGGAGTTATTACACACGTTAGAGAGACACGACATTATAGAAAAAAGGCTTTTAGAGTGCTGTGAAAGTGATAACTTTGAACTTCGCTTTATGCCTATTTTCAACGCTAAAACACTTCAGGTAGATGGCGCTGAGTGTTTGATTCGTTGCCCTGCTTTATTTGACATAAACGCGGGTCCAGACGAATTCATACCTGCAGCAGAGAAGAGTAACCTCATATCTAAACTCGATATGTGGGTTATTAGCACCGCTATCAAAAGCTATAAAGAGCTCTCAGAAATCCACAAGTACAAAGGTACCTTATCCATTAACATTTCAGCAATGGAACTCTACAACCGAAATTTTGCCGACAATATTCGTAAGGTTATCGAACGGTACCAAGTACCTCCTAGCAACATTATTATCGAGATAACTGAGACCAGTTACGTGAAAAGTACCAAGCTTACGGTACAGACTATCGAGAGAATCAGAAGCCTAGGCTTAAAGGTTTCACTTGATGACTTTGGTACTGGATACACAGCCTTCAACCAGCTACTCCACTACCCTGTGGATGAGCTAAAAATTGATAAGAGCTTTATCGATAACATGGTAGACGACAAAGCCGACCGTAAGATGGTCGAATCTATGGTTAACTTGGGTCACTCTTGTGACACGCTAGTCGTCGCAGAAGGTGTCGAGTCCATAGAACAGTATCATTACCTTAAAAAAGCGAACTGTGACCTAATACAAGGCTACTTCTTTAGCCAACCACTCACTTATCTGGAGTTCATCGAGTTTGTGCGAGACCATAATCCGCAAGCAATTTTAAACCCGCAATCTGTTACCAGTTCGAGATCCAACGAGCGAATCGTTGCACTAACTCAAAAACAATAGCCTCAAACCTAAACCTCAAGGCCTATCTTCCTATCCAAGCGCTACAAACCACTATAGCTATATCTATATCTATAACTAGAACTATCTTCATCAGTGCAGGAGCTCTGCGTTGGCTACACATTGAATGATGAGGCAAATAAAGGATGGCAAAAGCCATGATAGTGAATCAGGAGAATGGTGAGCGTAAAGTAAACAAAACCTAATGATCTAACTTATCGCTGATGCGGGGATTAACTCTGCATTGTCGTTAATAGCTCCATCATATCTTTAGAGCTGATATTCTTCTTATGCCTTACTACAGCGTCAATCATCAATTCTAAATTGCCCGCAGATATATAATCCTTAAGCACGTCATTGAATTTTTCCTGTATCTCATCACTTGTGTACAAGTGCTCAGGAATGAAGAATAGAAACTGGCTGCCACTACTACGAAACGAGATAGTACTTTCCGGAACCTTTGCCGTCAGGGACTTAGCAGCTGAACTCACCACCAAGTCACCGTATTCCAGGCCGTACTTTTGGTTAATCTCATTGAGGTTTCTGATGCGTACAAAGTAAAGGTCGAAATTACCGTTTGTTGGATAGCTGTTTTTAACAAACTGCATGAGCGAGACTCGATTGCGAAAGCCTGTAATAAAGTCGGTAGAATGAAGTTTTCGTTTGATGGAAAAATCGAGATAGAAAATGATGCCTGTCATCAACATAATCAAGACAAGAAAGGCGCTGCTAATTTGGTGAACAACAACAAACTTGCCTACCATGGACGTGTTTTCTTCAATAACTGGGCTTTGTAATCGAAACTTTTCGTTAATGAATTCGACCAAGGTGGTGTAGCAAATATCGACTTTCTTCTGCAGCGATTCTTTGGGTAATTGCCCTGTACTGACCAACTTGATTGACGATTCTAGCGACTTAAACTTTTCAAACTCTGAGGTAAAGTAAGGCTTAAAGTTTGCTGAGCGAATAAAATTGGACGATTCAGTGCTGTTGATCAGAATATCAAAACGACTCCAAGTAATGTCATAAGCCAACCAAAGTTCATCATAATCAATCGTCTTTGCATGGCTAACCATCAAGAAGTTTGCATACTCTTTGACGAGTTGAAAAACAAACCATGTGGCCTCATTTTGGCGGTTAGAAAAGCTCTTGTTGATGTCATTAATTCGAGTCACACTGTAGATATTGACGGATAGAACAACCACGGCCAAAGACAAAACAACGACTTTGATTGCAGCCATAGACAACAGCTTCTTCATAATTAACCTCTACAGGTGAATGTCACGAATCTGCCAAATCATCTTGGCATGGAAATCAGGGGTATTGGTCTCAGGATTCGCAGAGAGTGGGTAAATCAACCAAAACGGGCCTTTCTCTCTCACAGACATAAACTCACCGTTCTTTTTAATCGCAATGATGGGTTCATAGGTATCAAAATCTTCTTTAGGCACCGCAATTTTATAGTCATTCAATGCTACGAAAGTAACTTGTGATGATATCGGTAGATCCATATTTTCAAGCACCGTTTGTAACGTCACACCACTATAAACAGTCAGACCCTCAACCCAAGGCAAGGTGGTAGTAATTTCTTTTTGAGGAAGTGACAGGAGTTGCTCTCTACTAAAACCATATTTTTGCCCAGAGTGGTCGAAAACCGTTAACTCAGAGGCTGCAAAAATCGAAAACGAGCAAAGCCAAAGCATCAACAAGAATACAGTTCTCATTCTAAACTCCATTTAAAAAGGTCACTAAATTGAGTCTAGTATAAATTGACCATTTAACTTGTACCGATACCACTCAGATTGATTGGTATCGCTTTACCCCTAATGCTCCTACACCTCGCTGTTTTTCAATAGCTTCGCAGTTTCTCTCTCACTTCTCTGTCTCTTCCATCACCGCTTTCGTTCAGCGCTCCCAACCCGCTTGACGTATTCCTTCTCGACTGGCTAGTAAGAAAAACTCGTATTTTACTCTGCGTAAGTAAACCAATAAGCCCTATGAATACGTATCAAACAACAAAATTAACAATAAATATGAGTAAGTAAGTAGCGAGAATGCTGGTTGCTGCATAACCTTTAATCGAACGTAAGCAGCTTTAAGAGACTTAATAACGGGTTCCAGTCGTTTCTACTTCACCAGTTGATCTCGTGTGTTGATCTTAAAAAGCTTACTCACTTCATAATCAAGGGAATCAAGAATGAGTTTGAATATAAAAAAATTTAACCCCATCGCGACACTTTCTACCCTAGTAATGACGCTGGTCATGTTTCCTGTTTCTGCTGAAGTTAATCAAGAACAATTCGAATTAGGTAAACAAAAAGCCAAAGTGTGTATGACCTGTCATGGCGCTGATGGCATCTCAACACAAGATCCCTACCCGAACCTTCGCGGTCAAAAAGTGGGTTATCTCATCTCTTCACTGAAAGATTATCAGACTCGGGAAAGAACCAGTGGCTTAGCGATTCTCATGCAACAACAAGCCGACACGCTCTCAGATCAAGACATCCGTGACATTTCCTATTTCTATTCAGTGCTCGGCAACGAAGCAGGCTCGCTCAGCGATTCAAATTAAGTCAGCGATTCAAAATATCTAGGCAAGGAGCCTTGTTATGGAACAAGTGACAACGCAATACAGCATTAAGGTCGTGAAGTACTTCATCATCGCATCCTTAGTGTGGGCGATTGTAGGTATGATCATCGGCGTGATTCTCGCCGCGCAATTATATTGGCCAGTCTTAAACTTTGATTCTCAATATTTCCAATTTGGTCGACTGCGTCCGCTACATACCTCTGGAGTAATTTACGGCTTCGTCGTGAATATCTTGATGGGGACGTCTTTGTACATTGCCCAGCGAACAGGCCATTGTGACTTGTTCAACAAAAGCCTTTCATGGATGGTATTTTGGGGCTGGCAATTCATCTTGTTACTTGCGGTCATTTCCTTACCCGCAGGCCACACTACCTCAAAAGAATATGCGGAGCTTGAATGGCCAATCGACTTGATGATTGTTCTGGTTTGGGTGCTGTATGCGGTGTTGTTCTTTGGCACCCTTGCTAAACGAAAGGTCAGCCATATCTTTGTGGCTAACTGGTTCTTTGCTGCTTTCATCATCGTCGTTGCAATGATTTTTATCGTGAACAACCTCGCGATGCCTGTGTTGGCGATGAAGTCCTATTCTGTGTTTGCAGGCGCTCAAGATGCCATTGTTCAATGGTGGTGGGGACATAATGCCGTTGGCTTCTTGCTGACAGCTGGTGTGATTGGTATGAACTACTATTTCATACCTAAAGCGGCGGATCGACCTATCTACTCGTACCGTTTGTCTGTGATCCATTTCTGGGGCTTGGTCGGCTTTTACACGTGGGCCGGAACGCACCATTTGGTTTATTCTTCCGTTCCTATCTGGATTCAGAACATCGGCATCGTGATGTCATTGATCCTGTGGCTCCCTTCTTGGGCGGGTGCGTTTAATAGCGCAATGACCCTCCTACAAAACAAAGAAAAGCTGAAGTCCGACTACATTCTTTTATTCTTTTTCTCAGCGATTCTTTACTACTGCTTGGCGACATTCGAAGGTCCGCTACTCGCCATTCGCTGGTTTAACATGGTGGCACACAACACCGAATGGATCATCGGACACGTACATTCCGCGGCTCTAGGATGGGTTGGAATGTCAGGGATAGCGGTTTTTTACTATTTCATTCCACGCTTATGGGGCCAAACCGATCTTTGGTCACGACGATTGATTAAATGGCACTTTTGCCTTGCTCATGCTGGCGTCGCCATCTATGCAATAGCACTTTGGATCGCAGGCATCGGCGAGGGGTATATGTGGCTCGCTCAAAATGAAAATGGCGAACTGATTTACAGTTTTGTAGAAGCTATGGATTTTAAAGCACCTTGGTTATTCATGCGTTTCTTTGGTGGTGCGCTGTTTGTACTTGGATTGTTCTTAATGGCTTTCAACTTGTACAAAACGGTTCGTATGCCCGCAGTACATGATGCTAAACACACCGTTAATGAGGGGGCTTAAATGATGAGTAAAGACTTTACACATTCAATCGTCATTTTAATTTTGACCACTGTTGTCGTGGCCTCCTTCTCTTTATTGGTCTGGGTAGTGCCAAGCATTGTCCGTGGCGATGATATTGCCAAAGGAAGCTCAGCGATGCCACTCACACCGATAGAGTTAGCAGGCCGAGACATCTACATCAGTGAAGGCTGCCATGTTTGTCACACACAAATGGTTCGCCCTCTAGAGCCAGAAGTGAAACGTAATGGTCGTCCGAACCAAGAAGCAGACGATATCTATGAGTTTCCTAACTTGTGGGGCTCTAAACGTACTGGACCTGACCTCACTAACTTAGGCAGAAAGTATTCTGACCAGTGGCATGTTATTCACTTAATTGATCCTCGAAAAGTTGTACCGACTTCGATCATGCCCTCTTATCCATGGCTGTTTGAGCAGACTCTGACTGGCGATGATATTAGCGCCAAAATGGAAGTGTTACGTACCTTAGGAGTGCCTTATACCGATCAAGAAATTGGTGACGCCCGTTTACAAGTAAGAGGCAAAACCAAAGGTGAAGCGCTGATTCGCTATTTACAAAGCCTGGGTAAAGATACGTCACAGGAGGTATCACAATGAGCACATTCTGGAATCTATGGGCGGTACTCTTAACCTTAATATTCTTTGTTCTGATGGTATCGGTTATCGTTAAATATTGGCGTAGCAATCACAAGGCCGATCACGACCACACCATTGGCACCTTTGATGGGATTGAAGAGAAAGATGCGCCTCCACCTAAGCTGTTATTTGTAAGCTATGCGGTCGCATTTCTTTTATCTGCAGGCTATTTGGTGCTCTACCCTGGGCTTGGCGAATGGGAAGGCTTAGTCGATTGGGAACAAAGCGATGATAAGCTCAGTTCACCATCCACCACTCTCAATGAGCAATTTGCACAAACCAGTGAAACCACGTTAGAAGGATTGGCTGCAGTCCCAGAGATCGTGAACAGCGGTAGGATTCTGTTCCAAACTCACTGCGCTGCTTGTCACCGAGATAATGCTCAGGGACAAAAGCACTTTCCTAATCTGATTGACCAAGAGTGGCTTTATGGTGGCAGTGATGAAGCTGTGATTCATTCGATCGCCAAAGGCCGGAACGGTGCTATGCCGGGTTGGAGTGAAATCATGCGCCCAGATGAGGTGGCAAAAGTTTCCTACTATCTAGCCTCCCTCAACCAACGTCATACCGATGTGCCGGAGATTAAAGTCGAGCTCGGTAAAACCTTGTTCGTCCAATACTGTTCGTCTTGTCATGCCGATGGTGCTGTCGCTAACCCCGCGATTGGTGTACCTGATCTTTCCGATGATATCTGGCTTCACGGCGGCAGTATTGAAGAGATTCAGCACACCATCAATTACGGTTTGAACAACCTAATGCCTGCATTTGATGAGCAGCTCACCGAGAACGAAATACTCGCGCTTGGGGCTTATATACGACACGCAGGTGATGTAGAGCAGCAAAGGCTCGCGAGTTTGAAAGCATCATCTGTTGAGCGCGGAGAATATCTCGCTTACGCCGGTGACTGTGTGGCTTGTCATAGTGCAGAAGGTGGCGAACCCTTCGCTGGCGGCCTGCCCTTTGTCACCCCTTTCGGTACCGTGTATTCAACTAACATAACGCCACACACCACCGAAGGGATTGGGACTTATGACTTCGATGATTTCCGAGCTGCGTTAGTTGCAGGTAAAGGTAAGAATGGTTACCTGTACCCTGCAATGCCTTACACCTCTTATCAATACCTGACCGACCAAGACATGGTCGATTTATGGGAATACATGCAGTCAATCACCGCCGTGCCGAGACGCAATGATGACAACAGCATGATGTTTCCATCCAATATTCGCTTAGGTTTGCTTGGCTGGAACATCGTATTCATGGATACCGACCCTATTGATTACGAAGTACCAGAAGAGCTCAAAGGAGAAATTGAGAATGTCGATAAGTGGCAGCAAGGCAAATATTGGGTCGCAGGACTTGGTCACTGTTCGGAGTGCCATACGCCACGAAACATTGCCCAAGCACTGATACCAGAACGTATTTTCCAAGGTAACTTGATTGACGGTTGGAACGCGCCTGATATCACAGCTAATGAGCTCTATATCGATGGTTGGGATGAAGCAACACTTACCGACTTTTTACACACCGGACATTCAGACAAAGGCACCGCTTTTGCGGGCATGGCTGATGTAGTGAAAAACAGCCTAAGTTTGATGACACGTGAAGATATTGAGTCGATGTCCTATTACCTACTCAGTGGGGACATCAACAACACCATTGCCAGTGATGCCGTTCAGTTACAGCCTAGAGGGTTTGATGAAGCTGCGTATGCCAGTGAAATCTACACCACGTATCGTCAAACCTGTGGGGCCTGTCATGGTGACGATGGTAAAGGTCGCGATCCAATCGCCCCTACTCTGTTGAACAACGGTATTATCATGCACAGCGACCCATTCAATACCATTGCGGTAACGGTGCGCGGCTTGCAACCTACCTATCTCGACAAAGACAGAAACTTCATGCCGATGGCAAGTTTTGAAGATGTGCTTTCGGATCAAAGGTTGGCTGAGTTGATCACCTTCGTGCGATTGCACCTTGGAGATAGAGAGGAACCAGTAACGGCAGAGCACGTTCGAGAGGTACGAGAAACACTTGAAGCAGCAGGTTATGCGGGCGGGTTACACACCACACCTGAAATGTACGAAAATCGAGATAAGAACATTAACATACGATAGGCGCTGTAACTGTGCGTAGCCTATTGGCTCAACAAGCAGCGATCAGCTCGCAACTTTTATCTTTGCCTAACAAGCCAGAAGGAGACCACTGTGTCTCCTTTTCTTTTGCCCAAACCCAAGTTTTCGATACTTTGCCGCACAACACAATTGTAACTAACTGATTACACAATTAAGCAGAGCTGCACATAATGCGATCAATCTCGCAGAACAAAGATGACACCAAGTGCATAATATGCAAAATTTTCTAAAGATGTACTAAGGACAGTTATGGATACAACTACACTCATCTACGATACGTTGGAAGGCCTATCGAGCGCAAAGCCACAGCAACACGCTCAAATCCGCCAAAATCTATATAACCAATTAGATTTATCATTTGAGAAGCAGTTGGCTTTGTATTCATCAGTTCTTGGTCCAGCAAGTGCTGGTAGATTGACCGATTTGGATAGTGCAGTGATGTCTGCACGCAAGATTGTTGGCTTAGAAAACAGCTAAGCAATCTTCAACCTATCTCAACTTTAACGCTGCCATCGTGCAGCGTTTTTTTATGGACATTATTTACGATAAGTAAGGTTGGTTACGATAAATGCTGTTAATTGCGACAAATACGGTTAAGTAAGATAAGTGCAGTTAGGTCTGTTTTTCAAGTTACACGCATTCTCATTTGGTTAATCTTATGTTCCATTTTTAACAGGTGTGTAACCACAATAATGGCGCTAATGTTAGTAGCACGTTAACCACACATCGGATGGAAGAATCATGAGAGTACTTATTGAATATACACAGACAGGCAAATACCGTGATCATGCGTGGGAAGCATTAACGATTCGTTCAAAAGGCGAAATTCAAGCTGTGACTCCCTCTTATGCGGCTCAGCTTATCGAACAGAACCGCGCCAGCTTATCGACCACTGAAAATCAAGATATCGTCATCCAACCTTAATGGCTTCAAGGGCTACCCCTCCTAGTTCCTTAAATCGAATAGTTCGATGACATAAAAAAAACGCTGCACGGATGCAGCGTTTTCTTGTTTCTGGCGTGCCTTGTCTCTAACGTAAAGAGCTTCTAACTTAGATAGCTTTTAACCTAGATAACCTACGCAGAGAATTTGATTATTTTGGCAAGTTTTCTAATGCATCAACCATCGTCATTAGCTTATCGACGATTCGTTCACCATCCACTCTCAAACCATTGTGCTCATACTCGTTGGTAATCCACGCTTTCGAGTTTGGAATATTAGCCAGTGTCTCACGGCTGTAATCCAGCTCTACGTACATGTCATCTGCGTAAACCGCACACGCCATCGGAACCGTATTCTTGCTCAACTGCTCTGCGTTGTACAAAGTACCCCAATCCGATTTCTCAGCTAACAGATTGGCTGCTTCGCGTAATGGTTTCAACGTTTCAAGTTGATCGAACATCCATGGGTAGACCATTTCTCCGGTAAACCAGAACTCACTGCCCGATTGGTAGTTGAAGTGTGGGTACTGCTCACGAACTCGATGTGCAGACCAGTTAGACGCTGTACCTTGGCAGTAAATCAACTCATGCAAGATTGCGTAAATTGGGTTAGTTAAGTAACCCTGCTCTTGCTGCATTTGGTTTAGGAAGCTGTAGCTCAGCTGTCTGTTACCGTTCACTTCAACAAAGGCACTTTCCAGAGTGAAGTACATCGGCAGGTTCGCTTCACCGCCACCAAGGTTAATGCCAATAAGTTGAAATTGCTCAACCGTAAACACCTGACCGTTTGGCAGTCTCACGTCGTTGTTCAGCAGGTAATCAGAGATCTCACGACACATCGCTTGCGCTTGTGGGAACTGAGCAAAAAACGCTCTGTTTTTGTCTTCAACACGCTTATAAGTCGCACGATAAACATCGTCAGCTTCACGTTCAATCGAAGGAATACCGCCCGTCACGTAGCAACGTTGCAAGCTCTGTGGGAACAGTGACAAATAGCTCAGTGTGCAGAAGCCACCAAAGCTTTGACCAATCGTCGACCATTGTTTAATACCAAACTGCTCACGAATCGCTTCAGCGTCACGAACGATGTTATCCGCTCTGAAATGTGTTAAGTACTCAACTTGTTGTTCTGGTGACAAATGAGCCAGGGTTTCATGGCTGATAACCGTACTGTTGCCTGTACCACGTTGGTCTAGCAATAGAACACGATAGTTTTGTAATGCACGCTTTAGCCAACCTGATTGACCACTAACACGCGGAGAAGGAAAGCCTGGACCGCCCTGAAAGTAGATCAACCACGGCAGCTCTTGCCCATCTTTAGCGAGATCAACCAGCTCACGTGCGAAGACTTGGATCTGTTGTCCATCTTTTGCTTGATAGTCGAGTGGCAACTCAAATGAGTGCTGACGATACAGGGTGGTTCCATCAATAAAGTTAGCTTGCACGCTTCATTCCTTTTTTATCTGATTCTAAAGTCATCGGTACGAATAAAAACGGTGCCCTTTGGCACCCTAGTTAGCAAGATACGCATACTAGCTTGTAAATGAAACCGTTTGTTGAACCTGAATGTGAAGGTACTTCATTAAATCGCCAAATTAGCTTTATACGCGTAACAACTTGTTTCAAAACAGAAGGTTTAAGGGGCGGTCTATTGAGAGGAAGAATGAAAACGGGAGACAAATAAAAAGAGCTTAACGAGGTGAGGATACGTTAAGCTCTTTGGTTTTATCTGTTGTAGCGTGTGTTATCAATAATGCTATCGATTCACTAAGCACTAAATTATGAAGTCGTTAGCTCCCCTGCACCTTGAATCGAGCGCTGGCTGCTTTCGACAAGAATGGCTGTTGCGGTTTCTTTCAACGCGCCCCACTCTGCCTCGTCAACTTCAATGCCATCGTTCCACGCTTTCTCTTGAGTTTTAAAAAGTGCTTCCGACTCAATGTGTGTTTGGTAGCCATCTGACAAACGTTCGATATCGAAATCCTGGACGGAAAGTTCGATGGTCATATTGTGGATATGTTCGTCCGATGCCAGTGGCAAATCTGATAAAAACAGTTCTGGTGCAACGCAACCACGATTAAGCACATACAAAGTGCTCTTAGGGTTAGAGCCGTTATCCCAACGCGCGGTACACGCGATGCCTTTCGCTGCGAGTTTCACAAGCTCACTGTACGCTAACCAGCGGTTATGGCAGTTATTTAGCTCGATTTTCAGTGTCTTTTTGCCGACCATTTTTTCAATGGCGTAATCCATAACCACAGGAAGATGACACGCTAAGCTCGCCTTGTGCAGGTCGACTTCAACCGTATTATCGCTGCGTACTTGAATGTCTACAGGGCAATCGTCTTCTAGCCCCATAAAGTTGCTCGCATTGTTAAAATGACGAACACCATCCAAACCCACCATTTGTAAATCTGCCACCATGTTCGCTATCACATCGGCTTCACCACATGTACGACGCATACCTAAAAAGGCTTTGTTGACGGCCGCTACCAGTTCATTGTGAGAAACGATCATAACGATTTACCTCCATGTTGAGCGTTGATATGTGTAGGAACTTTATTTGAGTCAGCGAGCTCTGCTTCACTTGGTGCTTCACTTGGTAAGATTGGGAACACCCATTCGTCCTGATGAATTTCATCAAGCAACGGTGCACCTTGGAAAAACGTCACTCGTACCCAACGGTCTGAACGAGGATCAAACTTAGTCGCACCAAACATTGCTAGCTTGCAACGCAGCAAGTGCATTGGTGGCGAGTCTTGGTGCAGCACGTTCATTTGAATGTCGCCCATCGCCTTGTTACCTAGCGTCCATACACGGCGCGCAATGGCACGATGCTGGGGCTGCTTAACAAGAAACTCTGCCAATGAAAGCTCTGGCGCGAATTGCAATAAAGCATGGTACAAACGATAAGCTTGACGGCCGATATCTAACGGCAGTTCACGCTCTTCGCCGAGTTCCTCGCCTCGAACACCGAGCCTTGGCTCTTCTTTGTCCTGAGAGCGATACCAGAACCAGTAGTTGTTTTCTGCTTTGGTAAAGTCGGTCGTGATCGCCCAACGGTACTTTTCTTCTAACACAACCAATAGGTCTTGGATCTTTTTGCCACTAGGAAGTGAGAGTGTTTCGCTGCAATTCATTTGCTCTTGATGGGCGTCCACTAATTCTGGGTACAATTCCATCAAGCATGAGATAAGAATTTCTTGGGCTTCCATACTCATGTGCTTAGATTGTTCAACTAACTGCGCCCATGTCTCGCAATGGTTTACAGAAGCTTCTAATGACTGTTCTGCGTGTTGTAACTCATCAACGGCTGCTTTGTTCAACTCTTGCTGGTTTTCATTGATGGTAACAACTTGCTCTAAATGACAAATCGCTTTTTTAACGTATGTACGTAGTGGCTCGATCAACGCCGTATCGGTCTGACTAGCCAACACGTCAGCCAATGCATGCTCACGTGTTGTCATCCACTGATCGACAATACTTGGGTGGTTAATAAGGTATGGCGCCATGCCTAAACCCGTCGCATTACCCACACCAAGGTAACGCTGTAATCCTCTGTGTAAAGTGATTGCTTGTTCACCGCCCTGTTGCTCGGCTAGGTAATGAACCCAATCTAGGCTGAACTCACGCAGCATATAAACCGCACACATTTGCGCACTGAACGACTGATTAAAATCTTCATTTTTCTCTAAGATTTTAAAGTCAGCAATACCAAATTTGCCATTACCGTATACCGCTGTCGTTCGCAGGATGTAACCCACTTCAGCCAGCTCTTTTGGCGTTGGTTGAACACCTTTCGCCAAGTGACTAACGATATGTTCAAACACACGTACACTTTTATTTGCACGCGCCAACACAAGCACGTTATTTGGATTACGGCCTGCTTCTTGAAGCGGTACATTCGCACGAAGTCTTTCAAGTAGGGCGACATCAACATCACCAAGAACAAGCGCAAACGTTACGTCCCACTTTTCAGCAATTACACGGTCATTTCGTTCGTCATCTGCAATCTCATCGCAGAAAACAACCAAATGATAAACATGGTTTGGCGTCGCAAGCTTATAGATAACATGGCCAAAACCCTGAGCGTCTAATTGCCACTCATGTTTGGTCACTTTCCATTCTTGCTGCGCCATTTTACGAATCAGAGTTCTAACGAAGCTGATACGTGTTTGGTGCATTGCACCTAGCCTTTCCGGTGCCATGACGACAGTCGCGTCACGTAGTGCTGATTCAGTGTAGGTAGAACGATGTGCATCCATTTTGCTCACCACCTTATAGTTATAGGATTTTGCTAGCCATTCAGAACCGATCGTTGCCATCATTTGAAGCATTCGTTGTTACAGTGTGTTGGTTAGCTTTCACGTTATTTGGAGTAAGCGAGCTCACCCCTTATTATTTGTCCTGACTAGATCGATTGACCTAAATACGTGCCGCCCGATGTATCTTCACCAGTACGGTTTTTCTGTTCCTTTCGGAACTTTGCATCAGCCTTCTTTCAAAGGCTGATTCGTTCTTGTTTTACAGAGCCCTTTTGTTTAAAAACCCTGCTCTCTAAAAACCTTGCTCTTTTGCCATCTTGATTGCGATTTGAGGCGCATTCCAAAGTGATGGCAGCAAGATTAAGGACACCGGTACCGCGGTAATAACAATGAAGGATTGCAGCGCCGAAATACCGCCAGAACCAAGGGAAATCAGAATTAACGCTGTTACCCCCATCATCACACCCCAGAAGGTACGAATAATTGCATTCGGTTCTGTCTCACCACTGATCACCACACTGATGGTGTAAGTCATTGAGTCACCGGTCGTTACGATGAAGATCGTGGTTAAGATCAAGAACAGAATTGAGATAAGCATTGGCATTGGTAGCTGCTGAGTTACCGCCAGTAGCGCACCTGGCAAGTTAAAGCCTTCAAACGCTTTACTTACACTGCCTGGATCTGCGATTTCGAACGCAAGACCAGAGCCGCCAACAATCGTGAACCAGAAGCACGTAACAAACGGTGCAATCAAGCTAATCGTTGATACCAATTGGCGAATACTACGACCGCGTGAAATACGTGCGATGAAGATTGCCATCATTGGGCCGTAACCTAAGAACCAACCCCAGAAGAATACTGTCCACCAGCTCAACCAACCTTCGTCACCGCGGTATGTTGCCATCGGGATGAAGTTATCAATCATGCTGCCCACACCTTGAATGTAGCCATTGAAGATGAAGTTCGTTGGGCCAAAGATAAGGATGTAAACCATCAGTGCCATAGCCAAAATTACGTTGTAACGGCTTAGCATTTGCATTCCGCGGTTAAGACCACTTAATGCCGACAGTGTGTAAAGCACGATAGCGAACAAGATGATGATCAGCTGTGTTGTGAAGCCATCTGGAATACCAAACAGTTCGTTCAGCGCGTAGCTCACTTGCAAGCCCAAGAAGCCGATCGGGCCGATGGTGCCCGCCGCTACAGCGACAATACAACATGCGTCAATCAGCGCGCCTGTATGGCCTTTCAGTGCTCTTTCACCTAATACAGGGTAAAGCAGAATACGAGGTTTAAGCGGTAAGCCTTTGTCGTAGTGAAGGTGCATAACCACGATAGACGTTAAGCTGCCCACAATTGCCCATGCTAGGAAGCCCCAGTGCATGAATGATTGTGATAACGCGTTTACTGCACCTTGCTGTGCGTTTTCTTGAGCGCCATATAACGGTGGTGGATTAACGTAGTGTGCGATAGGCTCTGCTGCCGCCCAAAATACACCGCCACCCGCAAGTAGCGTACAGAAGATGATAGCCATCCAACGGAAGCCATCCATTTCAGGTTTAGCAATACCACCAAGGATAACCTTGCCTGTTCGCCCTGCCGCCAGGCCAAGACCAATAAGAAAAGTCAGAAGAAGAAGCATTTGCCAATAAGGACCGAATACTTTTACCGACCAAGCAAAGCCTGTGTTTACTAGGCTTGATAACAGCTCGCCATCAAATAAAGCAAGCGTTACGAACAGAGCGATAAAACCGCCGCTGTACCATAGTGCTGGGTTGGTAAGTCCTAATTTGTCTGAAGTCGATTCAGACTGGTTTGTATTACTTTTTACATTGTTTGTTGTGTGTGCTTGACCCGCATTTACGTTTGAAGATTTCACGCTATTGGTTAAATCAGACATACTCTGACTCCAGAGGTTTCTTTGCAGCTGTCATTTGAATGATGACTACAAGGGTGTATTTAACACCCGCCCTATTATTTTTGTGTTGGGCAGGCTAATCCATGTTTGGGTTACCGCGTTGCGAAATAGACCGTTGTTCCTTTTAAATAATGAATTTGATTAAAGCAGCACTGACTAAATGAACGTTTGTTAGCAGACTGCCTATTAGATGATGACTAGCGAGAAACGCTTAACCCTTACTTTGCGGCTCTAGGCCATCTTTCAAGAAGTTAAACCAGTTTTCTCCCAAGACTTGCCCAGCTTCAGACTCACTGAAACCATGACGCATCAATCCGTTATAAATATTTTCCATGCCCGAACTACCACAGAACCAAGGCAGTGCATCTGGCCAACCTGAGTTGTTTGCAGAGCCTTCGCCGTAGTCCATTGCCTTCGACCAACGACCATTTCGCATCCACTCTAGAACCGCTTGAGGCTGGTTTAAGCATAGGTCACTGCCAATTCCTAGGTGTTCTACGCCAACCATGTCAGCCGTAGTCGCAACCATTTGGCAGAAGTCTTCCAAGGTACATTGGCTGCCGTTTGGTAGGTGGAATGGGTATAAGCTGAATCCGATTAAGCCACCGCGTGCGGTTAGGGCTTTAATCACATCGTTTGATTTGTTTCGTAGTGCATCATGAGCAAACGTTGGGTTCGCATGGCTGATACAAATAGGACGAGAAGACAGGTCAATCGCTTCAAGCGTTGAACGCTCGGCACTGTGAGACATATCGATGATCATGCCCACTCGGTTCATCTCTTCGATCGCTTGCTTACCGAAACGTGTGATACCGGTGTCGTTCTTCTCGTAACAACCCGTCGCCAACAAGCTCTGGTTGTTGTAAGTAAGCTGCATGATCAAAAGACCTTGCTTGCGCATCACTTCGATAAGACCAATCTCATCGTCGATTGGAGAACAGTTTTGAGCACCAAGGAAAATGCCGACTTTGCCGGTCGCTTTTGCAGTTTCAACATCCGCCATTGAATGAATTGGCATGATAATGTCTGCATTCTGCTCGAATCTTAAGTTCCACTCTGCAAAGCGAGATAAGGTTTCACGAGCTGTCTCGTGATAAACCGCGGTAGCGTGAACTGCTGTAATGCCGCTCGCCTTTAGTGTTTGGAAATATTCTCTGTTCCAATTGCAGTATTGCAATCCATCTATAACAATCCGTTGCTGGTACATAACCACTCCTATTGAAAGCTCAGTGTTCTAGCTCGGTTTTGAAAACACGCTCAAATAACATGTTTTCAAAAATGGGTTAAATCACGTCTCTAATTTCATTTGCTGTGTTGGGTTTGGGTGTTGGCCTGACTCTGTGAATCAGGCCACTTTTCATTAATAGAACGTCAATTAATAGAGAGCTAACTAGTAAGGACGCTGGTAAGCCGTCTTCACTACTGTGTAGAACTCTTTCGCGTATTGACCTTGCTCACGAGGACCGAAGCTAGACTCTTTACGGCCACCAAACGGTACGTGGTAATCGGTGCCTGCTGTTGGTAGGTTCACCATCACACAACCTGTTTGCGCTTGTTGCTTGAACATTGCGCTCGTACGTAAGCTTTGAGTAATGATGCCGCCCGTAAGACCAAAGCGAGTATCGTTGGTTGTCGCAATCGCTTCTTCTAGGTCAGCCACTCGAATCACGCTTGCCATTGGTGCAAACACTTCTTCTTGGTTCACTTCCCAATCGTTCTTCGTGTTCAAGAACAGCGTTGGAGACATGTAGAAACCTTCGTGTTTCATGCTCAAGCGTTCGCCACCGAATGCCAGCTCTCCGCCGCTTTGACGCGCTTTCTCAACCCAACCTAGGTTTGCTTCAAGTTGGTTGCCGTCAACTACCGGCCCCATGAACACGCCTTCTTCCAGTGCGTGACCGACTTTAAGCTCGCTCATACGTTTGATCAGTGCTTCAACGTATTGGTCGTGAATGCCATCCATAACCACTAAACGAGAAGAGGCTGTACATTTTTGACCTGCGCCAGAGAACGAACCTGCGATCGTTGCATCAACCGCAGTTTGGATATCAGCATCGTCAGCAACCACTAGTGCGTTCTTACTGCCCATCTCTAGTTGGCAACGAACGAAGTTTGGCGCTGTAGCAGCGGCAACCTTACGACCCGTATCAACCGAACCAGTAAAGCTCACACCGTTCACTTCTTTAGAGTTGATCAGTGCATCACCGACTGTTGAACCGCTACCCAGAACAAGGTTGAACGTGCCTGCTGGGATACCTTGGCGATGGATAATTTCAGTAAGCGCAACCGCACTTGCTGGTGTTAGGTTTGCTGGTTTCCAGATAACGCTGTTACCGAAAGCAAGCGCTGGAGCGATTTTCCAAGCTGCTGTTGCCGTCGGGAAGTTCCAAGGAGAGATGATGCCAATAACACCAACAGCTTCACGAGTCACTTCAACAGAAACGCCTGGGCGAACTGATTCTGCGTTGTCGCCAATTTGACGAAGCACTTCAGCCGCGAAGTATTGGAAGAACTGACCTGCACGGTAAATTTCGCCGCGACCTTCAGCAAAAGGCTTACCTTCTTCACGAGAAAGCAATGTGCCCAGCTCATCACAACGTGCAATCAGCTCATCACCAATTGCTTGAAGCACTGCTTGCTTACGTTCAATCGGCGTTTTTTCCCACTCTGGTTGAGCGTGCTTTGCCGCTGAAATCGCTTGTTGAACTTGTTCAGCACTTGCTTGTGCAAAGTTACCGATGTTTTCAGAAATATCTGATGGGTTAATGTTCGCTACGGTGCTTACACCCGCTTGCCATTCGCCGCCAATGTAAAGTGCGTTTTCTGCTTGAACATTCTGTAATTGAGTCATCATTCTGTCCTTGTAACGGTTAGGTTGCGGTTGAGTCTGGCAACCATCTGGTTAATTAATAAACTGTTAATATTCAGGTAATTAATTGCTAAAATAAGTCGTACATTTTGTATCTAAAGTGAACCCGATCGCTTGTATCAATAAACCGCTTTAATTCAAAAGAGTTTTGATCCGCAAATAGCCTTAGTTCACAGTCAAATTATTCAGGTTGAGACGCCGATGCATAAACCACGAACTCGACCAGCATCTCTTCTCTTGCTAACCCTGCAACGACGACCGCAGCACGGTTTGGATAAGGTGCATTGAAGTATTCTCCGTATACGCTGTTGACCGTTTTTAGGTATTCACGGTCTGTCACGTAAATCAGAACTTGCAGCACTGAATCCATAGATTCGCCTGCACACTCCAACGTATGAACAAGGTTGTTAAAAGTCTGACGCGTTTGCGCTTCAATACCGCCTTCTACTACTGCGCCAGTTTCATCAATTGGAATCTGCGCGGTGTATAGAGTGCCGTTATTAACGATTGCCCACTCTAGGGGTGCTTTTGAAGCGAAAAGCTCGGTTTTTACTGGGTGTTTTTTAGTTTGTGCGTTCACGATTCCATCCAACTTTGTAACAACTATGTTTCAAGATGGTTAAATACTGCACCTTGACGACTGATAAATCTAACGGTAAATTTTGTGCATTTGATAAATAAAATCTATCACCTTGCAAAAAGTAAGGTATAGCAAGGGCTAGAGAAGGATTCGCGCCATGAGTATCAAGCTACAACAGTTAAAACATTTTGTTTTGGTGGTCGAAGAAGGTGGATTTCGAGCGGCATCTCACCGTGCAAATCGATCGCAAGCGGCACTTTCAACTTCGATAAAAGAGCTGGAAAAAATACTCGGCCAACCTCTGTTTGAAACAGGCAACAAATCGACACTGACGCCTTTTGGTGAAATATGCTTGCCCAAGATCATTCAATTTCTGAATGTTTACAAAGCATTAGACAATGACTTACGCGCAGCGGCGGCAGGACAACAAGGAAGAGTTCGAATAGCGAGCGTGCCTTCGGTGGCCGCAAAACTAATCCCTAGTGTTTTAGGGGCTTTTTGTGAGCAGTACCCGAATGTAGAAGTGAGTTTGATTGATGATAATGCGGCAGGGGTAGAAGCAAGATTACTCTCTGGCGAGGTGGATGTTGCCCTCGGCAATAGCTCCCATTTAGAAGAAGAGAGCATCGACTTCACGCCTTTACTCTCCGATCCTATCGGCGTGGTGTGCCTCAAAGACAACCCTATTGCCTCTCAACGGGAAGGAATCGAATGGCAAACCTTGTTAAAGCAGCCCTTCATTCGTAACGGGACTTGCACCCTATTGGACCCAACACCTGCGCGAATGCTCAGCGAACAAGCCCTGTACTCAGTGGAGAACATTACCTCGCTATTTTCGGTGTTAGAGCTCGGGATAGGCGTGACCACGCTACCTAAGCTGGCTTTCCCAACCAATGAAACCCGCTTGGTGTGGATTCCGTTAATTGACCCACCCTTGCAACGACAAATCGGCATTTTTAGACTGTCTGATCGTACGATCTCGCCACAAGCACAGGCTTTCCATGACTTATGTATTCAATACCTCAGTTATGAAGAGTCATAAGAGAGCCTAGATTAAGTAAATTAGGCAGCGTTTTGCTGCCATTTACTTCCTCAAAACTCGGTGTTTCTTCGCCACACCATGCTTCTCATACACCCAGTCCCCCATTTCACTCCTATATCATCAACATTTAGGCGCTGAATTTTCACTCTCGCGCACGCAAATAGTGACAAGCTGACAACAATATAAAAAATATTCGCTTATTGATAAGGAGCGACGTACGTTTAATTTCCCAGACAAACCAGATCTTCCATCATTGCCTCAAGCAAGCTTAACCCGTGCCAAAATCACACATCGCAATTCAGCTTGTAAATGAACCTAAGTGTTTGAATAGTCTTAATTGATAAGATCATAATTTGATAATTTAGCTCGCTGCTCCCTTCTAAAAAGACCCTCTTTTTCACAAGGATAAAGCATCTTAAATATTCATGAATAAAGTGATAGAACTATTACTTTCATAAATGAAAAACACTCATTTCAAAAATGGAATTATTGATGTCAATATTTGTCGTTTTGATCACATAATTTTAGGCGTAATTTATATTTTGTCGAAACGATAGTGAATTAGCTTAATTCTTTTCATTTCGTCAGGAGATATAAAACCAGCAAGGGTTTTTCTTTAAAGCAAATCAAGTGTTATTAACAAGTGAAATGTAGTAACAAGTTAAATTTAAACTGTGTTTTATATTAACTTACACTGTTTAGCATAAGGTTTTATTATGAGGCTTAATGGGATTAGTAGCGACATCCTTGTTGCCGCTAAAAGAGTTGTTCTCTGCCAAATAGTATTAGCCATCGGTGTAGTTTTATATGAAGTGTTTTTTGGTAATAAAGTAGATATGGAATCATCAGCTTTGGGCATCGTAATTGCAATGTTGCCACCGCTGTTTGGATTTATATATGCAAGCCTAAAGGTGCGTAAGAATCCTAATTATAGTTTACGTGACTTAATGCAAATGAGTCGTGTCGTAAAAATAACATATACGTTTTTGATGTTTATCTTGGCGTTCCAATTCTTCAAATTGGATAACCCAGTAATATTATATGCGTACATCTTTACTATGGTTGGATACTTCTTAACACCGTTTATTACCGCCTCTAATAGATCGGAGTACGCGTAGTATGGATCAAGTAACTACCGCTCACGAATACATAGAGCATCACTTAACCTTCTTAACTACAGGTGATGGTTTCTGGGCGTTTAACATTGACTCGATGTTGGTATCTTGGATTACAGGTTTACTTTTCATCGGTGCATTTCGCTATGTGGCCACTCGTGGCACTAGCGGCGTTCCAGGTCGTTTTCAATGTTTTATCGAGCTTGTCTTTGACTTTGTTAATAATCTCGTCAAAGAGATTTTTCAAGCGGAAGATAAATTAATAGGGCCACTGGCATTAACCACTTTTGTTTGGGTGTTGTTAATGAATGCAGTCGACCTATTACCCATTGATTTAATCCCGGGGTTAACTCGAGCTGTGGGTCTAGAGCACTTTAGAGACCTACCAACAGCAGACGTAAATATACCAATGTCGATGGCACTCGGTGTGTTTATTTTATTGTTAACTTATACGTTTAAAAATAAAGGTTTGAAAGGCTTTATCAAAGAGCTAACTACTCAGCCATTTGATAACCCTCTTTTATATCCTGTTAACTTAGTTCTTGAATTAATAACATTAATTTCAAAGCCAATATCACTAGGCTTACGATTATTCGGAAATATGTATGCAGGCGAGATGATATTCATCCTTATTGCACTAATGCCTTGGTGGATGCAGTGGGCACTGAGTGTACCTTGGGCCTTATTCCACATATTAATCGTATTCTTACAAGCATTTATATTTATGGTACTGACCGTTGTTTATTTAGGAATGGCAACAGAAGAACACCACTAATTAATAACTAAAAAATTAACTAACAAATTATTTTCGGAGATACAAATGGATATCGTAAGCGCAGTTTTATATGTAGCAGGTGCATTACTGATCGGTTTAGGTGCAGCAGGTGCAGCATCTGGTATTGGTAACTTAGCAGGTAAATACCTTGAAGGTGTTGCGCGTCAACCAGACCTTACTCCAATGCTTCGTACTCAATTCTTCATCATGATGGGTCTTGTGGATGCGGTACCGATGATCGGTGTTGGTATCGGTCTATACATCATCTTCGCCGTGGCTTAATCAAACCGCTTTGAAAGATCGATTTATACATAATCAAGATTTAGTGAGGAAGGTATGAACTTAAATGCAAGCATGTTTGGACAAGCAATCTCATTCGTGATTTTTGTTTGGCTCTGCATGAAATATGTATGGCCCCCTCTCACCGCGATGTTAGACGAGCGCCAAAAAGAAATCGCTGATGGTTTACGCCACTCAGAGAACGCTGCGAAAGAGCTAGAACTAGCAAAATCAAATGGCGCGCAACTCATCGAAGATGCAAGAAAAGATGTGACTGAACTGGTTGAACAAGGCCGAAAACGCCGTAATGAAATCATCAGCTTAGCGCAACAAGAAGCCGAGCAAGAAAAGGCACGCATCTTAGAACAAGGTAGAGCTGAGCTAGAAGGCGAACGCCAAAAGATACGTCGTGAACTTCAGGCGGATATGGCAGACGCAGTGATTCAAAGTGCACAGAAACTGATTAGCAAAAACCTAGATTCCGCAACGAACCGAGCGCTAGTTGACCAAATGATTAGCGAACTCTAAGGAGAGGCAATATGTCAGATTACACCAATATTGCTCATCCCTACGCCAAAGCATCGTTTGAATTTGCTTTAGGTGAAAACCAGTTACAAGAGTGGCACTCAATGCTGTCCATTCTTGTGGCTGTCGCGGAAGAAGAAACGATCGCTAGTCAGATTTCTTCAGCAGAAGGTGCTTCTACACACCAAACAGAAGAGCTGGCAAGCCTCATCATTCATATTTGCCAAGGACTCGTTGATGACCACGTCATTAATCTTATTCGAGTCTTGGCCGAGAACGGCCGCCTTTCTGTTGTAAGAGACCTGTTTGAATTGTTCTGCGAGCTAAAGGACGAACATGAACGTGTGGTGCCTGTCACTGTCACCAGTTCCGAAATGCTGACACAGGATCAAGTTACGTCATTAACAGCTGCACTTGAGAAGAAATTAGAGCGTCAGGTTGAAATGAAGCAGGTTATTGATGACACGTTAGTGGGTGGAATGGTCATCAAGGCGGGTGAAACCGTTATCGATGGTTCTTTAAACACATCAATTGACCGATTGGCTCATCAACTTCACGCGAGATAGGTAACAATTATGCAATTAAATTCAAATGAAATCAGCGATCTAATCAAAGAACGCATCTCGAAATTTAATGTGAGCACCGAGGCTCGCAACGAAGGCACTATCGTATCGGTTCGTGATGGCATCATCACAATCAATGGCCTTGCTGATGTTATGCAAGGCGAGATGATTGAGCTACCAGGTGGTAAATACGCACTCGCACTTAACCTCGATACCCACTCAGTAGGTGCGGTGGTTATGGGCCCCTACACTGACCTCTCTGAAGGTATGAAAGTGAAAGGGACAGGTCGTATCTTGGAAGTACCCGTCGGTAACGGACTTCTTGGCCGTGTAGTAAACACATTAGGCGAACCAATCGATGGCAAAGGCCCAGTAAGTTGTGACCGACTCGACCCTGTAGAAGTGATTGCACCCGGTGTAATCGAACGTAAGTCTGTTGATCAACCTATTCAAACTGGCTACAAAGCGGTTGATACCATGGTGCCAATCGGTCGTGGTCAACGTGAACTTATCATCGGTGACCGTCAGACGGGTAAAACAGCGTTAGCTATCGATGCGATCATCAATCAGAAAGATTCTGGCATCAAATGTGTGTATGTAGCGATTGGCCAAAAAGCCTCCACTATCGCTAACGTGGTTCGTAAACTCGAAGACCACGATGCGCTAAAAAACACCATCGTAGTCGTGGCATCAGCATCAGAGTCTGCAGCGCTTCAATACCTAGCACCTTATGCGGGTTGCACCATGGGTGAATACTTCCGTGACCGCGGTGAAGATGCGCTGATCATCTATGATGACCTATCAAAACAAGCCGTTGCTTACCGTCAAATCTCATTGCTATTGAAACGCCCACCGGGTCGTGAAGCCTTCCCTGGCGACGTATTCTACCTTCACTCACGCCTACTAGAACGTGCAGCACGAGTGAATGCAGAGTATGTAGAGAAGTTCACTAACGGTGAAGTGAAAGGCCAAACAGGCTCATTAACGGCGCTTCCGATCATTGAAACTCAAGCGGGTGACGTATCAGCGTTTGTACCAACCAACGTAATCTCAATCACCGATGGTCAGGTTTTCCTTCAAACCCAATTGTTTAACTCAGGCTTACGTCCTGCAGTAGACCCAGGTATCTCGGTATCTCGTGTGGGTGGTGCGGCGCAATGCAAGATCATCAAGAAACTGTCTGGTGGTATCCGTACTTCATTAGCTCAATATCGCGAGCTGGCGGCCTTTGCTCAATTCTCTTCTGACTTAGATGAAATGACGCGCAAACAGCTAGACCATGGTGAGCGTGTTACCGAACTAATGAAGCAAAAACAATACTCTCCAATGTCAGTCGCTGAGCAAGCAACGGTTATCTACGCGGCAGAGAAAGGCTACTTGGTCGGTGTTGAGCTAAGCAACATTGCCCGTTTTGAAGAAGCGCTGATTGCTTACGCCAAAGGTCAAAACCCTGCGTTGTTCGAAAAAATCAACGCAACAGGCGATTACAACGACGAAATCGATGGCGCTCTTAAAGAGATCCTAGAAGGTTTTGTTGGGATGAAAGCTTGGTAAGTGCTCCGGTTTGTTAGCTGGAAATCAAAACAAATAGGAGCAGATTATGGCAAGTACTAAAGAAATTCGCACCAAGATAGCCAGTGTTAGTAACACTCAGAAAATCACTAGCGCAATGGAAATGGTTGCAGCAAGTAAGATGCGCAAGGTTCAAGACAACATGACGCTAACTCGCCCCTACGCCGAGAACATGCGAAAAGTTATCTCTCATGTTGCATCGGGTTCGCTGGAATACCAGCACCCTTACCTGCAACAGCGTGAACCTAAGCGTGTCGCTTACATCATTATCTCGTCCGATAGAGGCTTGTGTGGCGGCTTGAACTCAAACTTGTTCAAGAAAGTGTTAGAAGAAATGGAGCAATGGCGCACCAGGGGAGTCGAGGTAGAAACAACCTTAGTGGGATCTAAGGCTATCTCGTTCTTCCAACGCGGCGGCAACGTTATTGCACAAACGTCAGGTCTTGGCGATACCCCTAAGTTAGAAGACATCTTAGGTACGGTGAACGCGATGCTGGGGCATTACGACGAAGGCAAGATCGATAGCTTGTATCTCGTTTACAACCAGTTCGTCAACACCATGGTTCAAGCGCCAACGACCTTGCAGTTGCTCCCCCACCCTTCAGATTCTGAGGAAGGTGGTGAGCCTAAAAAAGCGCGTCGTTGGGACTACATCTATGAGCAAGCACCCAAAGACATACTCTCAGAACTGTTACATCGATACATCGAATCGCAAGTGTATCAAGGCATTGTTGAGAGCATTGCCTGTGAGCAAGCAGCCCGAATGGTCGCAATGAAAGCGGCGACTGATAACGCAGGCCAACTCATTGATGACTTGCAGTTGGTCTACAACAAGGCGCGTCAGGCTGCCATTACCCAAGAGCTGAGTGAAATAGTCTCAGGTGCCCAAGCTGTCTAGGGCTAGAAAAGACTGGGTCAAGAACAGAGTTTGAGGATTTAAGAATGAGTGTTGGAAAAATAGTTAAAGTAATCGGCGCGGTGGTTGACGTCGAGTTCAGCGGCGGCAACAGCCCACGCGTTTATGATGCATTGAAAGTGACTAGCGACGAAGCAAGTTCGTTAGTATTGGAAGTACAGCAACAATTGGGTAGCAATATCGTTCGTTGTATTGCAATGGGTACTTCAGATGGCTTACGTCGTGGCCTAACGGTTGAAAATACAGGCTCTCCAATCACGGTTCCTGTGGGTGAAGAAACGCTAGGCCGTATCATGAACGTGCTTGGTCAACCTATCGATGAGTGTGGTGAAATCGGTCAGAAAGAAAACTACGAGATTCACCGTGAAGCCCCTTCTTATGAAGAACAAGCAAACAGCACTGAGCTTCTAGAAACAGGCGTTAAGGTTATCGACCTTATTTGTCCATTCGCTAAGGGTGGTAAAATTGGTCTGTTCGGTGGTGCTGGCGTAGGTAAAACCGTCAACATGATGGAGCTTATCAACAACATCGCCAAAGCCCACTCAGGTCTTTCTGTATTTACCGGTGTAGGTGAGCGTACTCGTGAAGGTAACGACTTCTACTACGAGATGAAAGAAGCGGGTGTACTAGACAAAGTAGCCATGGTTTATGGCCAAATGAACGAGCCACCGGGAAACCGTCTACGTGTAGCACTTACAGGTCTGACTATGGCTGAGCGCTTCCGTGATGAAGGTCGTGACGTACTGTTGTTCATTGATAACATTTACCGTTACACGCTTGCCGGGACTGAAGTATCAGCTCTGCTAGGTCGTATGCCTTCAGCAGTAGGTTACCAACCAACACTGGCTGAAGAGATGGGTGTGCTTCAAGAGCGTATCACTTCGACTAGACAAGGCTCTATCACGTCTATCCAAGCGGTATACGTACCTGCGGATGACTTGACCGATCCATCACCAGCAACAACCTTTGCTCACTTAGATGCGACCGTTGTACTGTCTCGTAATATCGCGGCATTGGGCCTCTACCCTGCGATTGATCCATTGGATTCAACCTCTCGCCAGTTGGACCCGCTTGTGGTTGGCCAAGAGCATTACGACATCGCGCAAAAAGTACAAACAACGCTGCAACGCTACAAAGAGCTAAAAGACATCATCGCGATTCTTGGTATGGATGAGCTGTCTACTGAAGACAAACAGACCGTATCTCGCGCTCGTAAGATTGAACGTTTCTTAACTCAGCCTTACCACGTAGCCGAAGTGTTTACCGGTCAGAAAGGTGTCTTTGTACCGCTAAGCGAAACACTAAGAGGCTTTAAAGGTCTGTTAAGCGGTGAATATGACGATATCCCAGAGCAAGCGTTCTTGTACTGTGGCTCTATCGACGAAGTGCTTAACAAAGCAAAATCACTCTAAGAGGTAGGTGCACCATGGCTATCGGAATTACAGATAATACATTTCAACTTAATATTGTAAGTGCGGAAGGTACGCTGTTTTCAGGTCCAGCGTATGCCCTAGCCGTTTCTGGCGCTGATGGTGAACTGGGGATTCGCCCCGGTCACTCCCCGCTTCTCAGTAAGATCAAACCGGGCGTAACCGTGTTTGTGACAGACCCTAAATCAGAAGGCCAAGTGTTGTATGTTTCTGGTGGGATGCTGGAAGTTCAGCCGGATGTGGTAACGCTGTTAGCCGACACGGCCTTGCATGGTAAAGACATTGACCGCGCTCGCGCAGAAGAAGCAAAATATGCGGCTCTAGAGAACATCAACAAGGGCAACATAGACATTAACTTTGCACAAGCTCAGCTAGAATTGGCGAAAGCCGTTGCTCAGTTACGAGCATCAGAACTAACTTCTTCTCACACAAGACACTGAGAATAGAACTTAGATGCTTATTGCTTAGTGCTTGATGTGTAAATAGTCTATCCACTTAAACATGATTTAAGTGGGTAGACTACATCAGAAACCCTCCTCCTCTCTTTCAACCTCCCCTTCCTTTCAACTGCCCTAATACATCCTTTATCACCTGCGCTTACAACATTACTTCTCTGCAAAGCGCGCTTGGTGTGGATCCAGTTCATGACCTAACGGCTGCGTCAGTGAATGGTACAGTTCAGGCTTACGACCACGAATCCAGCGCCTGCCAGTACACATATCCAACTCTTCGGCTTTTAGCTCTGCAATCACCATATCGTTATCAACGCTATCAGTCTCGGTGATGATTTCACCATAAGGGCTCAAAATCATCGCATTACCGGTTCTCACTTCATCCATATCAACGCCGACACCATTACTGAACACCACAAACAAACCGTTATCGTGCGCTCTTGCAGGCAACCAACGCATTAGCCACTCGCGACCATTTTTACCCTGCATTTCAGCACGAATCGCTTCTGGGTTTTCATCTCGGTTAAACCATAAATCTGGGTCAATTCGCTTCATCGCATTGGGGCTACGTGACTGACAACCGCCCGTTTGGTGTGGTGCAATCAATATATCAGCCCCTTTCAAAGCAGTGATTCGGACGTTCTCGACCAAGTTGTTATCCCAACAAATCAAGATACCGACTTTGCAACCATGAGGCGTATCGAACACCGTGTATTGGTCGCCGCTGCTCATATGAGGGCTCACAAAGGTGTGCAGTTTGCGGTGCTTTTGTACCTCACCATTAGGCATGGCGAATACGTAGGTGTTGTATAATTCGCAATCCACACCCTTCTCTATCAAACCAGCCCCAACACTGATTCCAAACTTTGTTGCCAGTGCAATCAGCTTTTGAGTCGATTCACCACTCGGCACAGGTTCCGCTAGTGCTTGTATCTCGTCTCGCGACAAAGCAGACACATGCCAGTAGCCAGTGATGCACATCTCTGGGAAACTGATGATCTCCACACCACTCTCCGAAGCTTGTCGAACATATTCTTCTATCACAGATAGGTTATACGCCTTGTCACCTGCATGGTGGTTGAATTGAACCGACGCTACTTTAATATCTCTCTTCATGATTTGTCCTCAAACTTCGCTTTTTCTGATTTGCTCTGGACTCAGTATAAAAAATCGATTCAATTCCATATAATGAAAGATATTCTTAGTTCAATGAGCATTTGGAATGGAATTTGATTTACTGAAGGCATTTTGTCAGTTAGCTAAATCGGGCAATTATCGTCTGGCATCAGAGCAGCTCTACATCACTCAGTCAGCTCTTACCAAAAAGATTCAACGACTTGAATCCAACATTGGGACGAGTCTATTCTCTCGTGGCAGAAATGGCGCCGAACTGACGCACGCAGGAAAAACATTACTGACAGAAGCCCAACGTTTGGTTCATTCAATGCAGGCGTTTGAGCAGCTTTCAGGCTCTGTGGTGAAAGGAACTCAGGGACATTTGAACATAGGCTTTGGCGTGTCCCTTTATCATGAAGCGCCCAAGCTGATTGCGGCTTATAAACAGCAATACCCAGACGTTCATGTCACTTTAAATGACACACCGTCTAAGCAGCAGACCGACGGGTTATTGAGCCATGATCTCGATATCAGCTTCAATCGGATACCTAACTCTTTGGGTTTAGAAAGTCTAACCCTATTCAATGATTCGCTTGTGATTGCGGTACACAAAGACCTTCTCAAACAAGCGCCAGGTAACGATCAGGTTCTCTCTAAGTTATCGAAATGGCCTTATTTAAAGCTCGCCCAACATCGCGGCCCCGGATTAGACAGACAGATTCAACAATATTGTCTTGCCAATAAAATCGACTTATCTAAGACACAAGAAGCCGACGACATTCTGACTCTGCTTGCCTTGGTTTCTGCCAATATCGGTTTCACTATTGTTCCCAGCAGTGCGCAGTACATTAGTAACACTGATGTGGAATTCATTGCGTTAGAAGGTGAACACGCGACTTGGCCTGTCGGGTTGATCTGGAATGGAGAGAGTGAAAACCCACTCAGGGATAGGTTTGTACAGTTTGTGGCTGATCAAGCTAAGCAAACATAAAGCCAAAGAGACAAGTAGAGCAAAAGTTAGGGCAGCAGTTGGTTGAGTTAAAACAGCAGTTAGTTGAATTTGAAAAAAGGCTCTTGTTGATTATACGAATCGCACACCAACCAAGAGCCTAAGATTGTTTCTCACATCAAGTTAAGTTACTCGTTACTTAATAGGCAACGCAATAAACCTGCCCTCGGAACCTTCCCCAATACCAACCGTAAATGGGAATGCGACATAGTGGAAACGTGTTGTTGTTTCGCCATCGTGAATCGCGATGTTCATGTCATAAGTGCCGCCAATTTCCATGATTTTATCATCTTCGGGGTGGCCAGTGTTCAACTTACGTTTGAAGATAACCGTGTATTTTCCATCTTCCCATGAAGAGAATACTTGGTTGTTATCCCCCGCAGAGCCTGCGCCCTCTCGGTTTAATCGACCTTGAAGATATTGGCCTTCTTCAATTTTACTTGCATCGTAAGGCATCACGTTAACGCCTTCGACCATTGCAATCTTCTTGTTGAGGTCGTTGAAGTCTTCTTTATTCAACGCGTAGAAACCGGTTACCGACTTATCGTACATGTACCTAGGCAGGCCTGTTTTCCTATCGAAGTTCCAAGTAAATACAGTGGTGCCTTTATCGTTCAAACGATACTCAAACACATAACCATCATCAGCACTGTTGGTGGGTGCAGAACGCGTCGAACGCCATTGCATCAAATCAACAAACTGCCCTTCAGCTTTCAGCTTATCAATTTCTTCTTGTGGCTTCACTTTGTCCCAGTTTACGCCGTAACGCTCAGTGCGAGACTCAGGAAGGTACTTACGAATATCTTTCTGATCTAAGCCAAACGCGCCAACCACATCCAATGCTTGAACATCTCTCGCTGTTGCTTGGCCGATATCACGCGCACCACGGTGACAAGACATCCAACACCCTTGCTCACGGAACTGCAATACTGAGCCATCGTCAATCATCAACGAGAAGCGGTCTTCATAGATGGGAGTGTAAGGGTTTTTGCCTCGGTCACCGCCAATGATTGTCCATTTGCCTTCTTGGAAAAGAAGCGTGTCGTGTAAGCGTGCTGGGAAAGGCGATTCCGTTTCCCACGTTCCTTTCACATAAAGATGTTCATCATCGTGTGCAAACTGGAACTCGGCAGGAATCGAGCCTTTCTTATCTGGGAAGTTACCTAGCCTGTCATCTTGCACCAACATTTCACCAAGGCCTTCTTCCTCCCCTTGGTGGCAGCTCGAACAGGTTTTGGTTTCAAAGCCTTTTTTGAGCGTGCCTTTATGCGCTGGTGAATTGATCCAATCGAAGGTCACTTTACCCGGGAAAAACATGGTTTTCTCAACCACAGGAATGTCGCTCCAATCGACGTCTAATTCCGTGTCATAGATACTCATATTGTAAGCATTGGCACTCAAAGACAGACCACTCAACGCAGCAAGTAAAACGCTATTTCTTATAGAGAACTTTGTCATATTATTTCTTCCCCATCATTCGGCTAAGGGTTTCATCTTTAAGGATAAAGTGGTGATAAAGCGCTGCACCAACGTGCATAGCGACCAGCAGGTAACAGATGATTTCTAAGAAAGAGTGGAGACCAGAAGCAAAATCGATCAAACCTGAATTACGCTCCACAAGGCCAGGAATGGTGAATAAACCGAACACAACGGTATCTTTGGCTTTTGCCATCGCGATAAGCAGGCCAGATAACGGCATTAGAATCAAAATGCCATACAAGGCTAAGTGAGCCATGTGTGCCATAAATTTTTCGAACTTAGTACCAAGCGCGTTCGGCTTTCCCGCCCAGTTCATCCAAACAATACGAGCCAAATACAGCACAATAACCAACATGCCCAAAGATTGGTGAACACCAAAAGCAAATGAATCAGGGTCTGGCGCAAACAGCATGATCAACAGCGCACCGATAAATGCAACGGCGGAGACGATGTGTATAAACTTACTGACAGGACTGAAATGCTCGGTAGGGACAAATACCTTCATAATTAATTCCTAAGTGTATCGTTAATAAAGAGAAAATTTTATTGATATGATTTTTATTATCCTCAGCAGCCAATACCACCAAAGTATTAGTATTATATTTTCGACTCACACACGTGACTTTTGATGACGGTCAATTTCCTTTCCGGACAGACGTTAATCGCCAACAAACCTTTGAAATAGCTTAATATATTAAAGGACAACTACAGATTAGAGTTATGTAAAAAAACAAGATAAATTTATTTATCAGATTCAATCTAGACTGCTAATAATTATTATCGAGAATAAGTTTATTGAATTGAAGAGGAAAGGTTTAAAGCGTTTTTTGAGGGTTTTATAAAGAATAAAATCGATTGTAAAAAATGAAAAAACGAACCTAGCATCCGTCAGAAGAACTAGATTCATTCATGGTGACTAATAATTGGCTGTCGAACATTAGTTGTCAAGAGCCGGTTATCGAGAGCTGATTATCAGAAATTGATGACTACTCAACCAGTCCGAAATGTGTTTCGACACAACCTTAGGCTGCTCCATTGTCGATAAGTGTCCACAATCAGGAATGACATGAAGTGATACCTGTTTGATGTGCTTTGCCATTAACAGGTGATTATCGATTGGACATAACAGGTCGTCTTTGCCTGTGATGATCAACGTCGGAATCTGAATGTCGGCCAGTAATGGCCTCGCATCAGGACGAGTCGCCAATGCCTGAGCGTGAGCCTCAAACCTTTCCATGCCGATGTTATTCGCCATTTGCGTGATTCTTTGAGTCAGTTCTTGGTTCGCTAACTGGTTCGGATGGATAAGCACTGGCATTAAAATATCAGGGGTTATTGACTCAAACTCCCCTGCTTTTGCTTTATCGACTAAAGCATTTCTTTTCTCCGACACCTCTGACTTTTCATCTGCGGAATTGGTGTCCATTAAGATTAAGCCTTTCACGCGTTGTGGTGCCTGTCTAAACACTTCAAACGCTAGAATTCCGCCCATAGATAAACCTCCAAGCACGAAACTATCAGGGGTATTGTCTAGGACTTTACTCGCCAAGGCTTGCATGGATGTTTCCGTTCCTAAATCACAAGTAAAAGGAGCTACCCAATTGGGCAGCTCTTTATTGACGTCTTGGAACAACGTTTCATCACACAACAAACCAGGTAGCCATAACAGTGGTACTTCTGGTTTCATCATTCGTTACCCTATACAGTTTGTGGCTGATCAGAACCAAGAACAACGTAAGTAAAGCTAGTGCCTCGTAGGTTTTCAAGGCTGTATGACGCGCCGTCTGGAACACTGAACACATCACCAGTGGTCAGCACGACTTGCGCCTGCTCACCGTCTTGAACGATGTTTAGCAATGTATCACCTTCAAAGTTAATCAGTACCTGCTTCTCACTGCGTTTGTGCACTGGGATGCTTGCACCTTCAGTCAATTCATAAGCCATGATACTCACGTCATCAACGCTTTTAACTTGGAAGTCGTAGTCAGATGATGGGTGTCCTGTTAGCGCAAACTGTTTAACGCCCGGCTTATCAAAATCACCAGACACCTCTCGGTAATCCTTTTTCAGCGCAACAAAAGGCATCATCTGCTCAGCCGTGTAAGTATCAAATTTGCTCAACTCTTCGCTCGTTAGCAGAGGCATCAGCTCAGACTCATTTGGAATAGCATCGCCGTCAATGGTATCAACCAATGTACCGTCTGCTTTTAGGTATAAGCCGTAACCTTGGCTATCCGTAATTACGCTTGGGTGCCAAACCACACCACCACCAGAGTTATCGCCACCTAAAACAGAGTACATAAAGCCGTAATCACGCCCTACTACCTCAAAGCCTCTAAAAAGATTGGTCGGAATAGAGATGACATCACCGTGTGAAAGCACCGCTTCGTGTTCACCTTCGTTACCCCAATAGAATCTAAACTGACCTTTGAAGACCACGAACAGTTCAGCAGTGTGATGAGAGTGCAGCGAGTTCTTAATGCCAGGAGGCTGACCAGCAGCACCTATGTTAAAACCAGCCGTTTCACGAATATGAACGTGCTGACGGCTGCTTTCAGCCACACCAGCACCAATGATGCAGAAGTTATCTTTTAGATCGCTGCCTGGAGTACGTGCATCAATGAAAGCACTTGTACCTGGGATCAGCTCCATGTAACGAACGAGATTATTATTTATTGTATTTTGTAGAGTCATTCTAAATTCCTTCTTACCTAACCTAGCGGCCTGCCACCATCCACTGCGATGGTATTACCCGTTGAAAATGTCAGTAGTTCCGCAGCGGCATAAACAGCGTTGGCAACCTCTTCATCACTGGCTAATCGCTTTAGTGGTGTCGATTGCTCTTGTGCATTACGCCATTCATCATCTAGCCCTTTGACAAATTCGGTATCCACTAAGCCTGGAGCGACAGCGAGCACTCGAATGTCAGGAGACAACGCTCGACCTAATGATCGTGTCATATTCTCGACTGCAGACTTACTCGCACAGTAAGCCACGTTACTGCCCATTGCGGTTTGCGCTGCAATTGAGGTGATGTTCACCACGCAACCTTTAGCGCTACGAAGTAAGGGCTCAAACGCACGAACCATGGCGAATGGAGCACGAACATTGACGCGGAAGATCTTATCTATCAACTCATCATTCAAGGATGCTAAGTCACTGTGCGCGACAAACTTTGTCATGCCTGCACAGTTAACTAATAAGTCTAAAGAAGCTGACGACTCTTTAACTTGGTCCGCTAATGCGCCAATCGCAGAGCTGTCTTCAACATTAAGTTGATACATGGCATGACCTGAGCCTTGCAAAGTATCTAAGATAGTTTGAGCTGCGCTTTCATTACTGTTGTAGGTAAACACAACGCGGTAACCAGATTGCGCGAGCTTGTGACATATGGCGGCACCAATGCCGCCACTGCCGCCTGTAACTAAGGCGATTTTTGTCATGTTATGCCTCTACCGATTTTTCTTTGTAACGACGTACACGAATGTCTGCTTGCTCTTTATGGCCAGCGAAACCTTCTAGTGCACATAGGCGTGAACAGTACTCACCTACTTTTAGCGAAGCTGATTCCGTTACGCGCTGGTAAGTACATGTTTTAATGAATTTACCAACCCACAGACCACCGGTGTAGCGTGCAGCTTTATTCGTTGGCAATGTATGGTTAGTGCCGATACATTTATCGCCGTAAGAAACGTTGGTTTCACGACCTAAGAACAACGCACCGTAGTTGGTCATGTTATCTAGGAAGTACTTAGGATCTTTTGTCATTACTTGTACGTGCTCAGAAGCAAGATCATCGGCCACTTCAACCATCTCTTCGTAGCTGTCACAAAGGATAACTTGTCCGTAATTTTCCCAAGCCTTACCTGCGATTTCAGCGGTAGGAAGAATAGTCAGCTGACGCTCAACTTCTTTTACCGTCTCTTTTGCAAATGTTTCACTGTTCGTCAAAAGAACAGCTGGAGAGTTATAACCGTGTTCAGCCTGACCCAATAGATCCGCTGCTGCTAATTCTGGGTCACAGCCCTCTTCGTCAGCAATAACCAATGTTTCTGTTGGACCAGCGAACAAGTCGATACCAACACGACCGAACAATTGACGCTTTGCTTCTGCTACGAACGCGTTGCCTGGGCCAACGATCATGTCTACCGGTGCAATAGTTTCAGTACCAAGCGCCATCGCACCAACGGCTTGTACGCCACCAAAGCAATAAATCTCATCCGCACCTGCCATTGCCATTGCCGCAACAATCGCCACATTTGGTTGGCCATTAAAAGGAGGAGCACAAGCAATAACGCGTTTTACACCAGCAACCTTTGCAGTAAGAACACTCATGTGCGCTGATGCAACCAATGGGTATTTACCACCTGGGATGTAACAACCAACACTGTTTACTGGCACATTTTTGTGCCCAAGTACTACACCTGGCATGGTTTCTACTTCAACATCGTGCATTGAGTCACGTTGGATCTGAGCGAAGTTGCGAACTTGTGTTTGTGCAAATGCAATGTCGTGCTTGGTTGATTCGTCCAATGCGTCCACACATGCCTGAATTTGCTCATCTGTTAAGCGAAACTGCTCCGGAGACCAGTTATCAAATTTTTCTGAAAGCTCACGTACTGCACTGTCACCTTTCTTTTCAATGTCAGAAAGAATGTTCTCTACCGTTTGGCGCACTTGCGCGTTGTTTGATGCTGATGCTTCTTCAGTGATGCCGTGTTTTAGAATGCGAGCCATGCGTAATTCTCCTTGTGGCGTATGCCTAGTGTTTGCTGATTATTGGTTTTAACAGAGTTTATTCTTTGTTTTGTATACTTTTGGATACGAATGCAAAATAAACATAAACATTTTTTTAACACTTGGCAAATTCATTTCCCAACTTAGAGAATCAAAGTCAAGCCATTGTTTTAAATAACAAAAGTACTTATCAGCGGTTAGTCACGATGCCTATCGGATTAAAATACAGTCAATTTATGTTGCATTGATCACATTGTTTTTACTCTTTTTTTACAACAACACATGTTAAGTTTTGCATACCTTTGCAAAAGCGAACGAAAAGTAATGGAGAATAAAAAGTAATGGATAACTTTAAGAACACACTAAGCAATACCGAGCTACTTGGAACTTTTGTTAAAACCCCTCACCCACACATCATTGAAGTGCTGGCGTTGGCAGAACTGCCTTTCATTGTGCTAGACGCGGAACACGCCCCTTTTGATAGAACGACACTGGATAGCTGTATTCTTGCTGCGCGCGCTAATCAGCTCCCTTGCGTAGTTCGAGTTCAAGATAGCCAGCCATCGACCATTTTGAATGCGTTAGATTGCGGAGCGACAGGAATCCAGATCCCACACGTATGCAGTGCAGAGCAAGCAGAAAAGTTAGTGAAAATGTCCCATTACGGTGAAGGTGGTCGAGGCTATGCAGGCTCAAGCCGCGCAGCAAACTACGCAACCAAACCGATGGCGAACCACCTGAAAGATAGCCAGAACAACACGGTTGTCATCGCACAAATTGAAGACCCAGAGGGTGTGGTAAACGCAGAATCGATAGCAAAAGTGGAAGGCATTGATGCACTGTTTATTGGACAAGTCGATTTGGCCGTGTCTTACGGTGCTGAAAGTGTGAATGATGAATGCGTGCGAGAAGCGAGCATCAAAATAATCAAAGCAGCTCAGCAAGTTAACAAACCCGTTGGTATGTTTGTTGCGAATGCTCAAGCGGCTCGTCACTGGAAAGAGCTCGGCGTTAACTTCTTTTGCGTCGGTTCTGAACACAAAATGATCATTGATGGCTTTCGAAATGAGCAAGCCGTCATGAATTCATAAATTTTCTTTGTGATTTCAAATGTTACACGTATTGTAATTATCAAACCTTGCTCATTAGGGCCTGTTGACCCATTCAAGGTGGCGCTTGGATTTATCGCGATATAAGGAGATTCACCATAAAAGCGAAAGTTACCTCTATTGATGTTGCCAAAATGCTTGGCGTATCTCAATCTACCGTTTCTCGTGCATTTAGCCCGACTGCAAGTATCAGTGAGAAGAAGCGAAAAATGGTGATGGATGCCGCTACCAAGCTTGGCTATACACCCAATGCTATTGCTCGTAGCTTGATTTCTAATCGCTCAGGACTTGTAGCTATCGCACTCGATAGCGAGTCGAACCCAATGTACGACTTGCAATCTCGTGCGCTCGCGATGGAAATTCAAAAGCGTGGCGGTCAAGTTGTACTCTGCCCTATCGACAAAGATGACCTCGATCTCGCTATCTCACGTGCAATTGAATATCAAGTTGATGGTTTAATCATCGCCACCAGCCGTCTCACCTCCCGAGCTTTTGCACAATGTGAAAAGTTTGGCGTTCACTTAAGCCTCATCAACCGCTATACAGAAAGCATTAATGCGAACAGTGCTGGCTTAGACAACCAGCAAGCTGGCACACAAGCAGCTGATTATTTACTTGATAAAGGCTACAAACAGCTGGCATACGTAAGTGGTGACGCAGGATCAATGACCAGTGACAAACGTTGGTTAGGCTTCTCTGAAACCGCAAAAACACGTGAAGCGGCCTCCCCTATTTTCATCAACGCAAAATACAGTTTTGAAGCAGGATTAGAAGCAGCCAAAGAGCTGATGGAACACACATCAAAACCTGACGCCGTATTCTGTGCCAATGATATTCTCGCAATGGGCGTTATGGATGGTTTAAGAAAGCTTGGGTGTAACATCCCACAAGACTTCGCAATCATGGGCGTGGATGATATCCCTATGGCAGCTTGGCCGAGCTATGACCTCACCACCATTGCCCAGCCTATCGATAAAATCGTGAAAAGTGCCGTCGAAGACTTGATGCAACGGATTAACGATAATGAAGATGCGAAGGGCGAGTACCTACTTGAACCCGGCACCATCATAGAACGCGGTAGTACATCATTAAGTTAATAAAGGGGTTGGCTGACATAACCTACACTCAGCCTTACGAAAGTCTCTATTTTCCCATCAATAAAACCCATTCAGTTTAGAGTAGAAGCCCTAATACCATGTTAGGGCTTCTTTCTGTGATCTTGTCTAAAATTTCATCGATTCAAATTAACTTCTTTATCACTTTTACGGATTTGTTATTGACTTGTTAGTTGTGTGTTTATATTTTGGATTCGTATGCAAAAATTAGGATATGAAGTGCGGATAAATAACCCACTGAACAACATGGCTCAAATGAATGCACATAAAAGCCATGTGATGAACAAGGAAGAACGATGAAACGCGCAATCTTTACCTCGATTACTGCCCTCGGCTTAACGCTGTCTAGCATGAATACCTTTGCAAGCAATGTGATCCGCCTTGCTCACGACAGCCAAGAAACATCACCCGTCCATAAAGCAATGCTTCACTTCGAAAAAGAGTTGGAATCTCGCTCTAACGGAGAGCTTGAAGTGGAAATCTACCCTGCCCGTCAACTGGGCGATGTAAGAGAAACCACAGAGCTTGTTCAGCAAGGTAACTTACAGATGACGTTTGGCGCATCGGTGTTACTTTCACCTTACGTACCTGAGTTCAACGTACTTGATGTCTTCTACCTGTTTGAAGACGAAGCGCAAGCACACAAAGCATTGGACAGCGACAAGATCGGCAAACCACTTCTTAATTCAATGGAATCAAAAGGCTTTCATGGCTTAGGTTTCATGGAAGTTGGCTTCCGCAGCATCACCAATAACAAGCAACCGATTAACAGCATTGAAGACTTGAACAGCTTAAAGATTCGTTCAGCGTCTAACCCAACACAAATCAGTGCTTGGAAATCGGTAGGTACGGCACCGACACCGCTTTCTTGGGGTGAGATCTTCACATCACTACAACAAGGCTTAATCAATTCACAAGAAAGCGCGGTTTACTCTATTTACGCTGAGCGTTTTTATGAAGCACAAGAGTACTTATCGCTAACTAACCATATTTACACTAACTACGTGCTATTCATGAATAAAGAGTTCTGGGATTCTCTACCGAGCGATCAACAAACTCTTATCAATGAAGTGAGCCAAGAAACCATTGCAGTACAGCGTGATCTCGCGGCGAAGCAGAACCAAGAAGTCATTAAAGAGCTTGAAGCCAAAGGCATGACAGTGAATGTGGTACCAACCGACGTTCGAGCTCAGATGAAAGAAAAAATGAATGCCGCCGTTTACCAAGAACTGCGTAGTAAAACAGGTGAAGAGCTATTCGATAGCGTGATTACTGAGATTGAGCATCTGTAAATAGCGCCTCGTTTAATCGATTACCTGTCACCGACAAATAACTTTAACGGTCTAACCATCGTTACTCCAGGTCTTGAATGGCATTCTATAAACGAGTGCCCTAAAGCCTGTTCTGTCGTGTATTCATTGGCATTCAATGCCCTTTTCAACATCTCCTAGGAGTGACGTATGAAATGGTTTCGCCTGTTCGACCGATACTTCGAACCTACACTTATTGTGTTCTCTATTTCGTTAATGACCGCTTTATTATGCTTACAGATTACATTGCGCCTATTCGACGCCTCAATTGCATGGGCAGAAGAGCTCGCTCGCTATCTTTTCGTTTGGGCAATGTACTTAAGCATCAGCTACTGTATTCGCGATGACCGACATATTCGTATTCGTCTATTCATCGACAAACTACCGGGGAACTTAACCCACTACAGCTTGATCCTTTCAGACCTTATTTATCTAGCTTTCAGTTGTACTGTGGCGTGGTTTGGTTTCAAGGTTATTGGGCGCAGTTTAAAGTTAGGCCAGATAGCGCCAGCAATGGAAATCCCAATCGCATGCTTATACGCATCAGTCCTTGTGTGTGCCGTCTTGAGTTCCATTCGCTTAGTGGTCAGTATCAACAAGCGTATTTCAACCATTGCTTACTCGCCAAAACCCGTTCGACTCACTCAGCATCGTTACCGTCACTTGAAAGCAAAACATCGCACTTCTAATCGTTTGTTGGAGTTAAGCTTATGACCTCTGCTTTGTTATTTGGTAGCTTCGGATTACTGCTTCTTATTGGGGTTCCCGTTGGGATAGCACTCGCTGGCGCAAGCATGCTCGCTATATTGAGCCTCCCCTTCTTAAACGTTGAGTTTTTAGTTCAAGGGTTAGTCACAGGGCTAGATTCATTCCCTCTTCTTGCTGTCGTGTTATTCACGCTTGCTGGTAACTTAATGAGCCAAGGCGGCATATCCAAACGCCTTCTTCATGTTGCTGAAGTCTTCTTTGGTCACTTCACTGGTGGTTTGGGTATTGTCGCAATCGTAGCGTGCATGTTCTTCGCATCGATTTCTGGTACTGGCTCGGCAACCGTTGCGGCTATTGGCTTAACAATGATTCCATCTATGGTCAAAAAGGGCTACGACCGCAGTTTTGCTGGCGCGCTTATTGCTTCTTCAGGTGGCATTGGAGTGATTATCCCACCATCGGTGGTGATGATCGTCTACGCAATCACCGCCGAAGTATCCGTCACTAAAATGTTCATGGCAGGAATCGTACCCGGGCTTGTGGTTGGTTTAGTGTTAATCGGCTACTGTTTGATCGTATCCAAAATTCGCGGCTACAAAGGCAACGAAACAAAAGCGACATGGTCGGAGCGAATTACAGCATTAAAAGAAGCGATATGGGCAATGTTACTGCCTGTCATCATTCTTGGTGGTATCTACTCTGGTATCTTCACGCCAACAGAATCAGCCGCTATCGGTGTGTTGTATGGCTTGTTTTTCGGCATGTTTGTCTACAAAGAGTTGGATTACAAAAAGGTCGTGAAGATCATTTTAGAATCCTCGCTACTGGTTGGTGCCGTACTTGTTATTGTTGGCGCTTCGGTCACCTTTGGTCGAATCCTAACGCTTGAACGCCTGCCAACTGAAATCGCACAGTTCATCCTGTCGATTACAGACAACAAGTTACTTATTTTGCTTTGTATCACTGCATTGCTGCTGATTGTTGGCACCTTCATGGAAACGCTCGCTGCGATTGTTATCTTGACTCCAATCCTGTTGCCTATCGTTACAGCATTAGGAATGGATCCAATTCACTTTGGTATCGTGATGATAGTGAACTTGGCCATAGGCTTCGTGACGCCTCCACTTGGAGCCAACCTCTTTATGGCTAGCCAAGTCGGTAATGTGCCCATTGAATCCTTGTCTCGAGCCATAATAGGATGGATTGGTGCTCTACTAGTGGCTTTGATGATAATCACCTTTATTCCAGCCATATCACTGTTTCTTCCGGAGTTATTGTCTTAAACGTTTCCGAGAACAAAGCCACTTGATATTCACCTTTGAGTGGCTTTTTCAATCCAATCATTCTCAAACTTATTGTTGCATGCGAATTCATTCGCAGCCAGATAATATTAAACAAACAATTAACAACTCAAGTCAAACCTCATCAAAATAGAATCATTACTCTAAATTTCTTCTCGTCATCACGTCGATATTATAAATCGTCACAGAGCATTATCTAATTTGATACCCACTTCTTCACGAAAATTAAATGTCAATTAAATACAATAAGTTAAATAATAAAGCGCTGTCTTTAAACCCAATTATTTTGTTCATATACACTCGATCAATAATTAATATTCATTCAATTTATTTTAAGAGAGCCGTATTTAGTGAATTGTTAAAAAACAGATCCAACCCACAATAAAGAAACATATGCAATACACCTCATTGACACAATAGCAACAAAAGGCAATATTGGATACGTAACCAAAACTAATTCAATAACGAAACTTTTGACGCATCAGGAGGCGATAAATGGCTATGGTTGGCTTTGATTCTAAATGGCAAGATTTTCCAGACTACATATTAGGTATCACTAAAGAAATTTGGGAAGATCGAGGTCTGAGTACCCTGCATAACTATTACTCACCTGACATTATCGTCCGTACACCACTCTCCATCACGAAGGGAAACGAAAAGGTCATTAGCGCGACCATGGGCACGCTAGCCGAGTTCCCAAACCGTACCTTATTGGGTGAAGACGTTATTTGGTCAGGGACTCCTGAACAAGGCATGCTTTCATCCCATCGAATCATTTCAACAGCAACTCATACTAATGATGGCGTGTTTGGTAAAGCCACGAATAAAACACTTAAGTTTCGAATTATCGCAGACTGCCATGCCATCAATAATCAAATCAATGATGAGTGGATGATCCGAGACATCGCTGCGATTGCAAACCAACTGGGTATGACGTCAGAAGAGTACGCCCGTCAACAAATTGAAATAGAGGGTGGCGTTGAACAATGCTCATACCCTTTCACTCCTCAGGTCGACATACAAGGCCCTTACCTTGGCGTAGGTAACGACAATGAATACGGCCAGCGCTATGAAGACATACTGCGACGTGTAATGAATGCTGAGTTCTCTGTAATACCAACAGAATATGACCGCGCATGTATCGGCGAGTACACGGGTGGGCAAACAGCACTCTCTCATAATGAAATAGACCAGTTTTGGATGTCACTTCGCTCTTCGTTTCCAAACGCTGAGTTCAAAATTCACCACCGTATTGGTCGCAACGACGAAATGATGTCACCACGTGCTGCTATTCGTTGGTCGTTGCAAGGCAAGCATGAAGGCTACGGTATGTTTGGGAAGCCTACAGGAAAAGACGTTTACATCATGGGAATCAGCCATGCAGAGTTTGGACCTTGGGGTCTACGCAGAGAGTTTACGCTACTTGATGAAAGTGCGGTCTGGAAACAGATTTTAATCCAAATCGGTTAACTATATAAGGAAGTATTATTTTGAACAGCTTGATTGAGAATTTCTACAAAACCTATTTTAACGCTCACTCATCAGAACGTACTCAAGTAGTCCACGAGATGTTAAATGCTGATGTTAAATGGTGTGTCGCTCATCCGATTAATGACGTCTCTGGTGTCAAGGCGACCGAACAAGCATTCCTATTACCGCTAGTAAACGCACTACCTGATGTTGAACGACGCCCTTCAATCGTTATGCAAGGTGAATACGAAGGCCGCACTTGGGTTAACTCTACGGGTTATTTTGTCGGCACATTTACACAACCGTTATTTGGTATTCCAGCAACAGGAAAAACACTCTACTTACGCTACACCGAAATGGTTTGTATCCAAGAAGGTCAAATTGTTGAATCTTACCTCATACCTGATTTTATTGATGCAATGAACCAAGCTGGCGTTAATCCGTTACGCAAAAGCTTAGGTCATGCTGGATTAGTCCCTGCCCCAGCGACTCAAGACGGTATACAAACGGGTAGCATCGCAGCTGAAGAGAGCCAGAAAAGCCAAAAGCTAGTCCTAGACATGTTGGCTTGCTTGGGTCGATTTGATGGTAAGCGCCTTGATTCAATGGATTTGGAAAACTACTGGCATGACGATTTTATGTGGTATGGACCGGCTGCAATTGGTACGACACGTGGAATCCAAGGTTTCAGAGACCACCATCAAGGACCATTTGTATTTGCCTTCCCTGATCGAAGTGTCGATATAGAACTCAACATTTTGTCCAAAAATGACTACGTATCCACTGGTGGTTGGCCACACATGCACGGTACACATACTGGTAGCAGTGGCTGGTTAGGTTTAGCACCTACAGGCAAGCACATCGAACTTCGTGTTATGGATATCTGGCGACGCGAAGGAGAATTACTCAAGGAAAACTGGGTCGCTATCGATATAGCACACATATTAAAACAGCTTGGTTACGATCTGTTTGAGCAAATGGATGAACAATTAAAAGGACGTGAGCATGTATGAGTTTGGCGCTTTAAACTGGACAATTCTTGGTACTTATATCGTCCTTACTTTAGTTATGGGTGCACTCGTTGGTAGACGTGTGACTTCCGCTAACCAATTTGCATTAGGCGATAAAAATATTCCATGGTGGGCCATCGGTATTTCCGTTGTGTGTACCTATGTCAGTGCTATGTCTTTCTTGGGTGGGCCGGCTTGGTCTTACAAAGAAGGCTTGTCAGTGATCGCCATCCACCTTAACTACCCTTTGGTGATTTTCTTTATCGTTGCGGTGTTTATGCCGTTTTTCTACAACAACGGCCTCACTTCGATTTATGAATATCAAGAACGACGCTTTGGTAAAGCCTCACGTATCACTCTGTCTTTGATCTTCTTAATTAAACAGGCAATAAGCTCAGCTGCGGTCTTATATGCGACCTCGTTAATCCTCGAGTTCATTACTGGTATCGATGTTACTTACTGCATCGTCATTGTCACTGTTATCGCACTGATTTATACCGTAATGGGGGGAATTGCCGCCGTTATTTGGACAGATGTAATTCAAGCGGTCATTCTGTTTCTTGGCGCATTTATCATCATTGAAGCCGTCTGGAATGGCATGCCACAACCCATGACCGAAGTGATGCAAGATCTCAAGTCACAAGGCATGACGAATGCGTTACAAACCAATTTAGATTTGAGCCAAGTTACCACCGTATGGGCTGGCGTTATCGCAATGACAATGTTCCACACCACTGTTTATGGCGGTAACCAAATGATGGTGCAACGCTGTATGGCGGCTAAAAACATGGGTGATGCGAAAAAAGCGATGCTAATGATGGGTTACGTTGCTTTCTTCATCTACTTCGTATTTATCCTGTTAGGCGTGTTATTTAACGCTTATTACGATGGTAAAGAGTTCGAAAATGGCAACACCATTATCCTGCACTATGCCAGCGAATATGGTATGCCAGGTCTGATGGGAATCATCGCGGCAGCTATTCTTGCAGCAAGCATGTCTAGTCTAGATTCCGCTTTTAACTCTATGGCTACCGTCTCTGTTTCTGACTTCTACAAACGCTTTTACAAGAAAAACGAGTCAGAGGAACATTACCTCAAAGTATCGCGTTTCTTCACGGTTATGTGGGCGCTATGTATCATCATTCCAGCCTTCATGTTTGCGACCAGCACCGGCTCAGTTTTAGAAATATTAAGTAAAGCAGGTTCCTATTTTGTAGGTGCAAACTTCTGTATGTTCGTGCTTGGTTTTTATTCTAAACATATAACAGAGAAGGGACTATTAATCGGTGTTGCTGCAAGCTTCTTGGCGATTTGGTATGTTGCTGTTGCGACTGATATTGCTTGGCCTTGGTACTGTGTAATCGGTGTGTTAGTCAATGCGACTGTCGCATACGCTGCAAGCTTGTTGCTAACCGGTAAACAGACAGAAATGCACCTCTACACCGTCAAAGGTCAACAAGCAGAATATGCTCGTTTGAACAAACCGATCAAAGAAGATGGTTGGTATGTTGTGCCGGGTAAAGTCGATGCACCTTGTTGGGGACTACTCATCATGTTTGTATTCTCTCTCGTTTTACTTTGGGGAATTAACGAGTTTATTGAGAACGCACCGATGTTGATTAACTTTATCCGAATCTGCTCTGTTATTGTTGCTACAAGCGTCATCGGTTATATGATTTACGCGTTCAAGCGCTCTAAGCAATCAAACAAAGTAGAACAAGTCAGTTAGGGTTCTATTTAAATTCAACCTAGCTCATTCAAAAAAGGCTCACTAAATAGTGAGCCTTTTGATATCTGCTTAACGTAAACCTAGGTCTAACCTTGCTTGCGTTTTGAAAGAATAGTTTTAGATCAGTAGTTTAGAGCTGTACTTTAGAACTATAACTTAGAAGAACTCAATCGAGTTACGGCCGCTTTTGTCGTCACGTGTTGGCTTCGGCGTGTCCGCTTTCTTTTTCGGTTTCTTCTCTTTTTTCTCTTTCTTTGGTTCAGCCTTTGCGCTTAGCATTTCTGCTTTGCTTTTCTTAGATTCTTTCTTCTTAGAATCCTTTTTAGACTGACCTTTCTTCGCCTTGTTCTCTTTTTTAAGCGCTTCTTTCTTTTTCGGCTTTTCTGATTCTTCTTGCACTGGCTGATCACACACCACTACATAGTATTCTTGGTTGAATTCAAAGAAGTCGCCATCGTACATTTTACGACGCTTACGGGTTTCTAGCTCACCATTTACCGCTACGTAGCCTTCAGAGATGATGTGCTTAGCTTCACCGCCACCACTCACTAGGTTAGCAATTTTAAACACTTTGTAGAGCTCGATTGGCTGTGATGAAACATCAATACCAATTGCTTCAATTTCAATCTCTTCGCCTTCTTCGCCCAGCTCTTGACCTTCGTAATCAGCGTCTTCGTAATGTTCTTGGTCCATGGTGACCTCTACCTAAATATGTACTTCTGAAATATTGGGCGCAGTGTAATCTTAAAACAACGAAATGACCATGGAGAATTATGGTTCAAGCATCGAGTTCACTGGATTAAAGCTATCTTTAACGCCATAAAACAAAAGAAGAGAACTAACATCATTAGCTCTCTTCTTATTTAAACCATAGCTCAGTTACCGCTTGTTAGGTCGCTAAACCATAGATAGTTAAACCATGGCTAGTAGAACCATAGATAGCTCACTCAGGTGTTTTAAAAGAACCACTTCACGCCGACTTCTGCTTTTAGCTCGTAGTCACCTTCTAGCGTAACGCCCGTTGGCAGAGTGACATCTGCTGATGCGTATTGCAGTTTCGTCATTAACCATTGAGTTCGGTCTTCCTTAATAGGAGCGTTCATCATGATGTTGAAAGACGTCGATTCAAGTTCCACTGTATCGCCAGAAACGTTCATGTATTCAGGCCATGCTTGAACAAACGCACCAGAATCTCCCATTGGGATGGTCGCAAACAGGTTTAGCATGTAGCCGTCTGCCGTTTCACCAAACACTTCACCTATGGTGTAGTTTACGTTTGGAAACAGCATTGCACCGCCGGTATAAGCAGGGTTAATCAAGCCGATTGCACCGACAGACACCAACGTATTGTCATCTAAACCCAGTGCTGAGTTCTTCGTGTGAATGAAGTCCGCCATGAAGCCAACACGTGGCATTAATGAGCTATCAATTGCTGATACTTGGAAATATTGAGCTCGGCTACCAAGGTAGTCAACGCCCATTGAATCTTTGCCTGGCTTAGCATCTGAGTCGCCAAAGTTACCTTCGATAAAGCCACCGAACTGAGTCGTTTCAGACCATGCTCCAGTTAGCATTGAAGACAAACGGATATCAGCGTCAGAAGTAACAAAAAAAGCCGCTTGTGTATAAACGCGAGTTAGATCCGATGGATCAATCACTTGGCTTTCTTCTTCATTCGCCAAAGCAGTACCAGACATTGCAGCTAACATTGAAGCGGTCAGTAATAGTTTTTTCATGTGTAAACCTTATTCTCATTGGAGCCATAGCCGCTTCCGTACTCACATGGCTCATGTTTAATAACTTGGTCAGAGAAATACTCCCTGCCTCCCTCCATTATCAGACGATAAAAACAATCTTTAAAATTCATAACGAGGGGTAAAAACCATCAATAAAGCAACAACACACCTTTGCCGTCACTTTATTGAGGCTATGGGTTACTGTTGTTTCGTTTTCAGCTTTTCACGGAGTGTTTGGAAAATGGCGTAGAAGCCCGGAGTCATCATCGAACCGACCACCAGCACCATCAACATGCCACCCAGTAGTGCCAATCCAGTCGTGTTCTGAGAGATAGCCCCTGCACCATTTGCAAACACCAAAGGCAAGATGCCAAGAATGAATGACCATGACGTCATGTTTACGGCTCTAAAACGCATCTTGCCGCCTTGGATAGCTGCCTCTTCGATGCTTAAACCTTGAGTTTCACGCTTCAGCTTTGAGAACTCGACCATCAAAATAGCGTTCTTAGCTGCTAGGGAAATCAATAGAATCAAGCCAATTTGACCGTAGATAGACAAGGCTTGCCCACCCGCTAATAGCGCCGCGAAGGTACCCACAGCAGCGGTTGGAGCCACAATGATGATCGCAGCAGGCAGAGCCCATGATTCGTACTGAGCAACAAGGAACAAGTAGATGAATACCAGTGCTAAAACCAAAGCGATTTGAGCTGTGTTCCCCGCCAACTTCTCTTGATAAGCCATGTTGGTCCACTCATAGGTGTAACCCTGAGTGAGAACTTCCTCGGCGATACGCTCCATTGCATCAATCGCTTCACCAGATGAGTAACCTGGAGCTGGATTTAGCTGCAAACGTGCCGCAGGTAACATGTTGTAGCTTGTGACTAGATCAGGCTCTAATGTCGGTTCAATCGTTGCGACAGCAGACAACGGAACTTGCTCGCCAAGCGCCGACGGGACATGTATGCGTAACACATCAGATAGATCATTTCGTTGTTCCCCTTTAGCTTGAACAAAAACTCGGTAGCTTCTTCCGTTTAGGGCAAAGTCATTAACGTATGCAGACGCCAGATGTGTCGCCATCGCATCGTTAATTGCACTGAGTGGTACGCCTAACTGACGCGCTTTCTCGCGATCAATTTCAACGTTGTAATGTGGAACATTGGCACGATAAGTCGTCATCGCATTGGTGATTTCTGGCGCTTGATTGGCCGCTGCCATCATCGCGTAAGTCACTTGTGCAAGTTCTTGAGCAGTGCGGCCAGACGTGTCTTGCACCATAAACTCAAGTGCATCACCGATACCAATACCTGGAATAGGTGGTAGACCCATAGCGATGCTCATCGACTTATCAATGCCATACAACTGCATGTTGATGCGCTGGGCAACCGCAGCTTGTGTATGATCGCCATCCATTGCAAGACGCTCATCCCAGTCTTTCAAATTGACGAACATGGTCGCTGAGTTAGCGGCAACACCACCGGTCAGAGCATTGAAGCCAATCGCACCTGCGAAATCTTCAATTGCTGGATCTTGGTTTAATACCGCTTCAGCTTGACGAATCAAGTCATGAGTACGCTCTTTCGATGCGTTATCAGGCAAGAACATCGCGAGCGCTAACACGCCTTTGTCTTCAGCTGGAACAAATGCCGTCGGTAGCTTGTCATTCATCGTCACCATCGCAGTAATAGCCACTGCGAACGAAACTAAAAGCACTGCTGATTTGCGCACCAATAAAGAGACTGCTTTGCCATACGCGTCTGTTACTTTGTCGAACATTGCATTGAATGCCACAAACCACTTAGCAGGTTTAGGGTTGCGCTTCATAACCATTGCACATAGTGCAGGTGACAAAGTGAGTGCATTGATAGCCGATAGCACCAAAGCGATACAGATGGTGATAGAGAACTGAGCAAACATCAGCCCCGTGATACCTGGCAGCAATGCCACAGGAATAAACACCGCAAGCATGACTAATGTCGACGCGACAATCGGACCGGTGACTTCTTTCATCGCTCGATTGGTGGCTTCTTTGGCATCAATGGTTTGGTTTTCATTGAGAATGCGTTCTACGTTCTCAACCACCAAAATGGCATTGTCCACCACGATACCAATAGCTAGAATCAAGCCAAATAAAGTAACGGTATTGATACTAAAGCCACCCATTTGCATGAAAGCAAAAGTACCAATCAAAGACACAGGAATCGCAATCACAGGTGCAAGTGTTGTTCTGACATTACCCAAGAATAGGTAAGTCACCGCAATCACAAGCCCGACAGCAACAATTAAGGTTTCGACGATACTGCGAATAGACGCTTCAACCGATAAAGTGGTGTCGTATGGGATCGCGTAAGTCATACCGGCTGGCATGATGCTTTCGATGTCTTCCAATACCGATTTAACCGCAGCGCCTGTTTCCAAAGCGTTGGCATCTGGGTTAGCCTGCATTGCAACTAGAGCGGCATCTCCGCCATTGTAGGTTGCGTAGGCATCATAGAATTGGCTGCCAATTTCTACGTTAGATACATCTTTCAGATAGACTTGATTGCCGTCTGCTAAGGTTTTTACAATAATTTGTTCAAACTCTTCTGCACTCGACAGTCGACCTTGTGTGATCAAGTTAAACTGCAATGCGGCATTTTCACGACTTGGACCTTGGCCAATTCGCCCTGCTGGCACTACTGCATTTTGTTCACGAATCGCGTTCTTCACATCAAACGTTGTCACACCCAGTGACGCCATGCGGTCCATATCGAGCCACACGCGCATACCATAGGTCGCACCAATCAAATCGCTGCTTGCTAAGCCAGAGATACGAGCGATACGCTCCATGAAGTTTGCTTCAACCCAGCTGTTAAGCTCTAGCTCTGACATCGATTGGTCTTCAGAGTAGAAAGCAATCGCGAGCAAGTCATCCGGCGCGGCTTTACGAATACGCACACCACGAGCACGAACTTCAAACGGCAGCATGTTTTCAGCAACGGCAACGCGGTTAGATACGTTAACCATCGCCATATCGGCGTCAACGCTGTTATCAAAGGTAATGTTTAAGAAGTAACGGCCATCGTTGGTTGAACGTGACTGCATGTAAACCATGCCATCAACACCGTTCACTTCCTCTTCGATTGGATTACCAATCACCTCTTTTACGGTTTCAGCACTGGCACCCGGCATGAACGCGACTACACGAACTTGTGGAGGCGTCACGCTTGGATACTCTGAAATCGGCATGGTTTTAATCGCAATCAAACCAATCAAGGTCAGGAAGATCGAGATAACAAACGCAAATTTCGGTCGGTTGATAAAAAATTTACTGAGCATAATCTATTACTCCGCAACTGAAACAGGGGCACCAGGACGAATGCGTTGTAGCCCGCCAACAATCACTGGTTCACCGGCGTCCAAGCCATTTGCGACGAAAACATCTTGTCCAATTCGATCACCTACAACGACATCACGACGTACCGCATTACCTTCTTCGATAGTAAGTACATATTGAGTGAGCTGATCTTGATGGATCGCCTTATGAGGAATTTGCACGCCGCTTAATGGTTCTGCACTCGTCAGCCCAACACGAACAAATTGATTTGGCAGCAGACCCGCTTCGCTGTTATCAAAAGAGGCAGAAATCGTCACCGTACCGCTGGCTGCATTCACTTTGTTATCAACAAAAGCGATGTTGCCTTGGTAATCCGTCAATTGGCCATCACGCTCAAGCAATACTGATGTCGCTTGCTTACCTTGAAGCTGATATTGACTCAGTTCGCTTTCTTTAATCGAGAAGGTCGCATCGATCGGATCCATCTTGATCAGGTCAATCAATGGGCCAAAGTTAGGGCCTACCATGTCACCGATAGAGAAGTTACTTTTCCCTAACTGACCTGAATACGGTGCTTTAACTTGGGTTTGGTCTAAGTTGTCTTGCTGAACTCTTACGTTTGCTCGAGCAGATACCACTCGAGATCTCGCCATCTCTAGCTCCGCAATGCTCAAATCGAGCTGCGACTGTGAAATACCGCCCGACTTCAACATCTGAGTGGTTCTTTCATGGTTTAGCTGAGTCAAGCTCAGTGCCGATTGCGCTTCAGATAAGGTTGCTTTTGCCGCATCAAATGCCGCTTGGTATGACGTTGGGTCAATTTCAAAAAGCACAGCGCCCGCTTCGACATAAGAACCGTCATCAAAGAGTTTGTTTAACAAGAAACCACTGGTTCTTGGTGTCAGTTGAGCAGACTCAACCGCCTCCATTCTTCCGACGTGGTATTGGATTGGCGAATGTGCCATCTCCTCTGCAAGCACCACAGTTACCGGTGTACTAGGCACTGGAGCAGCGGTTTGCTCCGTAGGTTGTGAATTACCACCACAGCCTGCAAGTAAGATACTTGCGGTTAATAACGTTATTGTTTTTTTCATCGTGTGTTCTCTACAAATACGTCGATACATTGAGTGACCGCATCCTGATTCAATCTGAGGGTTCAATCTCAGGTGCCATCACATTTGATCTATTTTCTATTCGGCGTTGACGCCATGATTTCGAGCGAGCGCTTTAACCCGCTTTTTCGACTAGCGTTTCAAACCAGCGTTAATCGCACTGATGTCTTCAGGTAAAAGCTCGCCACCCAAGAACTTGAGCTGCAGTGACACCAAAATGAAATCAATTTGCGCTTCAGTCAGGTCTTGCTTCGCCGCATAAAGCTGACGTGTTCCGTTCAGCACATCGACAATCGTTCTGCTGCCAATTTCAAAACCTTGTTGGGTTGCAACAAGTGAGCGTTCAGCAGAATGAACAGCGTTGGCATAGGCTTGCTGAGCGCTAATAAGGGCATTGAGGTCTTTTTCTGCACCGCGGATTTGACGCGTTACGCTTCTCCAAGATTGCTCTTGAAGCTGAAGGGCTTGTTGGTATTGAACCTTGGCTTGTTGTACTTCGTTGCTGGTTGCCCCGCCACGGTAGACAGGCAAGGTCATTGCTACACCTGCAAACACAGTTGAGTTGTCATCAATGCTATTAAACTGTTGTTTTGACTGACCCATCTCGGTTCTACGAATCTCGCTCGCAAACGTATAACGGTACTCAGCAACCAAGCCTAACGAAGGTTGATGCCCTGCTTGCGCCAGTTCAATCTGCTGCTTGCTTAGCTCAACCAGTTGTTTCTGGATTTGCATCTCAGGGTTGAATTGCTGCGCTTTTTCCTGCCATGTCAGCGCATTTTCTGGCGTTGGGATATTGGCGTCGTAACGGTCAGTATTCAGTGGATAAACCGACGTAAACTCATTGCCAGACAGCTCGTAAAGCGCGTCCAATGATTTCTCAACTTCGTTTTCAGCCACAATCACCGATGCAGAAACCAAATCGAACTGAGCGCGCGCATCAATCACGTCATTTTCCGGAATCATCCCCAATGAAAATTGACGTTCGGTTTGCTTAAGCTGCTCTTCGATCGCTTCTTGTGTCGCTTTGGTTTGCTTTAACGACTCTTGCGCTTTAAGGGCATTGAAATAACCCACCACGACTTGCAAAGCGAGGCTCTCTAACGCAACTTGGTGTGAGACTTGGCTGAGCTCAACCTGTTGATTACTTAGCTCATTTGCCGCGTTCAGTTTCGCGTTATAAAGATTTTGCCCAACAGAAATAGACGCCTGTGCCGCGTTGGTGTCTATCTCGTTGAGTGTGGTGTAGCTGTTACGAAGCACACCATACGCAAGGTTTGCATCAACCTGAGGTAAATACGCGGCACCTACTTTGTCTGCACCATAAGTCGCACTATCAATGGCTAGTGCTGCACTTTTTAACGCAGGGTTATTGTCGAGAGATTGCTGATACAGCTCACTTAAGCTGACACTTTCAGCCAAGGCTCCGTAGCTCGTTAATGCTCCGGCCACCAGCACAGCTAACGCCGAAATCTTCATAGAAGATCTCGGCGTTCTGCGATTAACGGCAACCGTACTTGGAAGCATTGAAGTTTGTTTTTTCATGGAATGACCCACCAACACATCAAATGGATGAACGGACTTGCGCCCTTTTGAGTCAAGTTTTGCGATTTAAGGAGTCGAGCTGTAGCGCCGTCGGAATCAAACTTGTTCTAAGTCATGATTTGCTGGCAAATACCGAGGGTTTTGTGTCGGGTTCCACATAGAATTTGGATTTAATTAATTACTTATTAAATAGATTTAAATCAAAATTAGTCATAGCGCCCACTGATAGAATCACCTCATTATCTATTCACTGAGTTAATCTCGTAAATGTCCGATTTGATTTGTACTCGTGGCTACATCACCTGGTTTCACCTAGAAAACGGGTTTGGTTTTGCTAAACCTGATCACGGTGATATTGATGTACTCATTCACATCAGTGTCATTGAATTTGATGGTGAAATTAACTTAGAGGAAGGTCAGAGAGTTTATATGGAGCTTGAGGAAGTAAAAGGTAAGCCTCACTGGAATGCCGTCAAAGTGCTACCTCTAGCAAAACCATTCTCCGCATTAGAGTCACTATGATGAATACTCATCAACGAGGACGCCCGACGCTGTCGCCTGTTGTGAAGCTCGCTAAACACGTCGTAAAAGACTATCAAGATTACGTGAGCCTTAACCTTCGTTACCAAGCTCAACTTCGTCAACTGTACCCAGAACACAATGCAGAGAAGTTGGCTCTAATTAACGCCGACATCATCAGCGCCTCCGAGGAATATAAGATTTGGAGCAGCATTGATAACCTAATGCTATCTGCGCAACGTCATTCTGTTCCGACCCAGCAATGGCAAAGCATTCAAGAGAAGGTATTAGACAATGTTCAGCAGCTTATTAGCCTGTACCAACTTCGGATTAGGTCGCTTCCGTCACAGCCAAGGTCAATACTTGTGTGTGATTTCGCGGATCAACTTTGGGTCCATGAGCAAGCTTTCTCACAAAAAGAAATCTCGCAAAAGGGAACCTCTCAAACAGTAATCTCGCAAACGTTAATTTCGCAAACAGTGAACCCTTGGCTCAAAAGTACATTAGTTGAGGCGACTGGCTTTCAACAAGATGATTGGTTCTATACCGTCACTGAAAACTTCAAATCAAGCATCAGAGAGCTCAACGGAGCTTTATTGAATGGTTCAGAGAGTCTCAGTCATTTCTGGAGTGACGACACTTCGTTTGTGCTTGAGCGCATCAAGCATCATAGAAAGGTCATTCGCTTACTGATGCTGCATATTATTGACAACAAAATTGATTCACTGCTACCAAGGCAAGGACAAAGCAGCGCGGGCAGGCCTGCACTCCCCTTGCCTGTACAATTAATGCGACAAGAGCAAGCGCTCCAAGATACGTACCTCGAATACAGACACGCGTGTCATGCACACAATCAACCAGCACTAGGTATCGAAACACTGGCCGCCAAGGCGCTCGAAAAAAACAGCAAAGCAACAACCCAAACAAAAGCCGGTAGAAAACCGATGAGCGAACTGCAAAAGCTTGTCAATCAGAGCCTAGTATTAGAAGACCAGATACTGTGCCAAGAGCACCAACTTAAAGAGCGCACCATTGATTATTCAAAATTGAAGCCTAACCAAAGTAGCGTTATTGAAAGTGGCTCGGCAATAGGAAACCCCGTTAAGAGAGGACGCCCAACACTCTCGCCTCAAGACCAAATAGCTCGATTGAAAGTCAAACTCGACAACATAAATCAAGCCATTGAACAGTTGAAATCAAAAACTAAGTCAGCAACCGCTGATACGATAGTGAGAAATATTTTGCAGTATCAAAGCCTTTGGCTGGCCAATAAAATAGCGCACGCTGACCGCATATTGGCGAAACAAGAGAGTCCACTTGAGCTTGCTCGGCGTCGCAAGTGGGATCAAAAGTTACTGACGATACGATCCACCTTAAGTAAGATTTAGACTTAACCTTGAGTGAGCTACGATGAGTTTCTACCTATTAAATCAAAATCTGCTTTTTAACAGTCAAAGTGGAAAACTGTTAAACCTGACGTCTTTGCAAGAGACGCAACTGCGTTCCAATGAGTGGAAATTGCTATCACTTTTCATTGAACATTCAGGTTCTGACCTCACATCAGCGTTTATTCTTGAGGCCATTTGGGAAAGTACGCGTGCAAAATCGAGTGTCGCCACCGCAGTAAAAAACTTGCGTGCACAGCTGGGAGATTCGAGCGAACAACCAAAGTTCATCCAAACTCAAGTGATGAAGGGCTACGCCTATATCGGAGAAACTCAAGCGCTCACTGAAGCAGAATATCAATCATTGATTACTCGCCACGCTTCGTTATGGTCAAAAACAGCAAGCTGGGTTCAGCATAACAAAACCTTTTTCATTCATAACCTTATCAGGTTCGCATGTGTTCTGTTTATCGGCTGGAACTTAGTCGGCTTATACCACAATGGCGCATTCAGTCGTCTAGTCACCGAGCCCACTATCGCGCCACCTATCCCGATGTTAATCCATCAAAACGCTGAGACGCCAAGTGATCACGATATTCAAATCTGCCAATCACTACTGATTGAAGCGCAGCAGAGCGCACTCTTCGATACTTTACCGTTACATCGTGAAAGCTCTGCACCAACACTGCCGAGATTGTTCTGGCGAGATCACAATAAGGAGGTGCTTGTATGTCATCTTTCACCACTAAAGTAATCACAAGCAGTTTCATTATTGTGGCGCTGATGTCTTACGTCATCAAAGACCTCTACGTTACTCATTACAGTCCAGAATCGGTGTTTTTGAATCAATATTGGTCTTATAAACACAGAGGATACCCAAGTCGATTTGGCTACTTGGCTCAGTTATGGGACATACGTGTCGTCGAGACGGAATCTGAGGTTCTCATGACCAAAGATAAGTCTTATCACGCCATGCACTTCAATTTTTTTGACCAAACAGGAACCGTGGCTCATGTGAAAGTGAAGTTCGACACTGAGTGGCAACGCTTTGAAAACAATCACATACAGTTTGATGTCATTGCCGATTCAATTCGTTTGGAAGAAGTCTCAGAGAAAATTGACGAGGTTAAATTCAAGTCGTTCTCGAGAGATATGATCCTTCGTATGTTTTCAACTCCGAGAAAAATCATCTCTGTATCGTCACACGAGATCATCACTGAATTGCCGTATATAGGATTGGTGAGACAGCTTAAAATCGAAACGCCGCATTTACTTGAAGCGCGTTAATCGAGCTCGAAAAATAAACACCTAGTATTGATCACACTTTCATCTCATTACCGAAGATAAAATTTAGCGAATTCAGCATTAATGCAGGATAATTTCCATCATAAAGTCTGAGTTCACTTTCTATTGAGGTTTGAGCATGTTTTCCTATGAGCATCTATTGGCATTTTGCACCACGTACGAAGCATCCTCATATAGCGCAGCTGCCAAAAAGTTAGGCAAAGACCGAACCACAATACGAGACCAAGTAAAGGCCGTCGAAGACTTATATGGCGTTACGCTATTTGAAATCATCGGAAAGAAGGCAACACCGACTCAAGCGGCTGATCATATTTATCAACGCTCCAAGGTTGTGTTGAATAACACTGAGAAGCTCAGTACCTCATTAGAAAACATCTATATGGATGAGATGCTGACGCTCAATATCTATCACGACATTTCCTTGCCACTCAATTTGGCCGTCAAAATCGAGCACGCTTTACAACAAAAATGCCCAGAACTTCGTGTGCATTGGCTGCATCGTAATCGAGAGGAAGCCTTTGATAGCATTGAATCTGAAACAAACAGCATCGCACTGATGCAGCACAAAAACATGCAGCGCTTTAGTAAAAATATTGAGTTCTTCTCTTTGGGCTATGGCGAGTTAGGTATGTATGCAGGAAGAAGAAGTAAACTCCCTCACCTTAATGCGCTCTCTATTGAAGACTTAAAGTTAGACAAGCAATATGTGAGCGAAAACCATTTCAACACGCTACCAGAGCTCTATCTCATTTCGCCTCAGTACCACCTCGTCAGCAACAACGACCTGTTATTAGAGTTAGTAAAACATGATGGTTGGGCGATCATGAGTACCGACCTAGCAGAGCCCTTAGTACAGCGCGGCGAATTAGAGACGCTCCATATACAGCAGATCGCAAACCAATTTCACTTTGGGTTAACCTTATATTACCCAGTATCAATGGGTAACAAAGAACCACTACCGACCATTAAAGCGATCACTCAAGCACACTTTGCCCCATAATTTGATGGATTTTAACCCGCATACTTGAGTTTTTCGTTTCTAGATTCAATGCCATGATGATTGTGTCCCCCAATTACAAAGGTAATCATCATGAATAAGAAGATTCTATCTACCGCTATTATTGCTACCTTCTCTATGGGCGTTGTTACTGCCGCTGAAGCTTGCACCCGCTTACTTTGGGATACACAAGATCAAGGCACATTCGTTTCGCGTACTCTGGATTGGTCAGAGCAAACGGATGTGCACCTCGTTAACATTCCAAAAGACAGCACTTACGTTACCCACTTAGATAATACTAACCAGGTGACCTCTAAATACGATGTCACAGGACTAACGACTTATGGTCAAATCACTGATGGCATGAATAACGCAGGACTCAGTGGCAATGTTTTGTACGACCGAGGTATGAATACAGAAGAGTCAACTCAAGCTGACGATTTAGGCACGCTGACCTACCTAAAGCATGTTTTATCGCAGTTCAGTACCGTTGAAGAAGCCGTTCAATTCGTTGAAAAAACGCAGCCTGCTACTGAATTTGTACCCGGTGTTCCCGTTAGAATCGCACTGCACATTAGTCTTCAAGACACATCGGGTGATTCAGCGATTATAGAATTTAGAGCGGAAGGACCGCGAATCTGGCATGGCGCGGAATACACAGTGATGACCAACCAACCGGACTACGACCAGCACTTGGCAAACGTAGAGCGCTCTAAACGCGGTTGGGGCCCGCAAGAAGCCCAATACTCACAAACCAACTTAGGCACAGGTGGTAACGCCAACCCAGAAGACAGGTTTGTACACTCAAGCTACTACATGGGACACCTTACCGAGCCTACTAGCGTAATCAATGGCATGGTCAAGCTAAACTCGATTACTTACAAGATCCCACATGATGCGCCAAACGCGCCCATTGATGGTGTGATGGCTGGTTATGCGACAGAATACGCGGTTAACTATCACCTACAATCAGGTGAAACATTACTTCGCTACCAGTGGGGAGATGACTTCACTCAGCTTCAATACAATATGCGAGATATCCAAGAATCTGGAAAAGCGATCAACTTCCAGTTAATCCAGCCAGGTTTGATTGGAGATGTGACTGAGACGATACTCGAATCAGCAAAATAATCGACTAGAAAAGAGGCTAAGTTTATTTAGCCTCTTTACTCAAACAGATGGTTGTTCTCTCGCCCATAATCCACACACCAACGTATGATTTGTTGGAATATAGGATGATTGTCTTTGCCATGAGAAAAGAACACATTTAGACCAAGCATCCCTCCTCGTCCTAACTCCTCAAGCTTCAACTCAACGACTTTACCCGACTCTACTAGGGATCTCATATAGTGCTTCGGCATCACCGCCCAACCGCCAAACTTCAACAACTCACAAAGTAGATCACTATTACTAACGGTATGTAAAACTGGCGATATTCTTGCAGAGGCGATATCCAAAGTAAGCATATTCTCGGTGATGTACTGAGTCTCTAAACGCAGGTGGTTCAGTGTTAGATTTGGCTCTCTAACCAACGGGGAATCACTTCTAGCAAAACACGCGAGTTCCACATCCCCAATCGATTTCCAAGCAATAGGCTGCTCTGGATACAACGATGAACGGTTCGGCATAATCGCGATATCCGCTTCGCCGTTATCAAGCATTTTTAATGCACGCTCACGAGTGCGATGTTGCCAGTTAACGACTACTCCCGGGAGTGTTTGCTGCACCTTTGATTCAATCGACGTCAGCAAGGCCAATGGTGTGATCACATCGTAAACCAAGTTTATGGTGTGCACGTCGTTCTCAAATAAGCCTTGGCTTTGCACATACAGATCACGGTTTTGACGTTCAACAGTTTTAGCTCGCGGATACAATTGTTTGGCTTGGTCGCTCGGAACCGCCTTTCTTCCTTGTATGTCAAACAACGGATAGCCCACCATATCTTCGTACGCCATCACATGCTCACGCACCGTTATCCTTGATTTATTTAGTATTTTTGCTGCTTGGCTATAAGAGCCTTGCTCATAAACCGCAATGAAAGCACTCAACTGTTCTAATGTATGCATATGATCTCAACCTTTCACTTGATAGGGAAAGCCTAACAAAACTGACTTTGTTGTTCGAGTTTACTGGTTAATTATATGAGCCATACCTTGTTCCGATACAAAGAGACGTTTATGAAAAAGCTAACATTAAGTGCATTAAGCATTGCATTAGTGAGTCAGTTCTCAGTCGCCGCCCCTGATGCTATTTTTACTAACGGTGATATCGTCACCATGACAGGCAGCGCTGAACGCGCTCAAGCAGTAGCCGTTAAAGATGGCAAGATTGTCGCGGTCGGTGACACCCAGCAGCTATTAAGCTCAAAGGGCGACAATACTGAAATACGCGATCTCGCGGGCAACACCATGACACCTGGCTTTATCGATTCTCATGGCCACTTTGCACAGTATATTCCGGTCATTAATTCACCTTACGTTTACCCTTCACCTCTCGGCGAAGGTAACAGTATTTCTGACATTCAGCGTATCATTAAAGATCACATGTCAGACCCTAAACTCGACCCAGAAAGACTTCACTTTGCGATTGGTTACGATGACGCAGCCGTTGAAGAAAATCGCCATCCAACAAGATGGGAACTGGACGAAGTGACTGGCGAATACAAGTTGTGTGCACTCCATATTTCAGGGCATTTCTTAACCTGTAATTCAAAAGGTTTAGAGGCTATGGGTTACAACCAAGAGTCTGAAAACCCACCGGGAGGCGTATTACGACGTGATGAAAATGGCGTACTAACCGGTGTACTCGATGAGTCAGCAACCTACCCAATGTTCCAACACATTGCGGTTGCTGATATGGAAGAAGCTCTAACCAATGTGAAACTTGCTCAGGATATGTTCCTTGCTTATGGCATCACAACAGCGCAAGAAGGCAAATCGAACACTCAACTTACTCACACTCTAAAAGCCCTTGCCGACCAAGGCGCCTTCTACATGGACGTCATTACTTACCCTATGTGGAGCGAGTTTGAAGGTTCAATCGAAGTCATGCCAATCGGTGAGTATCACAACGGCGTGAAAGTTGGCGGGATGAAAATTACCACCGATGGTTCACCTCAAGGTAAAACTGCGTATTTGTCGACTCCGTACTGGGAGCCGCCACACAGCCATGCTTACCACTATCATGGCTACCCAGTCTTATCTCAGGAAGAAATCAACCAATGGGTCGATCTCGCTTACAGCCATAACGCACAGGTGATTGCGCATACCAATGGTGACGCTGCCGCTGATCTTTTCATTAATGCGGTTGAACACGCAGCCGAAAAGCATGGTGAAGCCGATCGTCGCCCAGTCGCAATTCACGCTCAAACCATTCGATTAGACCAAGTAAAGAGAATGGCGAAACTTGATGTGATTCCTTCTTTCTTTGGCGCGCATACCTTCTTCTGGGGAGATTGGCATAAACGCTCTGTGCTTGGCCCATGGCGTGCCGCTAACATCTCACCAATGGGATGGGCAAATGAGTATGATTTGATGTTCACAACGCACATGGATGCACCTGTGCTGTTTCCTGATCAACTGTTGAACATGTGGACCAATGTGAATCGCGTAACACGAAGTGGTGAGACTCTAGGTGAGCATCATAAAATTGAGCCATACCAAGCACTAGAAGCCATTACCATCAATGCGGCTTACCAGAACTTTGAGGAAGACTCTAAGGGAAGCATCGAAGTTGGAAAGCGTGCTGACTTAGTTATCTTAGCGGAGAACCCACTCACCGTTGACCCTATGGATATCAAAGACATCAAGATCTTAGAAACCATCAAAGACGGCAATACGGTTTACGTTAACCAATAGTCTACTGAGCTCCCCAGCTGAGATTATCCTTGGCTGGGGTATCACGACAAAACGACACTTTTTGTTTCTATTTCGATTTCTATTTTTCGTTGATGTGCCCAAATCTAAATTTTCGCCTATAGATTCTTGATTGCGTAACCCTTCAGTACTTCAACCAAACCTTTATACACATTGGTATTTTCAAAACTCGTTGGATAGAAGAATGAGAGCCCGAACTTCGCGCTGTGTGAAAGCAACTCATTGAACTCTATTCGGCGTAGCTGCTTCGTATTCACCGCTTCGGTCGCTAAGCTTTTTGGAAGTAACGCCCAGCCATTCACTTTCACTAACTCCAGTAACATATCGTTATTGCTTACGGTGCGAAAATACGGTGATATGCCCAACCACTCTGGCATGGTTTTGCTTTGGTTTTCACTGATGTATTGCGTTTCTAATTGAAGATCTTCAAGTCGAATCTCACTGATTTTGAACAGAGGACTATCAACCCGTGCGTAGGCAGCAATATCACCGTCACCAAGTTTGATGGCGCTGATGGGGTATTCCGACATGTTTTCCATTCGGTGCTGCATGATCGCAACTTTGTTGTGCGCTTGTGTCACATCAACCAAGATCTCATCTCGATTTCGATGCAGCCAATTGAGCACCATGTCCGGGTGAGCCTTCAAAACATGCTGCTCTATTTCCACCACTAAATCGTTGGGCATCAGAGTATCGTGATAGAAATCTAAACGGGTCAGCTCTTGTTGATAAGCATTCATCATTCTTAGATGCAATCGCTCACTGTTTTGCACCAGTAATTTTGATTGCTTATAAATAGAACGTGCAAAGCTGGTAGGTACCGCCTTTTTTCCTTCAATCGTAAATAAAATGGTTCGATAGCTGTCTTCTAGCGCTTTCACTTGTTCTCGAATGGTCGTTCTATCTTTACCAATAGCTCTCGCAGCCTTGCTATAGCTCTGTTCGTCATACGTCGCACAGAATGAGTTTAAGTGTTCATAAGAAAACATCCCCACCACCTTAGATTATTAATGTTTGGTTTTACCCATCATTATGCGTTATTAGAAACGTAATAACACTGCTAAATTAGCCACAAATGTGAGGCGAAGAGAGTTTTCACTCTGTATTTGAACGATAAAATTCGCTTCTCTATGTATTGGCAGTAAGCCCAGAAGTTAGCTATACACACTTATTTGAACAGAGTTACGCATTGCTAATTATGGGTTTACCGCCTCTCTTTTCTTATCACTTATCCGTGAATACAAAGAAAGAACTGACTTTCTAAGCGCTCACAGGAAGATTGATTTTCCAAAGCGCGATGGTCGACTTAATCCTCTCATAGAACAAGGCCGTTAGTTGAGAGCAATAGGATCCATTATGAAAAAGCTACTTCTCTCAACGGTTATTGCTGGCCTAGTCGCCACACCTGCTTTCGCCGAAACCTCTACTAGCCCTATCACGCTCTATGTATCGAACGACATCATTACTCTTTCAGATCACGATCATAGCAACGTAGACGCTATCGCAGTCCAAGACGGTAAAATACTCGACCTTGGCGATCAAAAAACGCTCACCACTAAGTACCAATCTAAAGATGGTTTTACGATTGATAAATCATTTGAAGATCGCGTTCTTACACCGGGCTTTGTTGAACCTCACGTTCACCTTTGGCTGATGGCGTTATTGATCGGCACAGACTTTATTACTCCTGCTGATTGGGATTTACCTTGGGGTAACGTTGAAGGCGTAATAGGCCATGATAACTACTTAGCCCGTTTAACAGAGTTAGAAAGTGAACTGGCAGAAGGCGAACCATTGGTAAGCTGGGGCTACCATCACTATTTCCACGGCAATGAAATGAGCCGCGAGTTGCTGAATAACATTTCTGAAGACCGACCAATTATCATTTGGCATCGTAGCTTCCACGAATTGTTCTTCAACGATGCAGCGATGGAAATGCTAGGTTGGTCTGAAGAAGACTGGACTGGCGAAGGCTATAACTACGATCAGCTAGACTGGGAACGAGGCCATGCTTATGAAGCTGGAGCTAAAATCCTTCTCAATGATGTAATGGGGTTCTGGGTAAATAGCGGCATTTTTGCAACGGGGATGGAGCGAACCAAAGATTACATCCACTCTGGTGGTATTACTACCGCGATTGACCCAGGTGTTGTTGCAACACCTGAGATGTTCGAGCAAGTAGTCGACATTCTTGAAGACGGTAACTTCCCAATGGATTACTGGTTAATGCCAGCTGGTAACTTTACCTACATGATGGCAGAAAACGACCCTGCCAAAGGTAAAGCGATTGCCGAAGGTTTGACTCAGCACCCGTCTTATCAAGGCGAACAGATCAAATGGCTACCTAAATTCGTTAAGTTGTTCTCAGACGGCGCAATGTACAGCCAGTTAATGCAACTTAAAGATGGTTACACCGATGGTCACTCAGGTGAATGGTTGCAAGAGCCTAAAGATCTTGAAGCAAGTATGCGCCCCTACTGGGAAGACGACTACACGATTGTTATCCATGCCAATGGTGATCTAGGCTTTGAGACTGCATTGAACATTGTCGACAAGCTCAACAAAGAAAAAAGCAGAGACGATCACAGAACCAGCTTCCATCACCTAGGTATTACCGATAAAGACGACATCCCTAAAGCCGTTGAACTTGGCGCAAACTTTAGTGTAAACCCTTACTACACACATATTCTGGCTGAGCTTTACTCTGAACAAGGTATCGGTCAAGAGCGTGCAGAAGTGATGGCGCGTGGACGTTCATTCATCGATGCGGGTGGTATTTTATCATTGCACTCAGATTCACCAATGGCACCAGCGCAACCACTAGGGTTAGTTTGGGCTGCTGTAAACAGAATCGGTCTGTCTGGCAAAACGGTAATGGGACCTCAAGAGCGCATCACGGTTGATGAAGCAATGCGCGCAATCACGATTGATGCAGCATACACAGCACGTCTAGAAAATGAAGTGGGTACCATTGATATCGGTAAAACCGCTAACTTTACGGTACTCGACGACAACCCATACACGATAAAACCTGAAGACATCAACAAGATAAAAGTTGAAGCAACGATTTACCAAGGTATCCCTGCTCCTGTAAAAAACAGTAACTCTGGTTTAGCCATGACTGAGCAAAATATGAAAGTTGTGAATGTAATCAACAGATACCACAACGCTCACGGTCATCACCACCATCATGATCATGACCACGATGTGTGTGCGACAAGCTTGTACTTCCAACATGCTCTTACGGCGATTCAACAACAATAACGTAAGCGCAATAACGATGAACATTGCTCTAAGCTGAGCGAAAGCATCTCAATAGCTTGACCTTCATCGTTCTCAAAAAGTGATAGTGTGACCTCAGCGTCCGCTATCACTTTTTCTTTTTATGGTACATGTTTACCGATTCCGCGATACAGACCCCCTATATTCAGTTATCTCTATACAAAGATCTCAAACTCAATCCGACACGCTCTCACACCTTCAATCCCCTATCTCACTGCTTTCCACATCACAACCAAATGTCCCGAGACTTAGACTTAGACTTAGACTTAGACTTAGACTTAGCAGATCATCGAGAACGTTTGCCGTTTGGTGGCGCAACCTATTAGCCAGAACATAGCTCAAAAGATGCGGCTTCATAAATACGGCTCTAGCGAATTGAACTCATTACATGAACAAGTGTGTGCGTCATGCTTGGCTGTTGGCAGGGAAAGATAAAGTCCCCCACAACTCCTCATCAACAGTGCCACCTTATTAGATCCTTTCAGAGGCAAAGACTTTTGCATCACAGATAACTCGTCAAAATGCGTAGATCATTGGTCACCTTTCCTCTATGTCCGGTCGAGTACACACCTCCTCATTTTAACTGGCTAACCTCTTTTCGTAGCATCTCATCTTGCCTCATGAGAGCTACACAAATCTGATTTAATTACGCTGTTTACCACCGTAACTGCACCATTCTCCATCCACCAATATTCTCTTTTGTTCTCCTTTAATGACACAGGTATTGAAACGTCTATCAAGCAGATGAAATACAATGAAAATTCATTAAATACAACAACTTAATTAAAACATAAAAACTTCAAAATTAGTTTTACCATCACCAAAATCGATAACATGACCCAGTCAATTACAACTCAGGTCAATACTATGTCTACCATTTGGGAATTAGATATGGGTTATCTAGAGTCACTTGGCAAGGAGCTACGCGGATACATTAAGGATGATGAAGTGACGGTATTACCCCAGCTTAGAACGCAATATCTTGCCGAGCTAAATGCAGTTATTGAAAAGATGATTTCGTCTTCAGCGAAAACAGATCAAATGGAGGCATTGGTAAAGGTTTGCCAGCATATTGCGACAACGGTCAACACCTCTCGCTATCACCAACTTAGCCAGTGTATCGAGCGTATTCACTCACTCGTCAACAAGTTGCGCCACCAGCAGAACGTGGACTCTCAGCCTCTTAACGCTGATGCATTGTTCTTACTCGCGCAAAACCATGGCATTGCGATCTCAAGACATGACCTCAACGACGGTAAAGCAAGTTCGGTGTCTTTCGCTTACCAGCAAGGTTACCTATCCATTTCCGAAGCGTTTGATGCTTTGAATGCACTGTTTAAACATCAACGCCATTCACGAGCGGCCAACATGCTGAACAATCCTGCTTATCTATCTCAATGCGCCTAGCCAGATTACGTTCTAACAATAAGATTTAATTATGAAATATTTATCATTACCCTTTTGTTTAGCTCCACTCTTTTTATCGTCTTTAGCTAATGCAAGCCAGCCATACTCAGATACATTAACCGGTGATTGGGGAGGTGAACGCAGTCGCATTAAAGACAGCGGACTCTCGCTCGATGCTGAATACACCAACGTTTACCAATCAGCGGTTTCTGGCTCACCATCAAATTCAAATGAATTCACGCACCGTTTTGATTTATTGGCTGGGCTTGATACTGAAAATGCTGGCCTATGGAAAAACGGCACCTTTCGCACCCAGTTGATCTATCTAAACGGAGATGCGAACGACTTTGGCTTCTCCAGTTTGTCAGTACCTAATTCAGCCCATTACGCAGACAGCAGTAGCCCTTTCTTCTCATCCTTGTATTACACACACAAGTTTGATGACAACACCAACCTACTTTTTGGCAAGATCGACGCGTTTGAGCTACTACGAAATGCGCCATTCTACGGTGGTGCAACTCGTCATGGATTCATGAACATTGCTTTCTCAGCTCCACCAAGTGGTGTGACTCCCCCATCATTTATTGGCGGCATCCTGAACCACACCATCGGCGATACACGAATCACGGCGATGATTTATGATCCAAGAGATCGATATGCTGACAACTTAGGATTCAATGATTGGTTTGATGATGGCGTGAACTTTTCATTAGGTGCAACTCACTCATTCAAACTGTTCGATAGAAGTTCTACGTTTGGTATGTCTGGTACATATAGCACTGAAGAAGGAGTGGATTACTCTTCTTTGGGTGAGACCGCAAAATATAAGTACAACATTCGAGCTCAAGCAACACACAATATCTACGAGAACAATGACGATACTATCGCCGTCTATCTAAGAGCAGCAGCGGCAGACGGTAATCCAAATATCATAGACGGAACGTTTGTTGGCGGCCTTGGAGGCAACGCTTTCTTCTTCGACAGACCTCAAGATCAATGGGGTGCGGGCTACTATTACTACAACTTGTCTAATGCGTTACAAAACAGCATTAGCGATCTCCCACTCGGAGCAGAATTAAAAGACGAGCAAGGTTTTGAGATCTACTACGCGTTCCAAGCAACGCCATGGTTAACCTTTACCGCGGACGCGCAATACGTAACACCCGCAGTTAGCACTCAAAGCAAAGTCGCGCTGTTTGGCCTAAGAACGAATATCGTTTTCTAGTACCACGCAAATACTAATACGCTCTAAATAAAAAGAGCCTGATCATCAGTGATCAGGCTCTTTTTTGGATTTTCACATTGAATCGAAATTCATCGATTAAGGCGTGCCAACCTCAGATAAAGACACCAATTGTTTAGTGTATTCATGCTGCGGATTGCCAAACAAAGTCTCTGTGTCACCTTTCTCTATCACCTCTCCCGCTTTCATCACTATCGTGTAATGACAGAGAGACTTCACCACGTTAAGGTCATGACTAATAAATAGGTAAGTCAGGCCATACTTTTCTTGAAGTGACTTCAGCAAATCCAGTACTTGCGCTTGAACGGTTCTGTCGAGTGACGATGTTGGTTCATCGAGCAAGATAAACTCTGGCTTAAGGATCAAAGCACGAGCAATCGCAATTCGCTGCCTTTGACCGCCAGAAAACTCATTTGGGTAACGGTGACGAGTTTCAGGATCGAGGTCAACCTCTTTCATTACGTCACAGATGCGTTGGTCGAGTTCGTGCTCATCCAATTGTTGATGCACTAACAAACCTTCGCCAATCACCTGAGCGACCGACATTCTCGGGTTTAGCGCAGAAAACGGGTCTTGGAAGACCACTTGCATGCGGCTTCTAAACGGAAGCATCTGTTTTCGATCTAAACCTTGAAGCTGTTCACTCGAGTAGGTAATTGACCCTTCACTATCCACCAGCTTAAGTATCGCCATACCAGTCGTCGATTTACCAGAACCACTTTCGCCAACTAAACCGATTGAGTGCCCTTTCTTCAAAGTGAACTCCATGTCGGTTACGGCTTTGACATGAGAAATGGTTCGCTTGAATAAACCGCCCGTGATCGGGAACCAAACACGAAGTTGATTTACATCGAGTAGCGGTTTGCTTTCGGGTGACACAGGAACGGGCAAGCCTTTCGGGTCAGAGTTGATAAGCTTTTGCGTATAAGGGTGAGCAGGCGCATTAAACAGGGTATGACAGTCGTTACTTTCAACCAAGCGACCATCTTTCATTACCGCTACTCTGTCGGCAATCTTACGAACGATACTTAAGTCATGAGTAATGAAAAGCATCGCCATACCGAATTCTTGCTGCAGGTCTTTTAGAAGGTCGAGGATCTGCGCTTGTACCGACACATCCAAAGCCGTTGTCGGCTCGTCAGCGATCAGTAACTCTGGTTCATTGATGAGTGCCATTGCAATCATCACACGTTGACGTTCACCACCTGATAGCTCATGTGGGTACGCTGAAATCTTTTGCTCGGGGTAGCGAATACCCACCTTTGAAAGCCACTCTATCGCCAAGGCTTGCGCTTTGTTGGTTCGCATACCTCGGTGAATCGCGAGGGTTTCAACAAGCTGTTTTCCAACTCGATGAAGCGGATTAAGCGACACCATGGGTTCTTGGAAGATCATGCCAATACGACCACCACGAATCCCGCGTAGTTGTCTTTCTGAACAACTCAGAATATCGGTGCCAGAGAAGTTAATCTTACCGTTTAAGTAATGCGACGAGCCTTTAGGCAGCAGTTTTAACACTGAATTAGCGGTAACCGATTTGCCTGAACCACTCTCTCCTACCAGCGCGAGTGTCTCACCTTTGAATATCTCCAACGAGACATCGTGAGTCACTTGTTCTATCGAATCTTTTCGCCCGAAACCGACCGACAGTTTATCTATGGTCAAAACTGGAGAAGCAGGCGTTGTATTTGAAGTCATAACCTATCCTTACTTCTGTTGATGTGGGTCGAAAGCATCACGCACCGCTTCACCAACGAAGACCAGTAACGTAAGCATCAGAGAAAGCACGACGAAGGCCGAAATGCCAAGCCAAGGCGCTTGTAAGTTAGCTTTACCTTGCGCCAATAGTTCACCCAATGAAGGCGAACCCGCAGGAAGACCAAAGCCTAAGAAATCTAATGAGGTTAACGTAGTGACCGAACCTGAAAGGATAAACGGCATCATGGTTAATGAAGCCACCATCGCGTTCGGTAGCATGTGACGAAGCATAATGCGTTTATCGTCAACACCCATGGCTTGGGCGGCACGAACGTAATCAAAATTACGACAGCGTAAGAATTCGGCTCGCACAATCCCCACCAAACTCATCCAACTGAACAGCACCATAATCCCGAGCAACCACCAGAAGTTCGGCTCGATAAAACTCGATAGAATGATCAGTAAGAACAGGGTCGGCATCCCTGACCAAACTTCAATGAAGCGCTGACCAAACAGATCCACCCAACCACCGTAGTAACCTTGTGTCGCCCCAACCACGACACCGATTACGCTCGATACAATCGTCAGAATAAAGCCAAATAAGACAGAAATACGGAACCCATAAATGATGCGAGCTAATACATCTCGCCCTTTATCATCGGTTCCTAGCCAGTTCACTGAATCAGGCTCCGAAGGCACCGCGCCTGAAATATCAAAGTTTATCGTGTCGTAGCTAAACGGAATGATTGGCCACACGATGTAACCATTGTCTTCAATGAGCTCGATAACATACGGGTCTTTGTAGTCGGCTTCGGTTTCAAACTCGCCGCCAAATTCGGTCTCGGCATACTCATTAATGACAGGTACAAACCACTGATTATCATAAGAAACTAAAAGTGGCTTATCGTTGGCGATGATCTCAGCGAACAGGCTCAATCCAAACAGAATGGTGAATATCCAAAGGGAGATAAAACCACGCTTGTTTGCTTTAAAACGTAACCAACGAGCTTCAGCTAAAGGGTTGTTAAACATTTATTATCAATACCTTTTTATTCATTCGCCATTAACGCGCTTCAAAATCAATTCGAGGATCAACCCAGGTATACGTCAGGTCGGAGATAATGCTCAGCACCAAGCCAAGCAAGGTCATAATATAGAGAGAGCTGAACACCACTGGGTAATCTCGCTGAATGGTCGACTCAAAACCAAGTAGACCGATGCCTTCGAGTGAAAACATCACTTCAATCAACATAGAACCCGTGAAGAAAATACTAATAAATGCACTCGGGAAACCGGCAATAATGATCAACATCGCGTTACGGAAAACGTGCTTGTAGAGAATGCTGCTCTCGTCCAAACCTTTCGCTCGCGCGGTCACTACATATTGCTTATTAATTTCATCAAGGAAGGAGTTTTTGGTCAGCATGCTCAGTGTGGCAAAGCCACCGATGACCATGGCAAAAATAGGCAAAGCTAAGTGCCAGAAATAGTCGCCAATTTGCTGATACCAATTGAGCTGGTCGAAGTTACTCGACACTAACCCACGCAATGGGAACCAACTGAAGTAGTTACCACTCGCAAACAAAATAATCAGGATAATCGCAAACAAGAAACCTGGAACGGCATAGCCAACAATCACCACCGCACTTGACCAAATATCGAAGCGAGAACCGTGATGTATCGCCTTCATGATGCCTAAAGGTATCGAAATCACATAGATGATTAAGGTACTCCATAACCCTAAGGAGATGGAAACAGGCAGCCGCTCGATGATGAGATCAATAACGTTGCCTCCCTTAAACAGGCTTTCACCGAAGTTAAAGGTCGCGTAGTTTTTCAACATGTCGAAGTAGCGAATGTGAATCGGCTTATCAAAACCAAACTGCTTTTTGATCTCTTCAACCACTTCAGGATCAAGCCCACGAGAGCCTTTATAGCCACTGGCAGACGCTTGGTCACTTTCGCTTAAATCAACTTCTTGTCCACCACCAGAAAAGCGCTCCATGATGCCAGAGTTATGCCCTTCTAATTGAGCAACGGCTTGCTCTACCGGACCTCCAGGGGCAATCTGGATGATGAAAAAGTTGATGGTGATGATCGCCCACAGCGTGGGGATCACCAACAATAAACGTCGAAATATATACGCGGCCATGCTAACTAACTCCTAGCGACGTTTTTCAGGAAGCAATGCCGCCTTCTCTTCTGAAATCCACCATGTATCGATACCTAAATCGTATTTAGGCAATACATCTGGACGCTCAAACTTGTCCCACATTGCTACGCGATATTCGCCAACGTGCCATTGCGGGATGTTGTAGAAATTCCACTGCAATACACGGTCTAGTGAACGACCTAGAGTAAGAAGCTTTTCAGGATGCTGTTGGTTACGCGCAATTTCTTCTGTTAACGCGTCAACCACTGGGTCGATAACACCTGCAGTATTGTAAGTAGAATCAATGTAGTTAGAGTTCCAAACGATCATTAAGTTCGGGCTAGGATAAGGGTTTGCGGAAAATGACGACGAAACCATATCGAAATCACGATCACGTAAGCGCTTGATGTACTGAGTGGTATCGATGGTACGGATCTTCATCTCGATACCCATGCGCTTAAGGTTCTTTTGAACCGGCGTTGCAATACGTTCCGTGGTTGGGCTGTAAATCAGCAACTCAAATGACATCGGCTTGCCCGTCTTTTCGTTGGTCATTACTTTGTCTTTCAGCACCCAACCCGCCTCTTTCAATAGTTTGAAAGCCGTGCGCATCTGGCTACGAATACGACCGCTACCATCGGTGACGGGTGGTTGGAATTCTTCGGTGAAAACTCGCGGTGGAATTTGATCTTTGTATTGAGACAACAACTCGATTTCAGCTTCGCTTGGTAAACCTTTCGCTTCATAGTCTGTGTTTTGGAAGTAACTGCGAGTACGTTTGTACTGACCATAGAACATGTTCTTGTTCATCCACTCAAAGTCCATCGCGTAGGTTAACGCTTCACGCACTTTAGGATCAGAGAACACAGGAGATTGAATGTTGAAGACGAAACCTTGAGTCGTTTCAGGCTTCTCGTGGTTAATCTCTTCTTTAATGATGTAGCCTTTATCGAAGTTCGCGCCCGTATAAGAGTTGGCCCAGAACTTAGCCGAGTTCTCGGTTCGAAGATCGAACTCCCCTGCTTTGAAGGCTTCCAACATTACCGTGTCGTCACGGTAGTAATCGTATTGCACTTGCTTGAAGTTATTTCGGCCAACGTTAACTGGTAGGTCTGCTGCCCAATAGTTTTCATCTAGACCATAGGTAACACTTTGGCCTGATTTGTAGCTGATGATCTTATAAGGACCACTACCGACTGGTGGCTCGCTTAGAGGTTCAGACAGCTTTCTGTCTTTCCAGAAATGTTTCGGTAATACACGAGTGCTTTGCGCAAAGCTGAACAGTTTTTCGCGGTTTGGACTGTTCATTTCAATACGAACAACCAAATCAGAGACCGCTTTTACTGACTTAATCTCTTTGTAATACACACGGTACTGAGGCACGCCCTCGGTTGAGAACTTGTCAAAAGTAAAGGCAACATCATGCGCGGTGATAGGCTCGCCATCTTGGAATTTAGCATTTGGGTTGATGTCGATTTCCATCCAAGTGAAATCACTGGCGTAGCGAACCTTTGAAGCAATCAATGGATAGTACGCATCAATCTCGTCGCTCGGAGAAAACATCAAGGTATCGTAAATCTCTCCGGTATAACTTGCAGCAACGCCACGGGAACCGAATCGATTAAAGCTATCGTACGTACCTATGCTGCCATAGGTCATTTTACCCTGCTTTGGCGCATCAGGGTTAACGTAATCGAAGTGAGTAAAATCGGTTGGATATTTTGCTTCACCAAAACCAACCAGTTGTGTGGTTTCAATAACGGTGACAGCAGGAGTTGATTGGGTTTCAGAAGCGTAAGTAACGGAGGGTTGTATAGCAATAAGCGGCAACATAATTGCACATGACTTCAATTTAAACCTGAAAAACTGAGTGCGTTGCGAGGCTTTGCGTCGAAAAACTGTTCCCATTTGACTCTCCCTTCAAATGTCATGAATTCTATATTCAAGTTGATTTATCGGCTTTGAATGCATGCCGTTAAATCAAGTATAGGTTCAAATCTAACATCATGTAATAACTAATAAAACCATCAGCACTCTATCTCTGACGGTTTATTTACAAATTACTCGTCACCGCTCGAAGTTATTGGATACAGTTAGCTTTGATTCCTTTGATTCCTTTGGTTCCTTTGAATAAGTTGATTAGCTTGGTGGCGTTGGAAAGTACGGGTTAAAGCAGAAGCACCAAGGTTGCGCTAGCCTGAATGACACAAGCCTCCACGACTTAGATTTCCTTTGATTCGCTTCTAAAGTGAAATTTAAGCTCTAAATAATCAACAAACTATACTTTTACTGGAGTATCCTTGCAGCCTAGGTCTAAATGGAATGACACTTTGAACAAACCAAACCAAATAACATTCGCAACGTTCAACCTTCTGAACTATCTCGAGCCACCGAATGCTTATTATGATTTTGAGAACATCTACAGCTTCGAAGAATGGCAGAAGAAGCAACATTGGATGGCTGAAGCGATTCGTTCATTAGATTGCGATGTGATTGGCTTCCAAGAGATATTTAGCCCGCAGTCTTTAGAGCAATTGATGAACGAGCTAGGTTATCCATACTTTGCAGTGATCGATAGCGCCCACGTTGAAGATGATTACCTCTACACCTCACCTGTCGTTGGGATCGCTTCCCGTTACCCGATTGAAAACGTACAGCCTGTTACGCCAGATTCGAAGTTACTGACAGCATTCAACCTTGACGACAAATTCTCATTCAACAGAACGCCTGTTCACGCGACGATTACGTTACCCCATTTAGGTTCAACCGACTGTTATGTGGTGCACTTCAAATCACAACGTCCGACAGAACCAAAGGTAGAGTCTGGTGATGCGAACAACGCTCTGCAAAGCGAAAAACCACAAAGCGACACACTCACCCGCTTCCATCAAGAACAGCTTGGTTCTTGGCTATCGAGTGTCCAACGCGGTCTAGAAGCTCAGATGCTGCATCAATACATCACCAACCAACGTTACCAAACCGAGCAACCTGTTGTGTTGATGGGCGACTTTAACAAACCTCTGTTTAATGATGAGTTTAAAGGGCTGTTGAGTTACTCAATCAACCGAGACGAAAACAGCAAGCATTGGCTATCCCACTTTCGATTGAAAGACAGCTGGGATCTTTATCATCAACTACATGAAGAAGACTTGCTTGAACAGCGTAAGCCAACCCATTATTACGGCGCTTCTGGGTCTGTACTGGACTACATTTTGATGTCGAACGAGTTTGATTGTCAGAACTCTTCAAGCTTGATGGAGATCTCTAGCTACACAGTGTTAGACCATCACCTGATTAATCCTAGTTTTGAACACGACCAATTCAGTACCGACCATGCCATCGTGTCTGTCACCGCTCATATTCGTGAAGCCTAGAGTTAAACATAAAAAAGCCGCAGTCAAAAACTGCGGCCTTCCACTTTAGCTAAACGGGTTGAGCCAACCGACGCCCCATTTAGAAACCGATTTACCGTTCAACAAAGTGTGAAACTTAAAAGTTGTAAGTTGCGCCAAGGTAGAATGAATCGATCACGAGATCTTTATCATTTTCAAAAGCTGAATCGCTCTCAATAACAAATGCATCCGCTTCATAGCCTAACCTAAAGCTGACGTTATTAGCCTGTTTAGGGGTGTACTCCACTCCGAAACCATAGCGAATACCCTCACCACTATCGTCATCAAGCACCGGCAGCGACTGGTCTAAATCAATCGTCGACAAACCGATGATGCCAAAAGGGCGAATTCCATTGTCAAACGTGTAACCTAGATTAGCACTGATCGAAAATGCAGTCGGAGACCAAGTGTAAGTAGATTGGTTTAATGCATTTTTCGCAACAACGTCGCCATAATTCGTATATTGCGCTTCTAACGCGACGATGCGATTAAATTGGTATCCAGCAATTATCTTATATGTCTCGTCTTCTGCATCAACAGTAATTGGAATGAAAGAGTCCTTATAAAGCCCACCATCATCAATACCAGTTGTACCGATTGCGCCGCCTAGGTAGAAACCACTATCTGCTGCCATTACATTGTTTGCTACAAATGCTGACATCATCGCGATGCTTAGAATAAATTTGTTGTTCATTACTGCTTGACCTTACTTAGTGCAAATCAAGATTGTTCCGCCTTCCTGTGCTGCACAATCTTGTTAGAGTTATCCGACACCCCGTCGAATTCGCAAGCAGGTTAAGCTCACAGAAAACAAAAAAATAAATAAAAATGTAATCACTTTGTCATTTCAAACAACACAATCAGTAATAACTAAACAAACAACTGAATAATAAAGAAATAAAAATACGCCTTTTCTAGATAAAACCTTCCCCTCAATTTTCAAACCGTCCCATATTTAGATTTTATTCGCGAAGACTTACGAACGCTTACTTTCAAGAGTGGTGTTATTTCGCATAACCCGCGCGCTTTGAATTACTAACACACCTAACGAACTACCTAATCAATCTCCACAATTCAGAATAAGACGAACAGAAAACACGATGAACCACACAATAGACTTCAACGGCTTAATCATTGATATCGACGCTCGAACAATTACCAATCAACAAGGAAACAAAATCACTTTGCGCCCTCACCTATTAGCAGTGCTCTGCTTATTATTGGAAAATGTGGGAAGACCGATTTCAAGAGAGCATATTGTTGATGTGTGTTGGGACGGGCAACTCTCGTCACCGCATGTTCTTGCTAACGTCGTCTATAACCTACGCAATGTCTTCGCGCGATTAAGAGCACCCAACGTCCAGATCATTACCATCAGTAAGTTTGGATATGCGCTATCGATTGAACCCACATAAAGGATTTATGCAATCAATGGCGGTGACTAAGATCACCAAAAAACGCCCCATCGAAACGTTTCGATGATCATTATCACACTCTAAAACAATCAAACGTGCAAATGATAAATCAGACACTATTATCACTATCGAAACGTTTCGATGGCTTTTCTTGAGTTGTTCTCAACCCATCAAGCGTTATTTTTCGATAGGTCGTGATATGAAAAAAAGTACTCTAATAAACTCTGAACTCTCTTACCTAGTGGCGACTCTTGGCCACACAGACGAAATCACGATTTGTGACGCGGGCCTGCCGATTCCAGACCACGTAACTCGTATTGATCTTGCTTTGACTCACGGTGTCCCAAGCTTTCAGCAAACGGTAAAAACCATGCTAGATGAATCTCAAATCGAAGGTGTTGTGATTGCAGAAGAGTTTGCGAAAGTAAGCCCAGAACACCACGCAGCACTGATTGATTTAATCAAGACAGAAGAAGCACGTTGTGGCAAATCGCTTTCGATTACTTACATCACTCATGAAGAATTCAAACAGCGTACGCATGAAAGCCGCGCTGTGATTCGCACTGGTGAATGCACACCATACGCAAATGTTATTTTCCAAGCTGGCGTAACCTTTTAGCTCAAGCAAAATGCAGCGACAGCTCAGTGTTATCACTGAACCAAAACAATACATAGACAGAACAATCAAATACAACTGGCCCCGAGTAAAGGAACCGACATGACTCAAGCCATTTTAGAACTTAGCTCAATTGAGAAAGCCTTCCCTGGTGTTAAAGCACTGGATAAGGCAAGCCTCAACGTTTACCCAGGACGCGTAATGGCGTTAATGGGTGAAAACGGTGCGGGTAAATCAACGCTTATGAAAGTGCTTACAGGTATCTACCACTTGGACGGCGGCACTATCGCCTACCAAGGAAAACCTGCTGCATTTAAAGGACCGCGTGACTCTCAGCAAGCAGGCATTAGTATCATTCACCAAGAACTGAACCTAATTCCTGAGTTAACCATCGCCGAGAACATCTTCTTAGGTCGTGAAATCACGGGCACCATGGGTCGCATCTTGTGGAACGAGATGTACCAAGAAGCAGACAAGCTACTTAAACGCCTTAATGTGAAACACAGCTCGAAAACACCTTTAGGTCAGTTGAGCCTTGGTGAGCAGCAAATGGTAGAGATCGCGAAAGCACTATCGTTTGAATCTAAGGTCATCATCATGGATGAACCAACCGATGCGCTAACCGATACCGAAACTGAATCTCTGTTTAAGGTGATTAACGAACTGCGCGATGAAGGCTGTGGCATTGTTTACATCTCTCACCGTTTGAAAGAGATCTTCGAGGTTTGTGATGACATCACCGTGCTTCGTGACGGTAAGTTCATTGGTCAGTGTGAAGTAAAAGACACCGACGAAGATGGCCTAATCGAAATGATGGTTGGCCGTAAGCTGGACGAGCAATATCCACGTATCGGCCAGAGCCACGGTGAGACTTGCCTTGAAGTGATTGGCCTGACGGGTTCTGGTGTTCACGATGTAAGCTTTACGCTAAAACGCGGTGAAATCCTGGGTGTATCTGGCCTAATGGGCGCAGGTCGTACCGAGCTGATGAAAGTGATTTACGGTGCCCTTCCAAGTGAACGCGGCGTCATCAACCTAGAAAACAAAACCATCAACCCGGTAAGCCCGAAAGACGGCCTAGCGAATGGCATTGCTTACATCTCTGAAGACCGTAAAGGCGATGGCTTAGTTCTAGGGCTTTCTGTTAAAGAAAACATGTCGTTATGTTCACTTGACCTACTAACAAAGAGCGGTCAAATCCAACATAAAGACGAAGTGATTGCAGTAGATGACTTCATCAAGCTATTCAACATCAAAACCCCGACTCGCGAACAGATTATTGGCAACCTTTCTGGTGGTAACCAACAGAAAGTGGCTATCGCTAAGGGCTTGATGACCAAACCAAAAGTACTGATTCTCGATGAGCCAACGCGTGGTGTCGATGTCGGTGCTAAAAAAGAGATTTACCAACTCATTAATAAATTTAAAGCCGACGGCATGAGCATCATCTTAGTCTCATCTGAAATGCCAGAAGTATTAGGAATGAGTGACCGCATCATGGTGATGCATGAAGGCCGTGTAAGCGGTGAATTTGATGCTAAAGAAGCAAACCAAGAATTATTACTGGCGTGTGCGGTCGGTAAAAAGATCAACGAGGACGCAGCATGAGTACTAAAACCATGAGCAAAACAACTGAAGCTCCAAATAAAAAACCGTTAATCAGCAAAGAGTGGCTGATTGATCAAAAGTCATTGATTGCTTTGATCTTCCTGATTGTTGTCGTTTCTTTCTTAAACCCGAACTTCTTTACTGTCGACAACATCCTAAACATTCTGCGCCAAACCTCGGTTAACGCAATTATCGCAGTAGGTATGACGCTGGTTATCTTAACCGCGGGTATCGACTTGAGTGTTGGCTCTGTACTGGCACTTTGTGGTGCATTCGCAGCCAGCATGATTGGCATGGAAATCCCAGTGATGATCGCCGTGCCAACCGCTCTTGTAGCAGGTGCAGCATTAGGTGCTATCAGTGGTGTGATTATCGCCAAGGGTAAGGTTCAAGCCTTCATCGCAACGCTTGTAACTATGACTCTTTTACGCGGCGTCACCATGGTTTACACCGACGGTCGTCCTATCTCGACTGGTTTTACTGACACAGCAGACGCATTCGCTTGGTTCGGTACAGGCTACGCAATGGGCATCCCAGTTCCAGTATGGATCATGGTCGTGGTATTCGCAGCGGTATGGTACCTACTGAACCACACACGCTTTGGTCGCTACGTTTACGCTCTGGGTGGCAACGAATCAGCAACTCGCCTATCAGGCATCGACGTAGACAAAGTAAAAATCGGCGTTTACGCAATCTGTGGTCTGCTAGCAGCAGTGGCAGGCATCATCGTGGCATCTCGTTTGTCATCAGCTCAACCTACCGCAGGTATGGGTTATGAATTAGACGCCATTGCAGCCGTAGTTCTAGGCGGAACAAGCTTAGCCGGCGGTCGTGGTCGCATCATGGGCACATTGATTGGTGCTCTGATTATCGGCTTCCTAAACAACGCCCTAAACCTATTAGACGTATCTTCTTACTACCAGATGATTGCAAAAGCAGTGGTTATTCTTCTGGCGGTATTGGTCGACAACAAAAACAAATAAAACCTATTCACATCCTAGGTTAATACAAGTAACACCCTGTTTTACCTTAAAATATTAGAATCTATAAATAATGTAACTACGAGCTAGGACTCACCTCCTAGCTCACCCTACACAAAGGACTTACACCATGAAAAAATTAGCGACTCTTATTTCTGCTGCTCTTCTTTCTACAACGGTATCTGTGTCTGCACAGGCGCAAGATACAATGGCAATCGTTCTGTCTACATTGAACAACCCATTCTTCGTAACCATGAAAGATGGCGCAGAAGCGAAAGCGGAAGAGCTAGGCTACAAGCTTATCGTTCTTGATTCTCAAAACGATCCAAGCAAAGAGCTTTCGAACATTGAAGATCTAACCATTCGTGGTGTTAAAGCAATCCTGATTAACCCAACGGATTCTGACGCTGTGTCTAACGCGATTCGTATTGCTAACCGCTCAGACATCCCTGTACTAACGCTAGACCGTGGTGCAAGCCGTGGTGACGTAGTGAGCCACATCGCTTCTGATAACGTAATCGGTGGCGAAATGGCAGGCCACTTCATCATGGAAAAAGTGGGCGAAAAAGCGAAAGTAATCCAACTTGAAGGTATCGCTGGTACTTCTGCTGCTCGTGAACGTGGTGAAGGCTTCATGAACGCAGTAAACGGCAGCGACCTTGAGCTTCTAGCAAGCCAACCTGCTGATTTCGACCGTACTAAAGGTTTGAACGTAATGGAAAACTTGCTTGCGGCTAACCCAGACGTACAAGCGGTATTCGCTCAAAACGATGAAATGGCTCTAGGTGCACTTCGCGCAGTTCAAGCTTCAGGTAAAGAAGTGATGATCGTTGGCTTTGATGGCACAGAAGACGGCATCGCAGCAGTTAACCGCGGCCTACTTGGAGCAACGGTTGCACAACAGCCTGACCTAATCGGTTCTCTAGGCATCGAAATGGCAGACAAAGTACTGAAAGGCGAAACAGTAGACGAGTACGTACCAGTACCTCTAAAAATCATCGCTAAGTAATCGTTACTAAGTAACGCGATATAAAGCAGGGGTCCCCTATCCCCTGCTTTGCTTAACTCATTAGCTCATTAGCTCATTAGCTCATTTACTCACTGACTTAACATAAAAGCAAAAACCCGACAGTGCATCGCTGTTTCTCATAAGCCGCTAACAAGGCGAGTAATTAACATCATGAGAAAGACCCATGCATTTTCAAATACGATATATCATAAGGCTCGTATCATGACTCAACTGATTGTTTTAGGTAGCGTTAACGCTGACCACGTACTGCAAGTTCCTTCGTTCCCTCGTCCGGGTGAAACCTTGATTGGCGGTAACTATCAGGTCATCCCTGGCGGTAAAGGCGCAAACCAAGCAGTAGCCGCAGCGCGATTAAACGCAGATATCGGCTTTATCGCCTGTGTCGGTGACGACCCATTTGGCATCAATATTCGTCAAGATTTCGCTAAAGATGGTATCAACATCGACGGTGTGATCGTTGCAGACAACACGCCTACTGGCATCGCGATGATCCAAGTATCAGCAACGGGCGAAAACAGCATTTGTCTTTCTGCGGAAGCCAACGACAAGCTGACTTGCGATCAAATCGAGCCGCACTTAGAAAAGATTCGCGGCGCTAAATACCTGCTGACTCAGCTTGAAACGCCAATTGAAGGCATTGAATACGCTGCGAAAGTAGCAAAAGAGAGTGGCACGCAAGTCATTCTAAACCCGGCTCCTGCTCGTCCATTGTCGGATTCGCTGCTTGCTTGTGTTGACGTGATTACACCAAACGAAACCGAAGCTGAAGTACTGACAGGCATTACCGTGACAGACAACGCAACTGCTCATCAGGCTGCGTTGGCTCTCCATGCTAAAGGCATCGAAACGGTAATGATCACGCTAGGCGCGAAAGGCGTGTGGGTGAGTCATCGCGGTCAAGGAAATGAAGCCAGCGAAGGTGAATTAATCGCAGGTTTCCGTGTTGAAGCAACAGATACAACTGCCGCAGGTGACACCTTTAACGGCGCGTTGGTGACAGGCTTGCTTGAAGATATGCCACTAGAGCGTGCGATTAAATTTGCCCACGCTGCTGCTGCTATCTCTGTGACCCGCTTTGGCGCTCAAACGTCGATTCCAACCCGTGCTGAAACCGATGCGTTTTTGGCAGAGCAACTGCCTGCTTCGCTTGATACCTATTTGAAGGGTTAACTCCTGAGCTAAACCGTAGTTAACGGATGTTAGCCTTCAAATTCGGTAACAACAAATAACAAGAATAAGCCCCTGTTTTCAGGCAGAATATAGCCCAACGTGGAAGGTTATTCCCACAAGGATTTTTTTATGGCAACAATGAAAGACATCGCACGGCTCGCAAAGGTTTCGACTTCTACCGTGAGCCACGTGATCAACAAATCACGCTTTGTCAGTGAAGAGATTGCTGAGCGTGTTAACAGTGCGGCTAAAGAACTCAACTATGCGCCTTCTGCATTGGCTCGCAGCTTGAAAATGAAGCAAACCAAAACCTTGGGAATGCTAGTGACCACATCCACCAACCCATTCTTTGGTGAAGTGGTAAAAGGCGTTGAACGTCGTTGCTACGAAAAAGGCTACAACCTTATCTTGTGTAACACCGAAGGCGATAGCGAACGCATGAAATCCTCTATCGATACCTTGCTGCAAAAGCGTGTCGATGGCCTGATGCTAATGTGTTCTACCCTTGAAGGCGAACATATCGATGTATTCGAGCGCTACCCAGAGTTGCCTGTTGTAGTCATGGATTGGGGCCCTATGTTGTTTGCGAGCGATAAGATCCAAGACAACTCGCATCAAGGTGGCTACATGGCAACTAAGCACCTGATTGATAACGGTCATTCTCAAATTGGTTGTATCACAGGGCCACTCCACCGCAATCAAGCTTCGTCTCGTTATCAAGGCTTCAAGCAAGCAATGGAAGAAGCCAATTTAGAGATCAACCCTAAGTGGATTGTCGAATCCAACTTTGAATGTGACGGTGGTTTTGACTCTTACCAAACATTAAAAACTCGTGGCGAAATGCCGTCTGCCTTGTTCGTCAGTAACGATATGATGGCGATGGGCGTGATTCACGCTGCGGCGCAAGATGGCACATCGATTCCGAATGATCTGTCTATCATTGGCTACGATGACATCCACCTGTCGAAGTACATGACACCCGCGTTAAGCACTGTCCACCAGCCAAAACATCGTTTAGGTAAAGCCGCAGTGGATACGCTTTTGAGCAGATTACAAACTCCAGATGCTTATCCGCAAGTCGTTGAACTTGAACCTACTCTTGTTGAACGAAGCAGCGTAAAAGCGCTTTAGTACTCGCCACACTCATAACACCGTTGAAAGCTAGCTTATTGAGCTAGCTTTTTTGTCTTTGAAACATAATAACGCCGCTTAATCGCCCCTAAAATGCCGTTAATATGCGAAACTTACACGCTAAAGTATGTACTTACGCACTAAGCAACTATTTGCGCACTTAACGACTGATTATCATCTACACTAACAGTGAATAACAACGACATGGAGAGCGCTGTTTTATGATCGCGGGTTGGTTTGACAATATATCCCTACAGAAAAAGCTATTAGTCAGCTTTTTGATTCCTATCGCTTTGATGCTTATCGTGGCTTTTTCTGTCCATGAAAACACCCGAACGGTTGTAAAAGACAATAGTTGGGTTGTACACACACATAAAGCCATCGCTCGGGCTCAAGAACTTCTCAGCTTAACAGTCGACTTAGAAACGGCTGAACGTGGTTACTTGATCACGGGTGATCCTGTTTTTTTAGAACCCTACCATTTAGCTCTTGATGTATGGCCTCAAAAACTCCAAACCCTTGCGAATCAAGTGAGTGATAACCCACCTCAAGTAGAACGCCTATATAGAATCGATGATATTCATAAAACATGGCTGAAGCAGTCTGGAGAGAAAGAGATCAATCAACGCAGCCTTGTCAATAAAGGCGAAGCTGAAATACAAAGTGTCATCGACCTCACTCAGCAGCAAACCGGAAAAAAATTGATTGACGAGATCCGCCAAGAGATTGCTCAATTCATTGAAATTGAACAACAACTTATTATTCTCAGGGTCGAAAAATCGAAGAGCTCAGCCAATCAAACCAGCTACATATTAATCCTCGGAACACTGTTTTCCGTGTTCATATCACTCCTTGTTGCTGCGTGGGCGTCAAAACGTATTAATCGAAGATTACACACCCTACTTGAGGCCACTAACCAAGTTGCCGCTGGCCATTTGGATCAAGGTGCTGCAACTCTGGAATTGAGTTCGAATATAAACACCCAAGACGAAATCGCTCATCTCAAACAAAGCTTTCAAAAAATGACAGCCAATTTGATCAGTAATGACAGTGAAATGCGAGCGAAAACTCAGGAGCTAATCGCCGAACGAACCAAAGCTGAAGCCGCAGTAAAAGCTAAGGGCGATTTTCTGTCTACCATGAGCCACGAGATCAGAACGCCAATGAACGGCGTTCTTGGAATATCTCAAATCATTGCAAGCCAGACCCAAGAACCCGAAACAAAAGAGAACATCAACATCATTCTCGATTCTGGTCACCACTTGATGACGATACTCAACGACATTCTGGACTTCTCAAAAGTCGAAGAAAACAAGCTTGAGCTAGACGTTGCACCCTTTAACTTTGTTCAAGTCATGCAGCCTGTATGCAGCGCACTAAAACCCTTAGCGGATGAAAAAGGCATTCGCCTGTTGATCGAAAATAACATACCGAAAAACATCCAACTCGTCGGAGACTGTGCAAGGCTACGTCAAATCATGTTCAACTTGGGCGGCAATGCGACCAAATTCACCAAAGAAGGTCATGTGTCCATTCAAGCTGACCTCAATCGCCCCAACAACCAGTTGATTCTGACCGTGACAGACACCGGGGTTGGTATCCCGAAAGATAAACACGAGCAGGTATTCAATTCGTTCGAACAAGCCGACACTTCCACAACAAGGAAGTTTGGCGGAACAGGGCTTGGCCTCGCAATCGTCAAGAACCTAGTCAACCTCATGAATGGAGAAATCACATTAACCAGTGCTGTTGGGCTTGGCACAAAATTCCAAGTCTCTCTGCCTATCACATGGCAAGAAAGCAAAGCGAAAGACATCGCTACCCATTCAGTCGATGCAGAAACTCTCAGTTATGACTCGTTAAGTATCCTGTTGGTGGAAGATAACCGTATTAATGCCATTGTTGCACAAGGCTTCTGTGAAAAACTCGGCCATCATGTCGATCATGCAGAGAACGGAAAATTGGCGATTGAACGTCTCAAGACCACTCAATATGACCTTATCTTGATGGACAATCATATGCCTGAAATGAACGGGGTCGAGACAACAAATTACATTCGTGAAAAACTGAAACTCGATACCTTGATATTCGCTTACACGGCCGATGTATTCCGTGAGGCGCATGACAACTTTATTCAGGCGGGTGTCGACCATATTCTGACCAAACCTCTGCAGCAAGAGAGTTTCTTCGACGCCCTACAACAGTTCTCAAGTCGATTACCGAAACAAACCGCAGCCGAAGGTTCGAGTGAGAATGAAAATATTGTCGAGCTTCATCGTAAGCCTATTGAAACGTTAAGGTTAACGGAAGAAGAGATCAGCCATTCAGAAGTGATACACATACTGAAAGATGACACGGAAGGGTTTAGCTTACTCATCGACTCAACCATTATTGAGTTCGAACAGTCGGTTGATCGCGTCATCGAATACTATTTAGCGAAAGAATTAGAGCCACTTTGTCGCACCCTGCACTCCATTAAAGGCATGTCACTAAACTTAGGCCTTAACATGCTTTCTAAGCAGGCATTGGAACTAGAAGTCGAAGCCAAAAATCAACAACTGCCGGATATTGAACGACTGCAAAAGCTGCTCAATCGCCTTATGGTCAATATCCATCAAGCGCAGCGGATGAAAAACGCCCATTCAGTCGAGCATCTGAATAAAATGAACGATCAAGCTTAGAACGCTTCGTTCCCAAACTAAAACGCAAGGCTTAATCACCTTGCGTTTTTCGATCTGATACCGCGCTAATCTCTGTTCTAGCGATTTAACGGTTTAAGAGAGCGGTGATTTGCTGCATCTCATCTTCAACATCAACACCATTGTATTGCGGTGCAATCGATAGATCTTGAATACTCACGGTTTCTATAGATTGCTTTTCGTTAAGTTGAGTCACTAACTCCCCTTTGGGTGAGTAGACTCTGCTTCCACCACAATAAGTCGCAGTAAACGCATCAACCACATCCTGTCCAACCCGATTACACGTCACCACATGACAACCTTCTTCTAAAGCCCTTGCTTGAGCAATAGCAAAACTATGCTGGCCACCGAAATTGGCAGGGTGAAGAATAACGTCGACCGACTGACAAGCTCTCATGATCTCCGGGAACCAAATATCAAAGCAAATTGCGACACCAAACTTTAAGCCTTTGTGCTCAAACGTGAGGCGTTCCTCCCCTCTCGAGAAGAACTGCTTGTCGAATTTGGTTTGACTGATTTTTCTATATTTGTGTCGTAAACCGGAAGCATCCACAACCACGACACTGTTGTAATATTGGCCGCTATCTTTCTCGGCAATGCCCGCAACAATCAAGGTGTGATACTTCGCTGCAAGCTGCGTTAATGAATCAATCGTAATGCTGTCGGCGAAGTCTTCCGCCAATTCGTGAATTTCTTCAGCCTCGTTAAAAATATACCCAGTCGTGAACAGTTCAGGCAGTAAAGTAATATCCCCGACTGACGACTCCGCTTGCAAAAGATCAGAGACCAAATCAATGTTCATTTGTTTGTTCTTGTATTCAACTTCAAGCTGAATAAGCGTGATACTGACATTATTCAAAATCGATTCCTTGCTAGGTAACACTTAAAGCTGTAATGCTTCAAGCTGGAGACTAAGAACTAGAGACTAAGAACGAAAGAGTAAGGCAATCACCTATCGTTTTCTTATTCGCACGCCAAAGGTTGAAGCAGGTGCACAGTCCTGTACGTATTTTAAACCTGCCTACGGCGCTAATTTAGGCTCTGGTAAAACGGGAGGCGTGCTGTCCATATAAGTTAAGAAGTTTTCCCACACCTCATGCGTGCGCTGCTTGGTTAACGTCGTCTTGCAGGAAAGCGCCATAACCCCTCGAATGGAACCATCACGCCATTGGGTGTACACAGAATCACAATGCGCCATCATGTACGCCTGCCAGCTCTCCTGAGCCTTCTTAATTGATGCCACCAGCTCACCATCATAAGCATTGTGCTCAAAGCTGGCTGCAAGGTATTTATCCAGTTCCGCTTGTGCAGATTCCAACTCAATTGCCGCACACTGATTGATCTCGATAGTATTCATCGCATTCTCGCAATCAACAACACCTTCGTCGGCCAACGCAGAGAATGAGAAGCACACCGCTATGAGTGCGGATATCAGTTTTTTCATAAACATCCTTTATGCTGTCACTACCAAAACGAATCGTGACATGACTTTATTAATTTAAACGTGGCTCAATATTTAGCTCATTCAGTTCATTCAGCTCGGCCAAATAACAACAAAACTTATCAGGATATAAGCATTTGTTATCCGCATGAATCATCAAAAATGACGCCTCGATAACTCAAATAAACGAGATAACATCAAGATTTTGCTGGTAAAACTAGAAAACATATTATTTATATCAATAATTCGTGCCTGCATTCACAATATTAATTATTTATATTGCTACGTAATCGTTAACTTTATAAATTAAATCGAATGCTCACATAAATCGGTAACGCTTCTCCAACTATGGATATCAAGTACCAAAACATTGCCAAGACTTCATTTTACTTTGCCATCTCTTTCTTTTTTTCCATGGCAATGCTCATTCCTTTTACACCGCATCACTACCAAACATTAACCGAAGACACATCAAGGTTAGTCGAAACCAGGTTAGAAGGGATCCAATCAAGGTTCGACCGTTTTTTATCTGAAGTTAGACCTGAACAGTCTTGCGACGCGATCGTTAGACAGCTTCGACAAAACGTTTTTGAAGCCGATTGGGTAAAAGAAGCAGCGGTATTCAATAAAGAGAACCGATTTTACTGTTCAACCACCGATGGTGACGTTTCATTTCGCCTATACAGCACCATCAGGCAGCGACTCAACGACGACCCGAAATTAACGACCCTGTCGTATTCCAACTCAGCCATCACGCAAGTTCAGTCCATCATGCTCATTTTCTCGAACAATGAAGATGCAGGAGTGAGCCTGATGATTCCGCCACACTTCATCTATGACCTTGTTGAAACAAACCTGAGCAGCCATGGAATACAGGCCAAAGTAGAGGTGATCAAAAGAGATATCCACCCTACCGATATTGACTCATCAATCGCCAAGGTGCGGATACAATCAAACACCTACCCATTGACCATCACCTCATACATTGGGTATCAGTTTTATCTTCACTTCATGTTGAGCTATTTATGGTTTGGCTTTTTGATGGCCGGAATCACCACCATTATTCTTCTTTCCATCAAGCATAAAAAGCAGAGCCAACGGAGCTTAGAATATTCGCTTTCAAGTGCGCTAAAAAACCAACACCTTCATGTTCACATGCAGCCTATCGTTAACCAAAACACCAACGAGATCGTCGGCTGTGAGTCACTATTACGATGGAACGACCCAATTGAAGGTAACGTCTCCCCGGCTATTTTCATTCCGCTTGCTGAAAGCTTAGGCTTGATTGAGGAGCTCACCTACTTCGTGCTGCGCAAAGTATTAATGACGTTAAAAAGCAATCAAGACGTGTTCGAATCAAAATACATCAGCGTCAACATCAGCCGCAACGTTGTGTCCAACAGTAACTTCTCTAACAAGGTGATCAGCATCTTTAAAAGACACCCTGAGATTCTCAAACAGGTGGTATTTGAAGTAACCGAAGATGGTGAATGTTCTGATGCCGACATGGTCAAAATTAGAGACAACCTAACCAAACTATCGAACATGGGCGTAAGAGTTGCGATTGATGATTTTGGTACAGGCTACGCAGGGTTAGATTTCGTAAGACAGTTCCCGTTCAGCATTCTCAAGATTGATCGCGTGTTCGTGAAAAACATATCCGACGAATCCAGCTTTGGTCTCCCTTTGCTAGAGTCCATGCTTCAACTATCACGCACCTTAGGGATGCAAGTGATCGTCGAAGGTGTCGAGTATGAGTCACAAGTAAAAATCTTATCTAAGCTTGGTGTCGACTATATCCAAGGCTTCTATTTTTATAAGCCGATGCCGATAAACCTAACTGTCAGCTTACTCAGGCAACAGCATTTTGAGTCCGATAACGTTGAGGAACAAACCAACCAGACATTTCCTGTTACATAAGCCACTGAAAAACTGCGAAAGAAAACGCGAAGGCTCTGGGTCTCCTTTGATGAACATTTAAATCATCGCATCATTGAATGCATCACAAGGGATATCATGGAAAAGACACTTCAAACCAAACTGGCGACTAGCCTACTACTGCTGAGAATCGGCATTTTTATCGTCTTCTTGTTCTGGGGCTTGGATAAAATCCTTGTCCCTGAGCACGCGACAAAAGTACTGTCCGGCTTTTACGGCATCGACATCTCGAACAATGCGATGATGGCTCTGGGTGTCGCGCAGCTCGGATTTTTAGGCGCGTTCGTTGTAGGCATGTGGAAAAAGTACACCTATGGTGCCATTTTAGTCCTGCATGCAGGCTCAACCTTTTCCTCTTTTGGAAAATACATGGACCCGTTCAACAACCTTCTATTCTTCGCCTCTTGGCCAATGCTCGCAGCCTGTGTCGCAATCTTCTTACTTCGTGACTACGACACTTACAGTGTTGCCAACTAACACAAAGGGCGCCGTTATTGGCGCCCTCTTTGGTTAGCTCGATTCTTAAACGTTTGTTATGACGCCTTGTATGCTTCAGCCACTTTATGGTTGATTTCAATAGCTAAAGCTTGAGATTCTTTCATTAACTGCTGAACTTTAGCCCAGTTGTCCCAGTGTTTATTCCAAGTTTCAGCACCGACAATGGACTCAAAATCCATTTTGGTAGGCTCTTGCCAACTCTCGTAACGAGCCAATGCAGACATTCTTTCTGAAATATCTTTAACACCACGTGTTTTAGGTGATAACGGCGCGTCACTAAGCATCCACACGTCCCAAGGTTTATTACCTTTAGATTGGTTGCACTTACCACAAGCTGGAACTAGATTATGGATTTCAGATATATAACCAGTAGGTTTCTTGTTCATTACCAATGGCCTTAAATGGTCCCACTCAGTAAACTTGTCTCCGCAATATGAGCAACAAATAGATTTATCGTTCATTCCTAATATTGCTAACGCTTCTTGAACCTCAACTTCCGACGGTTTAACTGTTGGAATAATGCCATTCACAAAAGAATTAGTGATACTCGAAGAGCGGCCAGTAATACTCACAGGATTAGGCATTTTAAATAGTTTATCGTAAGACACAGAACCTCCAATTTCATTAACGTCATAACGCCCGCTTAATTGGCAGACAACGCTACCACTATTCTCCACCTGAAATGCCAGAAACACAGAACTCAGCTATTGATAATAAGCTCGCCAAGCGTTGACTCTCCTATTTAAGCGTTTGTTAGAGCGCTATTAAAGAAGCTTACTCAATGAATGTAGAAGCACTTTTTCACTATCTTTCATTCTGTTCAAGACAGCTTCCTTCTCTGTTTTATCAGGTCGCTTAGGATGAGCGAGCAAGGAAATCACATTGGTAACACACTTGTCATACTCTAAAATAGAATCAATAACTTCAGTATCACCAATGATACCAGATAGAGCTTTAGCCCTTGTTCTATCAACTTCATTATCTAACATTTTCTTCGCGGATTCGGATACAGATTTATCCCACTCTTCACCACGGTTAAATTCCTTAGACAACAAATAGGAGATATAAGCTGAAGAACTACCGATATATTGCGATAACGCATCAGAAAATCTTAAAACCAACTCTCGTTTAGACTTATCTTTCTCGATCATTCGTTGTGTAGATACTTTGTTCCCCTCAATTAAATAAGGTACAAGTCCTGCGAGTAAACCTACAATAGCGGGCACACCGATTTTTATAGCATCTTTGTACAATTCGATTTCTTCGGGTGACACTTATTTCTCCTTAGCTCTCTAGCCGCATTAAGTGGTGAGCAACGCAGACCACTGCACTTAAAGCATAGTGCCGTAAACACTAAATTCAAAGCAAACCAAAAATGCTAAGCGTTGAGAATCACTCTTAAACAGTTTGTTAGGTGATACTTTCGACGACTTTTTCTATTTTTTCTTTGTACATCTCATAAGGTGTCAAACCACCAAAACTCATATTATTCATCAGCGGTAAGGCATTATCGCTCGCAAAAACAGCAACTGGCGAATACTTTACGCTTACTTGACCTAATTCAGCATTACGAGCTGGTATCGAAGCCTGAACAAGTTTTAGTTGAGAAGCTGTAAAATCAAACACTTTACTATCAGGAATTCGATGCATTTTTACATACTGCCTAGCTTCAGGGCTGAGAATATCCTCAATGAAGCTATGAGCTATGGGTGCATCTTTTATCAAGTTAATTACTGGAATATATTCCTTTTTATTCCCGGCATAAGGCTGTTGTTTAAGCGTTATATCAATCACAGCAAATGGGGGAGCAAATACCCAAGCATGCCCAGCAAAAGCATTTGAGTTGTCTACAGACCAAAAATATGTCGTTTCTTCACCTGACTCTTTGGGGAATTCGATTGTCGCAGCGCCATTTATAGCTACACTCCAAATTCCTTTTTGTTCAAGGATTCTAGCTAAAATTCCAGCAATATCAGCACATGCCCCCTCTCTTCCATTTTTAATGAGTTCGGCACTTAAAATGTTGCAAACATCTCGAATTATCTTTTCAGATTTAACAAGGTACTCATTTGAATATGGTTGTTCAGCTACAAATTGAGCAAATTTTACGAGATAACTAGGATCTAGTTGTTCTGCTCTGAGGAAATTTGGATGATCAAAAAAATCAACCTCACTAAAGGGAATACCTTTATTTTCAAATTCTATTTTTAGACTTTCGTACATATTAAATTTCCCAATATCACCTAACGAATGATATCGACTCCCTCTACCTGACACTCTGCGTGCCATACTTACTTAGTACACGCTGAAGAACTGGAGGTTACTATGTCCACCATTCAAACTATTGGCGTTGACCTCGCCAAGAATGTATTCAGTATTCACGGCGTTGATGCATATGGCAAGTGCGTCCTACGCAAAACTGTCAAAAGAAACAAACTCTTAGACACATTCGCGAAGTTACCGCCCTGCCTCATCGGTATGGAGGCGTGCTCTGGTGCACACCACTGGGCGAGAGAGCTACTGAAACTAGGTCATAACCCGAAAATTATGGCGTCCAAATTCGTTATTCCATATCGACAAAATGAGAAGAACGATGCCAATGACGCAGAGGCCATCTGTGAAGCGGTATCTAGACCCAAAACACGATTTGTCTCTATAAAAAGTGAAGAGCAACAAGCTGTGCTTTGCCTGCACCGTATTCGACAGGGGCTAATTAAAACAAGAACGGCGACTATTAACCAGCTCAGAGGTTTGCTTTCCGAATTTGGCATTGTGATGCCGCAGGGTCGCTACTCGGCTCAAAACACTATTGGTAGTGTCCTTGAAGATGCAGAAAATGGTTTGCCTATACTCGCTCGAGAGCTACTTCAAGATCTATCGAACAAGATTCAACACCTTAACCTAGAAGTATTGCACTATGATCGTAGAGTCTCTGCTTTAGTTCGTGAGATGGCTTCAGCCAAAGCCCTCATGGATATTCCAGGTGTCGGTGAACACAGTGCAAGTGCCATTGTCGCGACCGTCAATGACGCCAAACAATTTGGCTCTAGCCGCCAATTTGCCGCTTGGATAGGGTTGGTTCCAAGACAATACTCAACAGGTGGTCATGTTCATCTTGGTCGCATCAGCAAAAGAGGCGAAAAACATATTCGCACTCTACTTATTCATGGCGCAAGAGCCGTTATTGCACGATGTAAAGAGAAAACCGATCGCAACAGTATTTGGTTAAATCAACTCGTTGAACGACGAGGTTATAAACGAGCAACTGTCGCCCTAGCAGCAAAAAACGCTCGTATAATATGGGCGTTATTAACAACAGGAAAAGAGTATAAGATTAACTATGTAAACGGTTAACACTCACCGAGTCAAAGCAATAGCAAATGATGACAATACGACCAGACCGAGATGCCTAAACCTGTTTAATTGGGAAGTAATAAATACTGTTTAACGAATGAGGCTGGCATCAAGCGAATATCATCAAGGTGACGGAACGATTCCGATTAAACACCGAATGTAGAGCTGCTGTTCGATCCACTGTTGTCAGCGGGAGCTGTTGTTGACAAAAGAGGGAGTCCATGTAGCCCTGTTAAGGTTTAAATATAAATCAAAAAATAGCATTTAAATCATTAACATATTAAATATTATTTGATTTTTTATTATCTATGTAGCAAATGTGTAGCTAGATAGTTGTTACTAACTTTAGGCCGTTCAGTTGAGATTCTCTATGATGTTAAAGATGGCGACAGGCCAAGCTCTAGACCATAAGAGACATTAACAGGAGTTAGGATTAATCAAATTTTAAGGTGAAACTTCAAAGCATCTACTAGGAATCGATAAGATTATCGTTGATAGGTTAGTTTAAAATAAGACTATATAAGTATGATCCTTTCCTTCTTTAACATATAGAGGAGAACGAAGCTGAGCCCATAACGAGTGGGTTCGGCTTCATATCTCTTTCACATTTCAAGTTACCGCTTATCAGAATTGAACCAAAACAAAGCTTTAGTCCACTAATTGTTTCCAGTATTCACGTAACAAAGTGAAATCTTGTATACCTTCACAGTCAGCGTATTCGTTGGCAAGAGTTATTATATCAGAGTCATCAAGAGCAATAATGAAACCTCTCTGGTCTTTCGCAGTATCAACGCAGCGTTTATAGAGAAGCTCTTTATTCTCAATAGAGCGACATATCAAAATCCCAACTTTACCCCTACTAGGTGAGAACCTACCGGATAGCTGATCGACCTCAGGGTTTGCAACTTCTTTCCCGTAGTTTTTACACTCTATAAAGATGTGTGGTGCTGGGTAATGCATCGACAACCAATAAAAAAAGCCCCCTTTAGCTTCATTTACGTATGTAATATCTATCCTTTTTCGGCCATCGTGTATTCTGTGTTGCTTAGTTGGATTACATAAAGATGGGTATAATATGACTGACAAAATCCTTTCAACAATGTCTTCATACTGTTCTGCAGTCTCACGACCTACAGGCAGAGCCTTTAATTGTTCCAGTAATTGACTAACATCTGGTTTTTCAACTTGTTCAAGCTCGGAAAACTGCTCATGAGATATAGGGCTAGATGGATTATCAATTTTTGCTTCTCGATAATCATCCAATACATGTGGCCTCAAAATCGTTTGCTCAACTACAGCCAGTTTGTCCTTTCCATATTTTTCCATTAAGTCCTTTTTAGTGACTATCTGGGAGCCATTTTTTAGGTTTTGAACTAAGGGACTTTGAATTTTAATATGTTCATGCTGCATTTGAGGCAACAAATAGTGTCTATAATACTCTTCATAATGAAAACTTAGTCGACTGCGGACCAATACTTTAGGGACCAATATTACTTTACCGTAACTAGTAGTTGGTAAATCAACAAACGTATTTTCCCACACCTCTTTTATTGGATTCCAAAGAGGTCCAGAAACAACATTTTGAGTGAGTGGAATCCCATAATAGCGGCACATATCTTGAGTGTACTTTATCAGCGGACTGCGAAGGATATTGCATACCGCGTCAGAAATCATATCAGTCCCTATTCCATTGATAAGTAGAGCTGTATCCTCTAAGTCTTGCAATAAACCGGACTTTGCAGCCTTACTTTTAGTTAGAGCATCCCAAACTGAATCTGCTGACTCATCTCCAAAGCCGTGCCCTCTTGACTTCCCAACAGAGTACCCCAAATGAAACTCATTACCTTCACTTAAAGACGCAAGCAATGTTTTTGCTCGACCATCATCTCCATTTTTTATCATTTTTAAAACGGACTCAAAAAAAGACTGCAGGAACGAAGACAACTCATTTCCCCATGATGAATCAAGTGACTTTATAGCATTTGGGTCTAAAAATACTGCTAAATCAGTATCTAAAGGGATGTCTACAAAATCTAAATATGCTTGTGTGCGTTTTAAACCAAAATACTCTGATACTCTCATAGCGGCTTCCAAAATGTCATCTACGAACAAGATGTTGGGGCTAAGTCCACAATATTAAAGTGGTTGATGTGAGTTTATTTTTATATCTTATGTGTAACCAGCAACATTGATGCGTTTGGTCTGATGTTATGCAAAGATAGACACGTACGTGTGAGGTCTCGGACTAGGTAGTTAACTCAAAGTCGAATTACCCCGTGATAAAGGGGTAAATTGAATTCATAAGATGTCTTTTATACATTACATGTAGTTATAAGTATTAGCTTTAGAGTCAGTAACACCCGCGATCCCCACTTCTATCAACCCTTTCTGCATGGCTTTATATATAGTTAAAAAGCTTGGGTATTTAAGAAGCCTCATGCCATTGATGCGAGTTCGATTACAACCTCTTAAAAGCTCTCCTCTTGAGACATTAAACGGAAAGATATGATTTCGAGGCTGACGGTGAAATGCGAGAAGAATCGCACGATGTCGGACGGCTTTAAAAATAGCATTTACCAACCAACCATCCAAAGACTTCATTTGATCTTCATCATTAATCAAAGGGTAAAAGCTCATCACTCCTTTAAAAAATATTCGATTGCTGCGTCCACTAAGATATACCGACAACATGTCTTCGGATAAATTGCCATACATATATCGACGAATTTCACAAATGGCACTAAGTAATGCTTCATCTTGATTGTTTGCTGGCATTTTTAGAGCTTTTAGAGGTGAAGACTTTAGAGGTTGAATCAGATGTTTATACAGAACATATGAGATTTCTCGTTTGATTTTTTCGACTGACGAACCTTTGATTGAAACTTTATCGATGGATATTGAGTAACCTAAAAACTCAACTTTATCTTTGCTTTTATGGAACTCTGACTTCATTCCATTAGGTCTAAGAATACTGATCCCTTCAGATTTTTCTGCATTCAACGCAACGCCAACATCTTTAGAGAAATTACTCATGATATCTAGGGCTTTAGTGATTTTTGCATAGTCCTGTGACCACACGATTGTATCGTCAGCATATCTAGCGAATTGTAGCCCTTCTTTCTCTAATTGTTTATCAAGTTTCCAACAGGCTAGGTTTACTAAGAAAAGGGAAATAGATGTCCCTTGAGGGATACCTCTTTCACGGCCGTTTAAGAACGCTTTAATAACAGCTCTCTCTTCTTGGCTAATGAAGAAGCCATTGAGGTCAAATTGTTCGAATAAATACTTATGTGAAATCGCATCAAAAAACTTTGAAAAATCGAATTCCGCGACAAACAACCTAGAATTTTGTGATAGTTCGACTGCAATATCCTGAATCGCAAAATGCACGTTCCTATCATCACGATAAGCATATGAAAATGAACTGAACCGGTGTTTATTCTTAGACAGCAACCGGTGATAGAAAAAAGTCGATATAGCAGCATCTGGAATCTGATACATCGCTACCTCCCGATAACCTCCAGATGATTTAGCCACCTTGTTTTTCGATGGTTCAAATGGTTCATAGGTTTGAGACTCAATTTTCTTGGCAATAGAATAGGCTATTGTCTTAGCGTGCTTTTTTACATAAAAAGGGTTGAATTTTTTATCTTGTGACCAGTGTGGTGGTCTCGCAACCACTTTTAGGTTTGTAGGTGATGAAGACCGTTGACGCTTTCTCTCATTCTCAACATATAAAGCATTATGATATGCGTGATGGCGAAGAGTTAGTTTCTCTGCTTCCTTTTCAATATACCACGTGATTTTTTCATGCAATTCCACAAATTTCTCCTAAAAAAAACCCAGCTTTCGCTGGGTTTATTCCACGGACACAACCTACGTAAAAGATAGTCACTACATACATTAGAAAGATGTTTTATCCACTAACGTCCCTGCTTAGTCATACATTAGTTAAGAGGAATAACCAAGTGGTAAGGGTGTCCGCTCACCTCTATAGGCATATGCTGAATTAGACTAAAAATATGCAATAAAGTCAATATCATATAAGTGTATATTCCATACTTAATGTTCAACCAAAAGACATTGATTAAGGTACTAAAAACCAACTAGGTAGGGCCACTGGCATTTAGCGTAAGTTTCTCCCCCCAACACACCGACAGGTAAAACCCAAAAAGTAGATAAAAACCAGATATGCGAAGCCTAGATATAGACTATTCATTCATCGGGAGGTAACTTCCCTTTATATTAATAAACATAGTTTTAAATGAACTACTTAACTGGGCTTTCGACAATGCCAAAAACTTGGACAATTATACTAAAAAACGATGATATAACTGAAAGGAACCTTAAAATCGCCCTTGAGAACTTCACTTGGGGAACAAGGACTAGTGGTTTACATTCAGAAATAAAAGCTGGAGATAATGTAATGTTTTTAGTGGGAGTTAGGACCCAAAACAAACAATACATGAAAAAGCATCTACCTTTTATCGAACATAGGTACCCGATGTATCCAGATGAAACGTTAACTGAAGATTTTGTCAGTGATTTTGTATTCGAAATAGACCGAGTAATTCTTGGTAAAATCACTAGTGATTTCTATATAGATGATTATAAATTATGGCCATCACCAAATGAAGACGACCCAACTAAACAATCTGTTAGCTTCAAACATAGATTTAAGTGGGTTCAAACTCATGAAGCTGGCAAGATGAACTGGTCTATAAGCGACAGCAATTATAACTTTCACTTAAGTATAATAGCGGCAGGTAAAAAGCGCGCTCCTTTCCCGAGTGTTCTTTTGTTGCATGATATGGAAAACATAGAATCTAAATTAACAGTAAGTGAACTTCCTTCAACAGATGAAGAAACTTACCAAAACACCGTAGAAACTGCACAGTCAATAATTTTAGAGGCAGGGCCAATAAAGCCGCCCCAAAAACGTGGTGACAATGGTAATGCCAAAGGTAAATGGCCAAGAAGCTTCCGTATTGCTAAAAGCGCGTTAGAAAATGCTAATTTTCAGTGTGAAAACAACCCTCAACACATTACATTTAGGTCTCGTGTAACTAAGAAAAACTTCGTCGAAGCACATCATTTAATACCAATGGAAAAACAAGGCGAGTTTAACGTTAGTCTAGATGTTCCAGAAAACATTCTTTCGCTCTGCCCTAATTGCCACAGCATGTTCCATCATTCTGATATAGATATTACCTCACCTCTAGTGGAAACATTCTTAAATCGTAGAAAGAAGTCTCTTAAGGAGAGAGGTGTCAAAATTACCCTTCGAAAACTTATGGATTATTATGTCAAATAGTAACAGTTGTGTGGAACACAATGAACTGTATACCAAGCTACGTTCTTTTGCATCGGAAAGAGACTGGAGTAAGTTCCATAGTCCAAAAAACTTAACCATGGCGTTATCTGTTGAGGTGAGTGAACTAATGGAAATATTTCAGTGGTTAACAGAAGAGCAAAGCAACAAGTTAACCGATGAACAAACAACAAAAGTTCAAGAAGAGTTAGCAGACGTATTTTTATATCTCTTACAGTTAGCCGATGCAACAAACATTGATTTGATACAGGCAGCTCATATAAAAATCCAAAAAAATGCTCAAAAGTATCCTATCTCGTCATCTTATGGTAACGCAACGAAGTACTCAGACAAATAACATTGTATAAGCCTTACCTCACAAGTAAGGCATACGATTGACGCTCTATAATTATTCTTTACGTATCAAAAAGATCGTACTTAAGAATGTAGTAACTGAAATGACTATTAAGGTAAGATCAATTAACTCAACTAGTGATGCAAAAGCAAACAGCAACATTCCCATAGGGATTGCTGTATTCATCCAAAGTTGTTCCTTAGCAGCAAAAATCGATAGTTGATTAGGGGATAGCTCATTTTGAACTTTCGTATCCCACTTCACACCACTCATAGTGGTAAATAGAGCTCCAGTAAGGCCAAACATCGCGATTATGTAAATGTTCATTTGGCTATTGAAAGCCAACAATTGAATAGTAAGGAACAATAAACATAGGAAGTGGACACCTTTCCATTTTACGTTGGTAAGCTTTCCTGTCATAACGGAGGCCGACCCTAACAGAGAACCCACTGAAACTATAGTCGCAACAAGTGCCCATGAATATTCTGAATGATTTTGTATAATTAAGAATGGCCCCGCACTACCCATAAACCCAATACAAACTGAGGCAAAGAACCAACTTCTTATACCATTCTCAGACCAAACTGGAATCATAGACATCTTATTTGAGTTTGTATCAGGTTTGGGTGTTTCTGACTCGCCAACTGAATTGACTTGCTTTTCAAGATCCATTAAGTAAAACATAAGCAAGGCGAAGCCAAAAGTAATAACATCAACCAATAGAACTAGTTCGAAGCCAAGAAATATAACTATCGTAGCGCCAACTAATGGCCCAAGGATCCCAAAAACATCACCCATAGCAGATAGAATTGAGTTACATCTCTCCCTTTCCTTTTCTAAAGTAATTACTGGTATCAACCTGTATGAGGAAGGGGCGAAAAAAGATGAAGCTATACCGTATATAAAGGAAGATGCTGCCATTGCTACAATATCATTACTATAAACGTAGATATAAAGAAGTAAGCCAAGCTGCGTCGATAGCTTAAAAAAATCCGAGACAAGGATTACTCTCTTAAGGTTAACAAAACTTGTTCTTCGATATTGTAAAGTCCCTAAGTATCTCCCTAACCATAAGGATATAAGAACTATACTAAGACCTACGCCTGACGGAGAGATCTTTACAGATTCGATGGCAAAGGCGATTGGTATTATAGAATTTCCTATAGAAGAAACAAACGAGGCGATACAAAAAAGGAAAAAGTTTCTACTAATATTGCCCAATAGTTTTAATCTAATAGCTTTCATCTCTACATCCTTTGATTATTAAGCCTTCTTTCAACCCGAATAATAGGAAATCCATAACTTGACTCTCAGGAAGCCCTAATTCATTAGATATATCCCTTGCGTTAAGGAAAAACTCAGTTTGAATTAATTTAAGTATCGAAGAATAAATAGGCTTCAATTTTATTCGCTTTTTCGGTGTAATTAACACATCATAAGAGCCCATCGATTTTAACGGAGGAAAGTGATTATAATAAGCCCTTAGATTGGTTGTTTTTTTCAATAATTCAGGTGCAATAGAATACGGCAAACTACTACCTACTCTAGGTTTCAAAACCTTCAACTTTTCTTCCAAGCTCAACTGATCATATGTCGTATCATTATACCCCTCAAATGCCACTGTTAGATGCATTGTGAGTTCACCTAAACCGTGAACATTATGTTTCTTACCTCTAGGGTAAAACGCCATATCACCTACGCTATAAGTGATATTTGGCGTATTGTTATCGTGATTCCATTGTTTCTTTCCCATAATTTGGAAAATAATAAAGGGGTGGTCATCAGCATGCATAAAAAACGCTGTTCCTTTTGAACATGTTACATAACACTGTACCCAGCACTTAACACCATACTTTGATTCAATATACTCCTGTACTAGCCTTGCTTGGGGTATATAGTCATTCATATGATCGAAGACAAACGTCCCTCCTTTTTTCAAAAATTGCACCACATTATCGCCATCAACTACTGAATGTTCGATAAGACCATCACCTATTCTCGATTCAATGAACATAGCTGGGTGGATATCCTTCCCTTCCAATATCAATCTCAAGTTGAACCTAGAACTTCCAACATTTAGTATTGAGTCGTATATTGAGGCAGCCAAACTCCTAAATTTTTCAGGTGTTACATGCGATGTCGAAAATGAATCTGAAGGTTTAATTCCTATATTTAACTCATCTATGGAGTTAAATATTTCTTGATAAAATTTAAAACACATACACAGCGCCTATCTTGATCATTTTCTCGACTAAATTGGAATCGATTTTTGACGAAATTAGTTCTCTTAACACTTCAGGTTTGGAGAATTTAAATTTCTTACTCAATAATCTATTTTTTTCTTCATCTGTTAATTTTATTCTCCCATACCGAGTCTCGATGTAATCACCTTCAAGCTTAAAACTACTAAGCGCAACTTTCGCGCGACATAGAATTTTGATATTAGCTTTAAGGTTAGGATCGTAAATCGGAGGAATAAACACATTGCCGTCGCGCGACTCCACACAACTCAATCCTATAAACAGACCTGGGCCATTACTTTTGAAAATGTGTAAAACTTTAGACTTAACGTTATGATACTCTCCATTTTTTAGGCGAACACATTGAGCGAAAGGCAATTTATCTACATAATCAAAAGTAATACCCATGAAGCTTCTTGCGTCTATTATAGGAAAGTCGAACTCTACATCATTTTCATTGGGCCATTCATAAATACACCGTCCTAAACCATCAATATCTAAAATGATCGAATCTTCGAAATCTCGATGAACTCCAAACGGCGTCCAATTTTCTGAAGTAGATATAAAAACATACACGTCTTTTAAGTCTGGATTTTTGTATCTCGCTAATATTTTACTTTCCAATAGTAGTGCATTAATTTCTCTAGTCAGCAATAAGCTCCATTTAGAAAGCTCATTGATTGCCAAGCAGTAACCCTCGCCGACAATTCCTCTTAAATGTTCGTGAGGAGGTTGAGCACAATCACCCCATAATTTTGGTATTGACGCACACGCTCTATAATCTAAGTTTTGTCCTTTAAAAACCCTGTAAGTAGGTTCAATCATTGTTGAGTTAAAAGCACTATTAAGAGAGCTATTTATTACTGAAATAGATATCATTTATATTTAAAAAGCCCTCATTCTAGAGGGCTTCCCCATAACGTCTTATAAACTAGTGCCCAACATCTTGACGTGGACTATCATTATCGCAGCAAATGCTTTCACTAGCCTCAACCTCAAATTCTTTTGAGAATTCATCGTTATTTTGTTCAATATCCTGATGTAACTTGTTCTTATCTTCCATAAGTTAGCTCCTTGGTAAGTTGTCGTTAACTAGTGCGTAATGAATGCCTACAATGAACTCACGATCGCACGCAACCAACCTTGATGCATATCACTGTAAAACCAAAATTAATTATTTGTAATTTATATAAAATCTAATCTATAAATATAATTTCACGTTGAAATGTTACGCTATCGATCTAACCTCTCCTTACCAACTAGTTTTCCTGAGTAAAATATGGGGAGTTCTCTTTCCGAAGTTTTTTAAGTGAGAAACTTACTTCCCTACAAATAATGAGCGTTATGCTCATACTTGTCGCTTCACTACCCATCAGTAAAACTAACAATTTAGTCATGGCCTTATTCCAAGGTGCCTTCATCCTCGATATTATTTTTGGTTACTTTTTAAAAGAGCACACAAACCTTGCAAGGAAGATAGTCTCTTGTTTACTCGCTATCCTTGGTATTTTAACTTTGGTTTCATAACGTACACTTATTCACAGAACTCCAAGTTAAAAAGCGTAACGGGGAGTTGATTCCAATCGCCACTGAAATGTTCGCGTGATGATTTCACGCCCCGCAATCATGACTCCTTTCAACACTCTCACCATTTCATTTTCGTCATATAAACTACTTTTGATAACTCCAGTAGTTAAATCAAAAGAAAGAGCGTAGTAAGGCTTACAGACCTGCTCCTTACGTAGACTGAACACACCACCCATCATCTCAGTAAACCGTTTCCAATCACCTTTGTCCGCGGCTTTTAAAATCCCTTGAGCAAGTAATGGTAAACCTTGTCTTTCTTTTAGGCGTCTCAACTCACGCCACACTGTCACAGAACAGCCTCCCAGTTGTTGAAATTGACGTATGCCCCAACAGGCCGCCCACGCATCAACTCTGGCAGCCGCATCTTGAGGGTCTTCTTCGTAAACACCTTTATCAAGATCAGTTCCATCAATGTTCTTTGAAATGTACTTAGCGATATAACCCGTAGCAGAGCCCTTTGATGGATCTATCTTGATTTCAGTAAATCGGTGCTCAGTCGCGCCTTTTTCTTTACTATCTTCTCGTAACGCATAGTCCTGTATAACCTCTATCATTTGACGATAAGATTCCGGCTCCACAAACAACAATAAATGCCAATGTGGTGTGCCGTCATGTTGTGGCTCTGCTACACGGAAACCGTAAAAACGGACCCCTAAACGATTCAGTTTTGAACGTATTAATTGCCAGACCTTATTTAAGTAAGAGTGACCGTCTAGCGGGGTAAAGCCTCCCCATTTTGGATTGGCATGACCCGAAGCTGAGTAGCTTCTGTGATACTTCGAAGGGCAAGTAAGAGTGAGAAAAGTTGCTACATGGTTAAGTTCTTGAGCAAGGTCTTCAAATCCCCTTGCTCTAACCATTAATTCAGCTTTGCGTATCTTCGGATCAGAGACACCCTTTTGTGCTAATTCAAGCAATGAAAAGCGTTGCCCTAGCTCATTAACAGCAAAGGTATTTTCTAAATAAGCATTCTGATAGGCTCTTTGGTTCCTTCTAGCGATTAATGTCGGATAGGAGCAATACAGGCTTGTTTTCTTATTGATTTGGTTAAGATGGTGCAGAACAGTTTCTATATTACGTCTTAACGCCTTTCTGAGCTTTCTAAGCCACCATTTAGGGTCACTATAACGGGCTAGCTCACCGGAATGTGAGTACAAACCTGCGTTAACAGGAAGTCCTTGTTGTTTGACTAGCTGACGAATATAAACAAGGGAAACGGATTCACTCAAATGTTGGCGTCGTAATGCAAGCGTCGAAGCCGCTAAGCGTTTCGCTTTGTCCCTTAAGTCCTCTTCAGTAAGGTTGAGTCCCACTTTATCCAACGGGACAGATAAATGATTCGAGAGTGTGTCCGACGTTACTCGCAAATAAGTATTTCGTTCAAACTTGGTTGGCTGACGACAATACTCATTAAGTAAGATCCGCTGAATTTCAAATGAAAACAAAGCTAGCCTCTTGGTCACAAAACCTCTGTCATCAGGGTCAACACTCGATAAATCTAACACATTCATACTCGTTCACTCCCTATCTGAGTCAAGGAGAAAACATCCCAACGAAGGCCGTAAGATTTGTTACTCACATACGTTATTAAACCGGCTTGAAAAAGCTTATCTATAGTCTCTTTAAAGAGGCGAATAGGTAGTCGCTCTTTTGGGAGCACCTCTCCATTCCTCGGGCAATAGTCTGAGCACACTTCAAACGTATGCCCTCTTTTCATCCAAGCCAAAAGGGTCAATTGTTCTTTACTCAAATTAATCATGATAGCCCCCTCTGTGAGAGAGTTGTTCGCATTTACTGTGGCTCTCTAGCCACTGGTCTAAATCTTCTTTTAGATAGCGTACCGCCCGCCCTATTTTAATAAAAGGTGGGGCGTCTGTTCGATTCTTTCGATGTCCTTCCATTCTTGATTGGCGTAAAAACGAACGACTCATACCAATGTAAGTCGCAGTCTCTTGTTCGGTGTAGGCACGTTTTTGGGTTAATTCTGAATTCATCTCTTTATTCCTCTTAGTCGATTCGAGTTCATCTAAGCAGAAATAAATTCGCAGTGTTAGAGGGTTGTACCTATTAGGTTTAGAGTTATACCTATTAGGTTAAACGATGAAAAAACGCCCTCTCAAGGGGAGTAATTTCTCGGTTAAGTACGATATAAATAAAATCAATGGGTTAATACAATCTTAACCGAAAGTAACCGTTACCAAATAACGCGGTACAAAAACCGTCAAAGCCCCGTGTTTATTGGTTTCATTCGGTTACCTAACCGAAAATAACAACATGTGAAAATATCCAGATAGAAACAAGACGAATATACGGCTGTTAGCCAATCAAATTGACCGCATTGGCTTGGTGCTCAGGAGCTAAATGCGCATACCTAAGGGTCATCTTTAAATCAGCATGGCCAAGTAGCTCACGAACGATGTTTAAATCCACTGCCGCCATAACAAGTTTACTGGCAAAATGGTGGCGCAAATCATGAAAGCGAAAATGTTGTATACCTGCTTCTTTTAATAATTGCTCCCACTGATATTGATAGGTTTCCAAAGGCCTATTATTGACAACAAAAACAAATTCCGTAGTTGGATTCTGCTCTCGCCAAACGTTGAGCATGTCAAAAACTGTATTATTCAGAGGGATCGTTCGTTTGTTTTTGGACTTCGCATTTTCAGAACGTACCGTTAGATAACGATCCTCCATATTGACGTGCTCCCAACATAAAGAAAGTAATTCACCTTTCCTCATACCAGTATTCATCGCCATTAAAACCAGTGGCTCTAGGTAATCGATATAACGTACAGAAAACTGTGTCGACGCCCTTTCTCCGAAGCGCTTTTTGATATCATTTTTCAGACGCTCACTACGATGATGTAGAGTGTCCAATAGTGACTTTTCTTCTTGATAGGAAAGGTAACGAACTCTCTTATTATCTTCCCTAGTAATTTTTACATTATTCAGATTATGTGAATCAATAAAATTCCATTCAACGGCACGGTTGAAAACCGCTCTCAGGCGATTATAGGCATACGAAACCGTTGCTGGAGCACGACCTAAGTTCCTGCGTTCAGTAACCCATTGTTGAATATCCCATGCAGTGATCTCTGCTAAGGGTTTATTCGCCAGATGTTTAAAATTGTTTGTTATACACATGAACGACTGCTTAGCCGTCTTAGGGTTCATAGCTATTAGGTAGGACTCATAATGTTCATCGAGAAATTTTTTTAGTGTTAGGCTACTTCTTTGCTCTTGCCTTTTAGCTTCATATCGGGCCTCTTGCACATCTTCACCACTTGCAACTAAACCCGCTTTCTCTTTAGCTAAGTCTCTTGCTTGCGCAGGAGTTAAAGCATTAGCAGAACCAAGGAGATAATTTCGCTGCTTCCCGTTGAGACGGAAGTACAGATAATACTTAATCGTACCTAAAGGAGAGATCCGAGCATGAAAGCCACTGATTTCAGTATCATTCAATCGCTTCTGTTCAACCTTGAGGTTCTTAATTGAATTAGCTGTGATTTTCTGCTTAATCGCCATAACACTCTTCCTTTGTGTAGCGGATATGTAGCAGAATAATTGTATATCGATAAACTAAAGCGAACGAGTATGAACAAACATAATTAATCTAAATTATTGTTATATATGGCATTACCATTCATTGTTGTATACCGCTGTCTACAGAGGAATATTAGTCAATTCCACTGTTAAGGTGTGAGCAACGCAATACCGAAGCCGCCGCATACCACCTTAAACACTAAACGCAACGCATAGTAAAAATGCCATGCGTTGCGAATCGCTCTTAAACAGATTGTTAGGTGCCAGATGCCAATAAGGTAAAAGCACTGGTAAACAGCCATGAAAAAACACTATTTGCAGTTGAAAAAAGTACGTGCCTAGCATCGTTCGAAAAAGCAGCAGAAACGGCCACGCTGGTTAAAAGGCCTGCTGTATAGTTAATCCAGTCTTTTCTACCTAACCTATTAGATGCATCTTTAACTTCATCTAACGTCTTGTGAACTAATTTGATTTGCTCAGATGTAAACTCGTGTTTTTCTGCGATACTATCTTTCAATAAGCTAATGCTATGTTCAATTCGCTCAACTTCGCTAGCAGTAAAGCTGCTATTCTCTTGAGATTGACTATCTGTCCCCGCGATTAAGCCTGGTTGCGAACTGATTTGGCTTAAGAGAAAGTTGGCGCTAACCGATGATAAGTCCATTAGTCTGATTTCAAACATCCCTTCGCTAGGTGTCTGAAATAGAACTGCATCTCCAATATCTAACTCACTATGCTCATTAGGTAAACCAGAGTATCCTAGTGAAATATTGCAAGAAGTGGAGTAGCATTGCTTCAAAGTTATAAACAAGCCAGATTCTTCGATTAGCTCTGTTGTCTTCGCTTTCAACGTAATGAGTTTTCTATTCATCTTTTAGATCATATCCATAAGTAATAACTTGTTTATTATACAAATTTTCATTTCATCATAAAGCTCAGAATCATACCGGCACCTAACAGCTATATTAGACAGAAAAATTCTGCATTTTGTCCCTGAAACAATTCTGTCTAGTTTCCAAGACACACTACACTTGGTCTAATAACTCATTTAATAACATCATCTTACCTACTTTTCTTTGTATCAAACATGACAAAAAACAGAAATTTTCCATATAGTTTCTGCAAAATGCAGAAAACGCCCCAATATGTGAGTAAACAGCCAATTCAGACTATGAGTTGCCATAACTCAAGAGTCTTATTCTCAAAAACAAAAACGCCGGCGTAATTGTCGGCGCTTAGCTTTATGTATTAATAGGTTAGAGGTAGTCGGCTACTTCGCCATAGTACTCAAAAACTCGGCTTCGAACTCTTCATCGGCTTCTCGGGTTAGACATTCCACCAGCCAATCGATGCTTTGATGGTCAAGCTTACTGTTCACCACAAAAGCTTGCTTTACGCCAGACTGACCCAGCTTGGCAGAGCCGTAGTTCTTGAATGATTTATTGCCGTGGTAATGGAGTGATTTGATTGCCTCCGCGTTAGGTTCTGGTAAGGCATCGAGGGTGTTGGCAAGTTGAATCACCAGCTCCATTGGGTTCTTAGATGATGAGATGCGATACAGAAAACCGCCCTCCACTCTTTGGCGCACCCAGTAATCAAAACTACTGCAATCCATCACCTTGTCACTGACCAGTGCGGCTTCACTGCGATAGCCACACGGTTCAACTACCACTGGGGTGTGTTTGAACTCTGGCTGTCCTGATGCAGCATCAGTATGAGGTAAGATCAAGTCACACGGCTTGCTGTCTTTGGCGGTCGGTGCGTTCCAGTGGATAGGCATGAAGACTTGTTCACGGCGCATCTCTTTGGTCACCACTAAGCGCGCTTGGCACTCCCCTTGTGCGCTGCGTACTTTCACCACAGGGTTAATCGTCGCATGGTTGAAAACATCTAGCCCAAATTCATCCAAGTTCAGTTCTGAAACCGTATCTGGGTGCATGGCGACAAACGGTTCTGGGGTGTGTTCACCTAAGCCTGCCGCCAAACCTGTGCGGCTCATGGTGTGCCATTGGTCTCGGATTCGCCCTGTGTTCATGATAAGTGGGAATTCAAGACTGGTGTCGGCAATCGGTTTGTCGTGTTCGACTGAAATAAACTGAGCTTTGCCTGATTCAGTAAAGAACTCGCCATTGGTGAACATGCGCTGCTCAATGATCTCTGGTTGATACTCAAGCACTGGCCATTGCTGTGGAGTGAGTTCGCCATAACCTTTCTCATCCAGTTGCGTGAGTCCAATTAAGCACAAGTCTCGCGCTTTACCTGTTTCATTGCCGAGCGCTGTCATCTCGCAATACTCTTTGAAGATCTCACCTTCGTGGCGGAACTCGAATTGCTCGTTGAATCCCATTTTTTGTGCCACTTCTTTTAGAATCCACCAATCGGGTTTGGCTTCCCCTGGGCTTGGTAACACGCGGCGTTGACGTGAGATTCGGCGTTCAGAGTTAGTCACAGTACCCGACTTCTCGCTCCACCCTTGCGCGGGCAGCACTACATCGGCCAAGCGAGTGGTTTCCGTATCGGCAATACAGTCAGACACCACCACAAATGGGCACTTCTCTAATGCGGCTTTGATCTTTTCGCTATCAGGCAGGCTCACGACTGGGTTGGTTGCCATGATCCACACGGCTTTGATTTTGCCTTCATTCATGGCATCAAACAGGTCAATCGCTTTTAAACCCGCATGTGTGGCTAAGCTGTCGGTTTGCCAAAACTCGCTCACCGTTTGGTGCGATTGTGGATCACCAAATTCAAAGTGTGCCGCTAAGGTATTGGCTAAACCGCCCACCTCTCGCCCACCCATCGCGTTCGGCTGACCCGTCACAGAGAATGGCCCCATGCCCGGTTTACCGATTTTCCCGGTGGCTAAATGGCAATTAATAATGGCATTCACCTTGTCACACCCTTGTGTGGATTGGTTCACGCCTTGGGAGTAAATGGTCAGCACCTTCTCGTTCGATGCAAACAAGCTGTAGAACTGTTTTAGCTGCTGCTCTGTTAACCCTGTGAGCTCAGGAACACTTTTGTCGCCCCAGCCTGATTCGGTATAGCGATATTGAGTTGCAGATCGAATCGATTCAGTAAAGCCTTGGGTGTGGTTTTCTATGTAGTCTGCATCTAGCTTGTCGTTATCGTCGAGGTAGCCCAATAGACCATTGAATAGTGCTACATCTGAGCCGGATTCCAATGCCAAGTGAATGTCCGCGATTTCACAGGTGTCGGTATAACGAGGGTCGATGACGATCACTTTCAATTCAGGGTTGGCTTGTTTCGCGGCTCTTAATCTTTGGAAAAGTACCGGGTGACACCATGCTAAGTTGGAACCTGTAATCACGACTAGTTCGGCTTGCTCGAGATCTTCGTAGCACACCGGTACTGTGTCTGCGCCAAATGCACGCTTGTGCCCGACCACGGTTGAAGCCATACATAGCCTAGAATTACTGTCGATGTTGCCACTGCCGATAAAGCCTTTCATCAGTTTATTGGCAACGTAATAGTCTTCGGTGAGCAGCTGACCAGACACATAGAACGCAACCGAATCGGCCCCATATTCTTCGATGGTTTGATTAAATTTGTCTGCGACCAACTGAGTGGCACTGTTCCAATCTAGCTCTTGTTTTTGCTCATTCTGAATATGAGCAGGCTGTGTAAGACGACCTAAAGGCGTGACGGTGTCGCCAAGCGCGATCCCTTTAGTACATAGCTTTCCATAGTTTGATGGATGATCTTTATCACCACGTACTTCTAGTTTCCCTAGCGATGTCGGTCTCGCTTCTATTCCACACCCTACACCACAATAAGCACAGGTCGATTTTATCCAGCCGCTGTTTGAATCGGTCATCCGTTTCTCGCTCAATTATCCATAATTGTAATAAGTGAAAACAAGCAAATAACACGCCACTTAATAGCAGCCGATAAATTGCAAATATTTTCATTTAAAAACAATAAGTTAATAAAAATACAAATATCAACAACGAACCAAACAGAACTTAACCAAGGTCTAAACTTAATTTTTGCACCATCTTGCAGAAAGTTGCACCACAAACGCTCATTTATATAAATCTAACAAAAAATTTACATACCACTTTAGGGGTAATTGCGTGCTACCTCTATTTTTTAAACCACTGAAAATTATAAATTAATTTTTATTTAAATGAACGAACCGTAATCTGGCATCCTCCTTGCTCCACTAAAAACCAAGACTTAGAAAAAACATTTTTGTTTTTCTTGATGATTATGAATTGAGTGGAATCTCAACCCGGTATTCATCTGCTAACGACTAGAAATTAGATGCTAGTGATGGTGACGCCGAGAATAAGGAATGGATTATGAGCAAGAAGAAAATCGTCGTTGTTGGTAACGGCATGGTTGGACACAAATTTATCGACAACATCCTGCAATCAGAGAGTGATGAATTTGATGTGACTACTTTTAGTGAAGAGCCAAGGCTAGCCTACGACCGTGTTCAGCTGACGGCTTACTTTAATGGTAAAAGCGCTGATGACCTGTCATTGACCAGTGAAGAATATTACCAAAGCAACGGCGTGAACTACTTGTTGAACCAGAAGGTTGCCAAGCTAGACACCGCCAATCAACAAGTCATCACTGAAAGTGGTCACGTTGAAAGTTACGACAAGCTAATCTTGGCGACGGGCTCTTTCCCTTTTGTTCCCCCTATTCCCGGTAACGACCAAGAACACTGTCACGTTTATCGTACCATCGAAGACTTAGACGCCATCGAGCTTTCAAGCAAAGGCAGCAAATCTGGCGTGGTGATTGGTGGTGGTCTGCTTGGCTTAGAAGCCGCAAACGCCGTCAAAAACCTTGGTTTGGAAACCCATGTGGTTGAATTCGCGCCTCGCCTAATGGCCGTTCAATTAGATGACGGTGGCGGTGCCCTACTGCGCAGAAAGATTGAAGACCTTGGTGTGCAAGTTCATACCGAGAAAGCGACCTCTGAAATAGTCGACGGTGAAAACGCTCGCTACCGCATGAACTTCGCCGATGGCACCCATTTAGAAACCGATATGATCGTATTCTCTGCCGGTATTCGCCCTCAAGACGCACTAGCAAGAAGCTCTGATGTCGAGATTGGCGAACGTGGCGGTATTGTGATCAACAATCACTGTCAAACCAATATCGACAACGTCTACGCGATTGGTGAATGTGCCCTTTGGGATAACAAGATCTTCGGCTTAGTCGCTCCCGGTTATTCGATGGCAAAAATCGCGGCTTCGCATATTGTCTCTGACGGTACTGACGACGCTGCATTCACTGGCGCCGACATGAGCACTAAGCTCAAACTGCTTGGCGTCGATGTTGCCAGTATTGGTGAAGTACACGGCAAGACGGAAGGCGCTCAATCGTATACCTACAACGATGAAATCGAACAAGTTTATAAGCGCCTGATCATTTCGGCTGACGGCACAAAGATTGTTGGTGCTGTGTTAGTGGGGGATGCAGAAGCGTATGGTTCGCTACTGCAAATCAAGCAAAACGATATGCCCCTTCCTGAAAACCCATCAGTACTGATTCTACCTAACGTGGCCGATGATTCAGGTTCGGCAATGGGTGTTGAAGCTCTGCCTGATAGCGCTGTGATCTGTTCATGTTTTGATGTAACCAAAGGCGACATCAAAGAGGCGGTTTCTGCTGGCTGCACCACGATGGCCGCACTGAAAGAAACCACCAATGCTTCGACAGGTTGTGGCGGTTGTTCTGCCCTTGCGAAACAGGTTCTCGATAGTGAGCTGAGTAACTTAGGTGTGGAAGTCTCTAACGATATCTGTGAGCACTTTGCTTATTCTCGCCAAGAGCTGACTGACATCATCCGCGTCAACAAAATCAAGACCTTCGATGAGCTGTTAGATTCTCACGGCAACGGATTGGGCTGTACCGTGTGTAAACCGGCTGTCGGTTCGATTCTGGCTTCGTACTGGAACGATTACATCCTCGAAGATCAACACATCGAACTGCAAGACACCAATGACATCTACCTTGGCAACATGCAAAAAGACGGCACTTACTCGGTAGTTCCGCGTATTGCTGGCGGTGAAATCACTCCAGATAAATTGATCGTACTTGGCGAAGTCGCTAAAGAGTTCGACCTGTACACCAAAATCACGGGTGGTCAGCGTGTCGACTTGTTTGGCGCACAGCTTAACGAACTGCCTATCATCTGGAAAAAGCTGATTGATGCAGGTTTTGAAACGGGCCACGCCTACGGTAAGTCGGTTCGTACCGTGAAATCGTGTGTCGGCAGCACTTGGTGTCGATACGGTGTCGACGACAGTGTTGGCTTAGCGATTCGACTTGAGAACCGCTACAAAGGCCTGCGTTCACCCCACAAGATCAAGTTTGCGGTTTCAGGCTGTACTCGTGAATGTGCAGAAGCCCAATCGAAAGACATTGGTGTTATCGCCACCGACAAAGGTTGGAACCTTTACATCTGTGGTAACGGCGGTATGCGCCCTCGCCATGCAGACCTATTCGCCACTGATTTGGACGAAACCACACTCCTTAAATACATCGACCGCGTTTTGATGTTCTACACACGTACCGCAGACCGCCTACAGCGTACATCGGTATGGATGGAGAACCTCGAAGGCGGCATTGAATACCTCAAACAAGTCGTGATTGAAGACAAGCTCAACGTAGCTGAAGAACTCGAAGCGGACATCGCACTCAACATCGAGAAGTACCAGTGTGAATGGAAAACCACCATTGAAAACCCTGAGAAGATGAAGCGCTTCCAGCACTACATCAACAGTGAAGAAATGGACACTAGCCTCTCTTTCATCAAAGAGCGAGAGCAACGTTTTCCTAAACCAAGCTTGAGTGATGCTTCGAATTCAAAACGCGATGAAAAGCTCGCTCAAGCAGACCAAATCGAAGTGACTGAGGTTTCATAAATTTCATCAGGTTCATCAATAAAAAAATAAAAACTCAATTTTAGACTAGGAGAAAGTCATGGAAAATTGGACAACCGTATGCAGCACCAGCGATCTAACCCCAAACGGGGGAATTTGCGCCAAAGTAGACGATAACCAAGTGGCTATTTTTTACTGCAAGCGCAGCGACACGCTTTATGGGCTCTCTAATTACGACCCTATCGGCAAGGCGAATGTGATGTCACGTGGTATAATTGGTTCATTAAGCGGAGAACCTTATGTGGCCTCACCCTTATACAAGCAGCATTACCACTTAGAAACTGGCGAATGTCTTGAACAGCCTGAGCTCAAGCTCGTGAAATTTGAAGTTCGCAAGCAAGGAGAACAAGTTCAAGTTCTCGCACCACTTGCTATCGCCAGTTAACTAAAACGCCGACACCATGATGCAAACGCTTATTGGCGTGCGCAATTTCGGCACAGGGTTTATGCACATTAAAGCGTTCGAAGTTCGGAAGTAACGCAGATGCACAAACCGGGTAATTTTCCAGATTTAAAGGATTTAAACCATGGATAACACTAAATTTTCGCTGCTTTCATTTACGGGTAAGATGAAGGTCTTACACCTAAGCTGGATGGCCTTTTTCATTACCTTTGTTGTGTGGTTCAACTTTGCCCCACTACTGCAAATGGTAAAAACCACGCTTGGTCTTTCTACTGAAGAGATCAAAACCCTCCTGATCCTCAACGTTGCATTGACCATTCCGGCACGTGTCGCAATAGGCATGCTAACCGATAGATACGGCCCTAGGTTGGTCTACTCTTCGCTACTCGCGGTCTGTTCTATCCCTTGTTTCATGTTTGCTCTGGCAGACTCTTTCATTCAAGCAGCAATCGCTCGTTTCCTACTGGGCTTCATTGGTGCAGGTTTCGTTGTCGGTATTCGTCTTGTGTCTGAATGGTTTCCACACAACGAACTGGGTACTGCAGAAGGTATTTACGGCGGTTGGGGTAACTTCGGTTCAGCAGCAGCGGCGTTCACACTTCCAACTCTCGCTCTAGCGTTTGGTGGTGAAGACGGCTGGCGTTATGCGGTTGGTATTACTGGCGTAATGAGCTTAGCGTTCTCGTTTATCTTCTACAAAAACGTGTCAGATACACCAAAAGGTTCAACTTACTTCAAGCCTGCTCAAGTAACGGCGATGGAAGTGACATCAAAGGGTGACTTTTTCTTCCTACTTATTATGAAGATCCCTATGTATGCCGCTTTAGCGCTACTGACTTGGAAGCTATCACCGAGCAACATCAACATGTTGTCTGACATGGCGGTTTACTCTGTGTATGCAGGTTTAGCAGCACTTTACGTGTACGAAGTGTCGCAGGTTTGGAAAGTAAACAAGAACGTATTTAAAGAAGAAGTGCCAGAGATTCACCAGTACAAATTTAAGCAAGTTGCGGTACTTAACGTATTGTACTTCGCGACATTTGGTTCTGAACTGGCTGTGGTTTCTATGTTACCACTGTTCTTCTCTGAAACCTTTGAATTAACACCGGTTCTTGCAGGTATGGTTGCATCGGCTTATGCCTTTATGAACCTAATGTCTCGCCCAGGTGGTGGTTGGATTTCAGATAAATTCGGTCGTAAACCAACACTGCTTATTCTAACGATTGGTCTTGCTGTGGGTTACTTCGCAATGGGTCAAGTAGACAGCACATGGCCTGTATGGCTAGCGGTTGTCGCGGCGATGGCGTGTTCTTTCTTCGTGCAAGCGGGTGAAGGTGCGGTATTCGCAACGGTTCCTCTAATCAAGCGTCGTATGACAGGTCAGATTGCAGGTATGACGGGTGCTTACGGTAATGTGGGTGCGGTGGTTTACCTAACTGTGTTGTCATTCGTGAGCTACCAAACGTTCTTCTTAGTGATTGCTGCAACAGCGGTACTTGGTTTCGTGACTCTACTGTTCATGGAAGAGCCTAACGGTCAAATCGCTGAAGTAAACGACGACGGTAGTGTGACCTTGATTAACGTATCGAACTAGCCTCAGTACTATGAAGCATTGATATTATTGAATCGGGAGTGGTACCAAGGTGTGTTTCACCACTTTGGTACTGCGTTCAAAGGCTCTAGGTTCACTAGGGCTTTTGTTCTTCCTAGATGTTCTCTCAAGGACGCAAGAAGAACAGTTAAGAAGAAGAACAGTTATGACAATTTCATTCAGCCAAGGGCAAGTCATCACGCCAGAATCTAATAACCAGTTAACGCTGAAGTTTGGTGGTTATTCGAATAAAGGCATTCGTGATGAAAACCAAGACGCCATCATTGTAAAACACCCTAAAACTCGCATGGAGCAAGAGTTGAAAGGCAGCGTCGCCTGCATAGCAGACGGCGCGAGTTGCAGTGAACACGGCCAGCAAGCCAGCCACACCAGCGTGATGCAGTTTATCGACGACTATTACGCAACGCCAAAAAGTTGGAGCATTCAGCGCTCAGCTCAGAAAGTCTTAAAGTCACTCAACTCTTGGCTCTTCAATACCTCTGTTTCCAATATCCATTCCGCGCAACAAGTTAACCACAACGCTCTAGTTTCGACTTTCAGCAGCGTGATATTAAAATCAAACACCGCGCATTTATTCCATGTCGGTGACAGCCGTATCTACTTGTTAAGAAATGGTGAATTGCGCCAACTGACACGCGACCATACGCGCAAGAATATGGGGCAGAAGCATTACCTAACACGCGCCTTAGGCATGGACAACCAACTCAACGTTGACTATCAAACACTTCCCATCAAGAAAAACGACTGCTTTATCCTGACATCTGATGGCGTGCATGAGTTTGTTTCTCCCAACACGTTCAAGGAACATATCGACAAACCCGGCGTTGATTTCGAACACGCTGCACAAACGATCTGTAATACCGCTTTAAGTCACAATAGTTCAGACAACGTAAGCTGCTTGATTGTGCAAGTTAACCACCTACCTAAGCCTTCGCTCATTGAATTCCATGAAAAACTGGCTAAGCGTGCCATCCCACCCGCTTTAAAACTCGGGCAAAGTATCGACAAATTTATGGTACTTGAGGTGTTGTATGCAGGCACTAGAAGCCATGTGTATCGTGTGATGCAGAAAGAGACACAAACCGAGTTCGTGTTAAAAGTCCCGTCAGTTCAATATCACGATAATCCTTCGCAACTCCGAGCGTTCTTTAATGAACAATGGGCGGGGCTATTACTGCACAACAAGAAAATCATGAAGGTTTACCCAACGCCAGAGCACTCGCAATTCTTATATCAAATCTGCGAATGGGTCGAAGGCATTACGCTAAGACAATGGATGTACGATAATCCAAAGCCGTCACTCAATGAAGTGCGCGAAATCTTAGAAAAGATCACGCAAGGTATTCGAGTATTACAACGCGCAGACATGGTGCATCGAGACCTAAAGCCCGAGAACATCATGCTTCAACGTGATGGTGAGATAAAAATCATCGACCTTGGTGCAGTGTTAGTGAGAGGCCTTGAAGAGGGAGAGCTCACCGACAAAGACGATACACCACTAGGCGCGGTCAATTATATTGCACCAGAAACCATCAAGCACAATACGGCGACCACAAGTTCAGACCTGTTCTCTATCGCAGTGATCGGCTATGAGATGCTAACGGGTACATTGCCCTACTCTGAGATGACGGCACAATCGCTTAATCAATCTCGTCACCACCAATGGGAGTATCAACCCATCACACAAAAGCGGTCTGACTTACCAAGTTGGGTGGATTTGGTGTTACAAAAAGCCTGTGCGGAATCACCAAGCGAACGTCATCAAGTGTTGGGGGATTTTGTGGCAGACCTTTACACACCAAACCAAAGCTTGGTGAAAAGCAAAGCCAAGCAACCTTTGATAAACCGAAACCCAATCCAGTTTTGGAAAGTGTTGGCCTTGTTGCTCGGCATTGTTGCCATTGTAGAAATGGGCTTATTGCTGAGTAGGAGTTAATTACAGGTTCGAGCTAAACGCGAGGCTTCTAGCTAACTGTAAAATTCGAGTTAGCCTCGCTTCACTAAGCTTCTTGGTACGAGTTCAATGCCAGCTTGGTAACGCTTGGCCGATGCATTTAACGCCAAGGCAAAAGCACTATCGGCAATGACTTCAAATTGCTGCGGCAGTGAGTGAACCTTAAAAGGTAAGAAGTCCAATAAACGGTTATCACCAAAGGTTGCCAGCTTTACTTGCTTGATCAGTTCAGGCTTTTCGACCATTACATCCAGTACACCTTCTAACAAGGTGTAAGACATAGTGACAATGGCATCAGGGACTGTACCTTTAGCAATCCAACCCTCAAAAACCTCACGTCCAGATTCTCTGTCAAAGTGTTCACCATAACCCACAACCATCGGCTTGTTTTCTGTTAGCCCTGTTTGTTGAGTATGTGCTTTGTTCGCTGCTTCAAAACCCAACTGACGCTCACGTGAAATGTTCAGATCAGGTAACGCGCCGATTAAACCAACACTATGGATGCTGTCATCAAGAATCGAGTGAGTCAGCTCAAATGCGGCTTCAAAATCTTCACTGATCACACACGCAAAGTGCTCATCATCTAACGGACGGTCAATCGCGATTACGGGTGTACCTGAGTTTTGCAGCTTCAAGTAAAACTCATTGGCGTCTGGCATTGAGCTCGCCACCAGCAAAGCATCGATACGACGACTCACTAAAGCTTCGGCTACTTTGCGTTCGGTTTCTGCATCATCATCAGAGCAACCAATCAAAATCTGGTAGCCCACTTTACGTGAGTTCTGCTCTATCAATTTAGCTAAACGCGCGTAACTGCTGTTTTCCAAATCAGGAATAATCAAACCAAATGACCGGCTATTACCAGCACGCAGCGACGAAGCAGCATGGTCTGGTCGGTAGTTATACTCTTCCACAACCGCCATGACTTTCTGCTGAGTCTTTTCACTGATTCTGTATTTCTGCGCCTTGCCGTTGATGACATAACTGGCCGTGGTTTTCGATACTCCAGCCAATTTAGCAATTTCATCAAGTGTCATATGGGTGACCTGTATTTTGTGCGTAGGATCATATAACCAATGATCTGATCCTCGGATTAGTTGAATTATATGCTGAATCGATTCAGTATAAAAGCTGAAAGGATTCAGCAAAATCTGAAAAGTGACTTCAATCATCCTTTTGTATGGATTGAGCGTCATTTGTTGTGATTCAACTTCTCGTTATTAACGAAACTGAAATTACGACGCGCAGCAAAACTATTTTGAAAACCAAAATCGGCTTTGCTGAATTTTTTTACACTGAATGCTGAACCGATTCAGCTAAAGTAAAACAAAGAGCAAAGCAACGAGTAAAGTTCACTAATTCTTGCTCTAGACTGAATCGTAGCGATACACAAATTCTCAAGCGATACGCTAAAGAGGCACCATGCTTAAATTATCAAAATCTGACATCACTCTAGGCCAAACTGCCGAAGACAAATTCAAAGCTATCCAAAACATTGCTGGCGACCTGACCGCGAAAGGCTTAGTTGACTCTGGCTACGTTGAAGGAATGCTGAACCGTGAAAACCAGAACTCTACGTTCCTAGGTAACGGCATCGCGATTCCTCACGGAACCACTGACACTCGTGGCCTAGTAAAAGAGACAGGCGTTGCGGTACACCACTTCCCTGAAGGTATTGATTGGGCAGACGGCAACCGTGTTTACGTAGCAATTGGTATTGCAGCTAAATCTGACGAGCACTTAGGCATTCTTAAGCAACTAACGAAAGTGCTAGCGGCTGACGGCGTTGAAGAGAAATTAAAGCAAGCGAAATCAGAAGACGAAATCATCGCCCTACTTAACGGCGAAGTTCAGCTAGAAGCAGACCTAGACGCTTCTTTAGTTCAGCTACTGTTCCCTGCAAGCGACATGGTTCAAATGTCGGCAGTGGCAGGCGGCCTACTTAAGAACACAGGTTGCACAGACAACGCATTCGTTGCTGACCTAGTAACGAAAACACCGACTCACCTAGGCCAAGGCCTGTGGTTATTGGGCAGCGATAAAGGTGTAACTCGCACTGGCGTATCTTTCGTTTCAACAGCGAACCATTGTGAATACGAAGGCACACCAGTTAAAGCATTGGTAGCATTCGCCGCTTGTAACAGCGCGCACCAATCTATTCTGGCAAACCTAAGCAAGATGGTTTTCGAAGGTAAACAGCAACAACTGTTAACCGCTGACGCAGCGCAAGTGATTGGCCTTCTGAAAGGTGAAGCGGTTTCTACAGCTTCTCAAGACGATGACAACTGCGCAGTATTCAAAATCAAAAACGCACACGGCCTGCACGCTCGTCCGGGTGCAATGCTAGTCGCTGAAGCGAAGAAGTTTGAATCAACAATCCGCGTGTCAAACCTAGATGGCGACGGAAAAGAAGTGAACGCGAAGAGCTTGATGAAAGTGATCGCTCTTGGCGTTAAACACGGCCACCAGCTTCAGTTTGTTGCTGAAGGTGAAGACGCAGCACAAGCACTTGAATCGATTGGTAAAGCTATCGCTTCAGGCCTTGGCGAAGGTTAAGGAGTCGATATGTCTGATAAACAAATCAAAGCCGTTACTGTAACGCTTAACCCTGCTCTAGACCTGACAGGCGCTATCGACGCACTTAACGTGGGTTCAGTTAGCCTAGTAAACAAAGGCTCTCTGCATGCAGCGGGCAAAGGCGTAAACGTCGCAAAAGTTCTTTCAGAGCTTGGCGCAAAAGTGACAGTGACTGGCTTCCTTGGTCGCAATAACGAAGAAGCGTTCTGCCAACTGTTTGAAGAGATGGGCGCAACTGACCGCTTCATCCGTGTTGATGGCGCAACTCGCATTAACGTGAAATTGGTAGAGAACTCAGGCCAAGTAAGCGACATCAACTTCCCAGGTGTTCCTGTTGATGCTGACGCTATCAAAGCGTTTGAAGAAACCTTGTTAGAACTGGCTGAAGACCACGAATACTTCGTGATTGCAGGCAGCTTGCCACAAGGCATCTCTCCTGAGCTTTGCGCTTCTTGGGTTCAACGCTTACACGATTTAGGTAAGAAGGTGCTATTTGATAGCAGCCGTGACGCACTTAAAGCCGGTATCAATGCGCAACCTTGGTTGATTAAGCCAAACGATGAAGAGCTGTCTCAGCTGTTCAATGCAGAACTGACAACTCGTGACCAATGCCAACACGCAGGCCAAGCCCTAAGTGAAAAAGGCATCGATAACATCGTGGTATCACTTGGCGCTGAAGGCGTGATGTGGCTAAACCAAGGTGAATGGTTACATGCTAAACCGCCGCGTATGCAAGTAGTAAGCACGGTAGGCGCAGGTGACACATTGGTTGCTGGTCTATGTTGGGGTCACATGCAACAGATGCCAAAACCAGAACTTATTAAATTCGCAACCGCCCTATCTGCTCTAGCAGTTTCACAGGTAGGCGTGGGCATCACCAGCCAACAAGAGCTGGATTCAGTACTACAAAATATCCAATTACAGTCGCTTAGTGCTCCAACTAGCCAGTTAGACACAAGCAAATAGGACAAAAGGTTTATTATGAATATTACCATTATCACAGCTTGCCCTAGTGGCGTAGCAAACAGCATCATCGCAGCAGGCTTGTTAGAGCAAGCGACAAAAGCACTGGGTTGGAACGCCGCTATTGAATGTCAATCAAGCGTGTTACCTGATTCAACTGTATCGCAAGACACTATCGACAGCAGCGACGTTGTGGTTATCGCAGCCAACACAAACGTTGATAAAGCGCGCTTTGTGGGCAAGAAAGTATACCAAGCAGCTATCTCTGAATGCACAGCTGATGCAAAAGCGTTTCTAGAGAAAGCGGTAGCAGAAGCAACGGTATTAGACGCTTCTCAAGTTCAAAGCACTGTTGAAGTGACTGGTACGTCACCTGCTACAGGTAGCAAAAAGATCGTAGCGATCACCGCTTGTCCAACTGGTGTTGCACACACCTTTATGGCCGCTGAAGCGCTTGAAGCCGAAGGCAAACGCCTAGGTCACCAAATCAAAGTAGAAACTCGCGGCTCTGTAGGTGCAAAAAACCAACTGACAGACCAAGAAATCGCAGACGCTGATCTAGTTATCATCGCAGCAGATATCGACGTTCCTCTTGATCGTTTTAACGGCAAAGCGCTATACAAAACAACGACAAGTCCTGCTTTGAAGAAAACAAAGCAAGAGATGGAAAAAGCGTTCGCAGAAGCTAAACCATACCAACACACAGCTTCTTCAAACTCAGCGCCTGCTGACGAGAAGAAAGGCGTGTACAAGCATCTAATGACAGGTGTTTCTCACATGCTTCCTGTAGTGGTTGCGGGTGGTTTGATCATCGCTCTTTCTTTCGTATTCGGTATCGAAGCGTTTAAAGAAGAAGGCACACTAGCAGCGGCACTGATGACTATCGGTGGTGGCTCTGCATTCGCCCTGATGATTCCTGTTCTTGCTGGTTTCATTGCATTCTCGATTGCTGACCGTCCGGGTCTAGCTCCGGGTCTAATCGGCGGTATGTTGGCTAGTTCAACAGGCGCAGGTTTCCTAGGTGGTATCGCAGCGGGTTTCATAGCGGGTTACTCAGCGAAGTTCATTGCTGACAAGGTTCAACTTCCACAATCGATGGAAGCGCTTAAGCCAATCCTGATCATCCCGTTTATCGCGAGTTTGTTCACTGGCCTTGTGATGGTTTACATCGTAGGTGGCCCTGTTTCTGGCGTAATGAGCGCAATGACAGACTTCCTAAACAACATGGGTACGTCTAACGCGATTCTTCTGGGTGTTATTCTAGGCGCAATGATGTGTTTCGACCTTGGTGGTCCTGTAAACAAAGCGGCTTACACGTTCGGTGTTGGTCTACTGGCTTCGCAAACTTACGCGCCAATGGCAGCTATCATGGCAGCAGGTATGGTTCCAGCTCTAGGTATGGGCCTTGCGACTTTCCTAGTGAAAGACAAGTTTGAAGCAGGCGAGCGCGAAGCGGGTAAAGCATCATTCGTTCTAGGCCTATGTTTCATCTCTGAAGGTGCAATTCCATTCGCAGCGAAAGATCCAATGCGTGTTATCCCGGCATGTATGGCAGGTGGTGCACTAACTGGCGCTCTATCAATGATGTTTGGTGCACAGCTAATGGCTCCACACGGCGGCCTATTCGTACTACTAATTCCTGGTGCTATCTCTCCAGTTCTAATGTACCTAGTGGCGATTGCAGCAGGTACAGCAGTAACAGGCTTTGGTTACGCAGCTCTTAAAAAGATGAGCGACTCTAAGGCAACTGCAGAGGCTTAATCCCCCTACTCTGGTTAACGGTTCAGCCCGATAACCAGAGGCTCTTGATAACCGGTTTCTTGGTAAAACGGCTCCCTAAAACAAAGGCTCCTCATTTGAGGAGCCTTTTTATTGTTCATGTATTTTCCGGTCGGAATGAGTTAAGTGCAATATTGGTATATTTGATTAGCTAGTCAGCGTTTCTTCAAAGACACCCAATTCACGACCAAGCCAAATCGCGCGTACTGTGTGATCCAAAGTTTCTTCACCGCCAGTTACAGGGTGAATAAGCACCGACATATCACCGCGTTCTTCCTCAAGCCATTCAACAATGCCCGACTCTTTGTTCGCAAAATGGATCTCAAACATTGGCATCTTATGTGGGCCAACCAAACGCTGTATTAGTGGGAAAACCTCTAATACATCTTTACGTTCCGATAGAATTTTCTGACGCAGTGTTTCTGCTTGCTCTGCAAATCGCAGAGGGAAATAGATATGACCGTGGTACATGGCACCATCCTTTAGAATTATGATGCGAACAGTTTAACCTGCTTTCTCTAGCAAGGACAGCCAACCAATGGCAGCCGAAGTATTAAACATCATGTAGAAGACTGATCTAGCTGAAATTTCTAGAGCATTGCAACAAAAACGCCACACGTAGTTTAAGTGTGGCGTTTGTTTTTAAGCTATAAAATGCTTTAGCAATAATTAGCGTTAGTAAATTGAATCAACATTCAAAGGACTGTTCTTTGGTTTCTCTAGTTTTAATTGTTCAACCGCACTAAGACCTTTAGAGCTAATTCCGCCACTATAAGACTTCGTGCCATCAGCATTAGTCATTGAAGTTTCGCCCACGTTCCAAGCAACAAAGAAATCACTCAAGTCATAGTTTGAAACGTAGGAGCTACAAACCATCATTAAGTCGCCACCGGTTAGCCCAGTATCTTTGGCACTACAATAGTTTTCAACCGCATCACCCTCTGTATCACCTCGAGCTTTACGGTGCATAAGTTTGAACATATTCCAGCCTTCATCTTCACCATACACATCAGATTGGCTTGCGCCGCGTGTATACCAATCATCAATTGCAAAGTTCGATTTTGCCCAGATTTTCAGTTGCCCAAACATAACTAGACGCAAACCTGCATCACCATGTGACCACGCATGTTCATTATTAAGCCCCAACCATTTAGGTGCTTTCTTAATATCCGATTTAATACGATCCATTTCTGGATTTTCGTTACGCCCCTCTAGCTCCTGCATATAAAGTGCAAGCAGGTTGTTCGTTACCTCAGTACTACCCGCTGCTGAGAAAGGTGCTGATGCTAAGTTATGACCAACTTCATGCCACAAGAGCCAATCATTCACAGGGTTAGTTGGAATGTAGGTGCGGTTTGCATTGAAACTCGAATTCATAACTGGGTAGCCAGAGTGAGCAACACCGATCGATATCTGTACATCATTTACAAAACGATGGCGGAACGCCTTCAGTTCTGGATAAGTGAACCTACGGTGTAAACCATCATTTTGTCTCTCATCACGTCCGTAGAAGTCACTTGCAGCTTCAGCGAATCGATTCATATCTGTTGCGAATTGTTTCAAATCAGTGGATTCTAGATTCCTGATTGGGGTCGTATAAATAAATGAACCTGTATCGATTTCCGCAATAGGCGCCTCTGCCGATTGAACTGGGTTAATCCACTCTCCCTCTTTCCACCAAGCCGCTTTTAAGGCGCCATCAATAGTGAATGAGACTTCACCAGCCTCTTTTTCTTTCGGTTGAATATAAATCAGGCCGCCATAAGGGGCTTTGAAATTTAAGCTCGAACCATTGTAATCGTAGCTAGTTTGCATACGTGGAGGACGTTTCAAGCTCGTTTCGTGATTCGGCTTACCTGTAAGATCATCCGCCATCATCACGGTAATCGTAGCTGCCACTCCGTCTTCAATGGTTACTTCTTGTAATTGAGGAGCCCACAGACCTGTCGATTGATTGTTTCCTGCCGAATACGTCACCGCTTTACCGTTGGTCTGAACCATTACCGTACTTGACGAAGATGCCCCCGAAGTTCGACCCGGATACATTGTGGTATCGACAACGATTTCATGATCCCAGAATGAGCGCCCCAACATGATACGAGTCAGTGGCTTTTCCATATAGTTCAACGGGTAACTAGGATTCAACTGTCCCGATAACTCACCTTCACCATGAATCATTCCATTAGCGACTAACGACGCTTTTAGGTCAACAGGACACTGTGCATCCATTGTGTCTGTTTGATGTAAGTCTTCGGTATAACAGTTAAGGAACTGAACAGCTTGCTTGAACCCCAACTCATCTTGCATGTCTGTTTCAAAACGATATGCGTTGTCGTTCCACATCCAAACAGACAGGTTATCAAACGCTTGATTCAATTCGCTGTTAGACAGACGCTTACCTTGATTACCTTTCGTGCGATAGTAAATTTCATGCTCATAAAGCGCCGTAAAGTTAGTGCCCAAGTTCGCTGCTTTCACCATACTGTCGACAACGGTTTTGCTTACTTCATAGCGGTCGAAATCGGCTCTATGATAAGCACCACGAACAGTAATTCCGTCTCCAGAACGAGTCTCAATACAGTTAAATTCGTATTCATAATCGTTTGTACAAAGATCAGTTCCATCAAATGCAGATTGCAGTTCTTTGATCGCCGCTTCACGCTCTTCTGCCGATTCAACAAAGATACGTGCGGATTTTGTCTCCATTACGGTTACACCAGACGCATCAAGCACTGGCTTCCCTTCAGCGTCTAATTTAGTAACCTCATAAGTCGGGATCTCAAACTTAATCTTGGACTCATCTTTGATCCACTCAACCGTACCATCTTGATTTACCGTGAATGGAGGCTCCCCTTGGTTATCTTGAAAACGCTCAAGAACTACCATTTCCTTTTGGCTCTTCACGTGAAGATTTGGATACGGTGCTTGGCAGTAATAAGAGCTACTGCAGAAAGCTTGGTTTGTCGGCGTAACGTTTTCACCGCCAAGAGATACACCTGCGGCATCCGCCAAGCGCCCTATAGGTTCAGGGTTAGTCGTTTGAATCGCATCCATAAACAAGATATTGCCACCGTCATTAACATAGTTAATAAGAGCCGTAATATCGTCTTGGCTTAAATTCGGGTTATCCAAGTCAGCGACAAACTGGTTAGTCATGCCATCTTGAACCAACTTAGGTGGGTATGCCTGAAGGATCAAAATCGGCGTAGTGCTCGCATTCAAACCATCAAAGTCACCTGAACCACGCTTTTCTACTGATGCAAAACCATACTGAGGACTAACAAAAAACGTGTACTGCTTACCCATTGTGGAGTGGTGATAAGCCGAATAAGCTTGGTCAATATTGGTGACTGCACTCATCCCAGCAATAGGCAGACCATTATTGAACCACTCAAACAAGTTCGAGAAAAACAACCTCATGCTGCCTTGGTCATCATGCAGTAGGTTTTCGAACGTCGAAACAGTGCACTGTTGTTTGTTGTTGTCGATATGTAATGTGCGATTAGCCCAATAATTCTCTGGGCATGACAGAATACTTGGATATAAGCCATTGCCCATGAACACGACCTTACCTTTGCCTATCTCGCCTGCAGTAATGAATGGAAAACCATAAGTCGCGTTGTCTTCAGAGACTAAAGGAATCGGAGGCATCGAAATGCTTGGGTGTTGTGCGATGTAAGTCTTGCCTTCACGAGTCCAAGCCTGTTGCTCACCAAAATAAAGCTCACGGTTTTTATCAGTTCTTGGCATCATCACAGGGAATGCTCTATTCGATATGTTTAGAGCTCGCATACCACGGGTATACCCAGTCGCACCGTAAAAGCTACCATTGTCATTGAAGACATGGAATGTGGTGACGTTGTGGAAGATTTGCTGCAGAGACTCTGTAACATACTGACCAGAATCCATAGATAAAACGGCAGGTTGACGAACATAATCCATAAACTGAGGCGTTTGGCGCAGCTGCTCATCAATGACTGCCGTTAACCCTTGGCTAAACTGACCCACAAACTCATTAGGAAGTTCGAAGTCTGTACCCTCTATCAGCCCCCCATTTGGTAGGTTTAGGTTGATCAGTTCATTTATAACGTTAGGGTACTTTGAAAAGGTATCTTGGACTTCTTCAGATATCTCATAATAACTTACATGATCAACCGCGTAGCGCTCTAGTAATGACTGGATATTCGCTTTCTCAACCACATTATTGGTCACATCAGACAATTTATAAGCAATCTGATTACCCGTAATGGAGCCAAACTCAAACGTATCAATACCAAAAACGATTCTGTCGCCCCACAGGTACTCAAAGGTTCCCTCTTCATCCGTCACGCCCGTCGCGTTAGCCGAAAAGAAACTGATCCCAGAAATCGGCGTGCCATTAGCATCTGTAAGCTTACTGCGAGTTAACACCTTGCCTTCAACACTTGGCTTATAAGCATAGGTAGACTCTGCGTCTGCAGAAACAAAACCAGCGTTAAGGTTATTGTCCGCATTAGGGTCAACCGCAGGAACAACAGTTGTGTCTACGTGTGAACTAGGAGCCTTACCTACTTCATCTGTAGACTCCTCTTCTTTCGATGAAAAGTACGCATCGACAGCATCTTGATCATCAAGTTGCGAGAATACATCCTCAATATCAAAAGCATCCAGCTCTTTTAAACAGATAGCACTTTCAGTCTCACAAACATCAATTGATTCGAGTACCTTGGTAACGTTGTCTCCATGTAATTCTGTCAACTCAAATGCCGCATGAAGCGCATCATTTGAAATCGTGCTTTCTGTGACTTCGGGGAAAGGAGCCGTGAAATCACCTAAAGTAAGGTGACCCAAGGTACAACTAAAACTCACGCCTTGCTTTACACTGAACGTTCCGTTTTCAAGATGAATGCCGTCACAGTACACATCTCCAGAAACAAACGCCCCGCTCGACAACAGTGAACCGATGTAAGTTGTTGGGGGAATAATATCTGTTGGTGGAATAATGTCAGTCGGCGGAAGGATATCCGTTGGTGGAACAATATCTGTCGGCGGAAGAATATCCGTTGGTGGAATAATGTCTGTTGGAGGAACCGTATCAGGGCCATCACTATAGCTTAGTGAGTCGTGATTACACCCGGAAAGAGCCGCGGATATGATAGCCAACGCAATTAAGTTTTTTTTCATTGAGCGAAGTTAGTCGTAATTTTAAATGGACCGTTATCTTATAGATTTACTCCGTCTCGATGACTATTGTTTTTTGTCTTAACCACAAAGGCAATTACTCATAAGCGATTGAATAAATTGCTTAAATTAAAGTAGAGCTAAAGACACAATTTTCGTTATTTTCTTATACTAGCTAAAGAAAAACGCCATACCTCTATCGAGATATGGCGTTTCGAAAAAATCATCAATGTTGTTCAAATCAAGGCTAAGGCTTAAGCTTTAAAACTCGGTCAATGTCTTCTGCAGAGTGGCGCTCTGGTACTTGCTCCCACTCTTCGCCAAATGAACGGTTAACCACTCGGCCGCGTTGGAAACCTTCACGCGCTTCTAGCTGCTTCGCCCAGCGCACAACGTTGGTGTAAGACTCAACTTGTAGGAACTCGGCTGCATCGTAAATTTTGCCTAGCACAAGGTTGCCATACCAAGGCCAAATCGCGATATCAGCGATGCTTAGCTCGTCACCCGCCACAAATTCGTTATTTGCTAACTGTTTGTCTAACACGTCTAGCTGACGCTTAGCTTCCATCGCAAAGCGGTTAATTGGGTACTCTTGCTTTTCATCCGCGTAAGCGTAGAAGTGACCAAAACCACCACCTAGGAATGGCGCAGAACCTTGTGCCCAGAACAACCAGTTAATGGTTTGTGTTCTTGCTGCCCCTTCTTTTGGTAAGAAGTGACCAAATTTTTCTGCTAGATGCATCAAGATAGATGCCGATTCGAAAACATTAACGTCTTCATCACCAGACTTGTCGACAAGTGCTGGTATTTTAGAATTTGGATTCACGCCAACAAAGCCAGAAGAGAACTGATCAGCCTCACCGATGTTGATCAAGTACGCATCATATTCAGCTTCTTTAACACCCGCCGCTAACAACTCTTCCAGCAAGATAGTGACTTTTTGACCGTTAGGTGTGCCAAGAGAATACAATTGAAAAGCATGGTCACCAACAGGAAGCTCTTTATCAAAGCGAGCTCCAGATTCAGGACTATTGATGTTTGCCCACTTGTTACCACCAGCAGTATCGTTAACCCAAACTTTTGGCGGAGTGTATTGTTCTGACATGATATTTCCTTATTAATATAGGGTCTCACAAACTGATATTAGGTCACATGCCTGTGGTTAAAACCCCTGAATACGATTTATTTTCAAACTGTTAAGCATGGCTTATTCCAGAAAGACATAACCCGCTTAAACGTTAGTGTGTAAAAGGTAAGTCTGTATTCAAACTTCAATCTAATATCGATAAATCCACCGCATCATTTAGCAATGATTTTACGAACGACATACCAACAGCTTCAAGAAAGCTGTGATAAAATCGGGATATTACAATTGATAAGGATTTGGCAATGTCTTCTGATTTCACAGGTTCGAGTGCAGCGTATGCTCGCCAAGAGAAAGGCTACCGCGAAAAAGCACTAAAACTGTACCCTTGGGTTTGTGGTAAATGTGCGCGTGAATTTGTTTACTCAAACCTCCGAGAGCTTACCGTTCACCACGTGGACCACGACCATACAAACAACCCTGAAGATGGCAGTAACTGGGAGCTACTGTGCCTATACTGTCACGATCATGAGCATTCAAAATACACTGACCATGAGCGTTATGGTGTGGATGCAAAAGCGAGTTTAGATGATCATCAGTCAGCGACACACAACCCGTTCGCCGATCTCGCTAAGATGATGAAGAAGTAACACGCCTTCAGAACTGTCTTTGGTAGGTGGTAACTGCTAGATAATAGATGAATAACAAGAAACCCCAGTATGTCACCATACTGGGGTTTCTTTTATCTGCAGCCATATAGACTATCTCTGGATCAAAAAAGCCTTCCGAAGAAGGCTTTTTAAGAATCAAATCGAATTATGCTGCCGCTTGTTTGCGAGACTCTTCTACCTGTTTAGCGCGCTTTTTCATCGTCAGTTTATCGCGGTATGCAAACCAAACATAAGACACAACCACTAAGAAGAACAGGTATGACAATGAGAAAATGAACGGCGATTGAATGATATCGTTCGAGATACCCCAAGAAACACCGATAACCGTCACTGCAATCTTCGCAAAGAAGCCACACATCAATAGCACTAATGCCAACTGTGGGAAACGCGTGCTGCGGAATGCAAGCCAGTAACAACTGCCTACAGCCAATGCCGCGATGTAGAAGCCGAACAAGAAAGAATGAATATGATCAGCAGCTGCTACGCCACCAGTAATCGACATCAATAGAATTAAAAATAGTTTCATAATACTCGCCTCGTAATAGACTAGAAACGCATCCTTTCATTTTTGGAATCTCAGTTTACGTACTATTTTCCCACTTTTTCCCAACAACACAACCCCTCAGATCGAACAAAATGTAAGCAAAAGCACCCGCAAAAACCACCATTAACAACTGGTTAACATCCCGTTTCTAATAGAACGCCGTTACTCCTTGTCTCATATGAAAAAAGCACTACTTCGATTTATTTTGTTACACAAATTTAACCTTGGAAATTAATTAAAATTATTTGCAACTCTGTGATATCCGCACGGAATACGAGTCTACTAAAAAGTTATCACCTCGAAATCCCAGGAATAATTGGGGGACAGAGCGAAAAAGAACAAAATAGAAAGGTGTTAAAAACATTTTGAAAACCAATGAAAAACAACCCATTAACAAACTGAATTTAATTTACCAAAAATGGAAAAAGAGATTCCAATCACATTTTTATTGGTTATAATCCGCGCTCTTTTGCGCTATCTGTTGATAAACGCAAACTAATTTTGAAGAAACAATCACAATAACCCGTCTTTAGTTAAGTGGCTCTCCACTAACCGATGACAAAACTGAGAATAAAAATGAGCAAGATTGATAAAGCAACACGTATCCTGCTAGCAGGCTTCTGTATCAACCTTTGTCTTGGCATCCTGTATGCTTGGAGTGTATTTAACAAAGCGCTAGTAACTGAAGCTGGTTGGAGTGCTGCTGAAGCATCTTCTCCTTACGCTATTGCAACTATCACATTCTCTGTTTGTCTTCTTGTTGCGGGCATCCTACAAGACCGTATGGGTCCACGTAAGATCCTTATCCTAGGTACAGCGCTTACAGGCCTAGGCATGATTGCTTCTGGTTTCGCTACAACACCTATGATGCTGAACATCACGTTCGGAGTTATGACTGGTGCAGGTATCGGCTTCGGTTACGCATGTCTTTCTCCATCAGCAATGAAATGGTTCCATTCTTCTAAGAAAGGTATGGTTAACGGTCTTATCGCAGCAGGCTTCGGTCTTGCAGCTATCTACCTAGCACCAGTAACTTCTGCGCTAATCGACAGCATGGGTATCCAAACTAGCTTTATGATTCTTGGTGTTGGTGTACTTGCAATCGCAGTACCTCTAGCAGCAACAATCAACAACCCACCAGCGGATTACACGCCAGCTGAACCTAAAGTAAAAGCAGGCCAAGCTCCTAAAGCGGTTAAGAAGACTGAAGACCTAACTTGGAAAGTAATGCTGAAAACTCCTCAGTTCTACTCTCTATGGATCATGTACGCGTTCGCTGCATCTGTTGGCCTAATGATCATCGGTAACATCACTACGATTGCTAGCGTTCAAGCTAACCTGCCAAACGCAGTTTACCTAGCGTCTATCCTTGCAGTATTCAACTCAGGTGGCCGTGTTGCTGCGGGTATGCTTGCAGATAAAATCGGTGGCGTACGTACTCTACTTCTAGCGTTCATCCTTCAAGGCGCGAACATGGCTCTATTCGCTACGTTCAACTCTGAATTCACGCTAATCATTGGTACAGCTATCGCAGCTGTTGGTTACGGTACGCTTCTAGCAGTATTCCCAACACTAACTGCTGAGTTCTACGGTCTGAAAAACTACGGTACTAACTACGGCGTACTTTACACGGCATGGGGTATCGGCGGCGCTATCGGTGCAGCAGTTGTTGGCTTCTCAATGTCAAACGGCGAAGGTTACGGCCTAGCTTACACAATCTCTGCAGTTATGATGGCAGTGTGTATTGTTCTAGCAATCATCACTAAGCCAATCTCTGAAGCTAAAGTTGCTGAACTAAAAGCATCACAAGCTTAATCAACAGAAAAGATTGAATTTGTTACTGAAGAGCTTAACCTTAGGGTTAGGCTCTTTTTGTATCAAGCGACTTCTCCATTGACGACCGAAACCACTCTTCAGCTCTCCCCTACTTATTATCTCGACAACTTCAATCGACTGGTTGAACACGCTCAAACGCTCTACCCCGATCTTCTGAGTGACGATGAATGTCGTTGGTTGTCCGCATACAAACGTCTTTCAGTTTCAAGCCAATGCTTAATGGTTCGTTTGCTTTCTCGTAAAGGGCGTTGGTTTCGCAGCGATAAACTCAACTATGTTGAGATTCCTGATTTAAATAGCTCACTACAAGAGCTAAGCACCGCAGGCTTCATTGCGTTGAGTCACCCCGAAGAACAGCATGACCTGGCCATTAATGAGGTCGATCTCGGGTTGCACTTACTCACCAAACCAGAGCTGTTGAATGTATTCCCCGCCCTTAAGAGCCATAGAACTGCCAAGAAAGATGATCTGTTGTTACGGCTTGAACAACAACCTTTTGATCAATTTCAAAGCCTAACCTTCGACTGTATTTACGTCATCGAATCTCAAGTGATTGATGTATTACTGTTGCTGTTCTTTGCCAACACCTATCAAGACTTAAGCCAGTTCGTGTTAAGCGACCTTGGGCTCAACACCTTTGAGAACTACCCACTAAGCAAACAACGCCGTTTCTTCACTTCTAGAGATCAACTCAATCAATTGCTCCAGATGCGCGATATTCAACGCTTGTATTCAGAAGGTGACCGCAAAGATGACGAGTTTCTGGAACTGCTTTTAAACTCGATTCCTGAAGAATCAGAACACAGAAGCATTGCCAGAAAACGATCGCGTTTGATCAATGATATTGCTCGCGATCTAGAAAGGCTTAACCTAAACGACCAAGCTATCTTTTGGTTCAAGCAATCTACACTTCCTCCGAGCAGAGAACGACTTGCGCGCATCTACGACAAACAAGGTGAGCTAGACTTAATGTGTGACATTGTCACGCAAATGAAAGCTGCTCCATCGGATGTGTCAGAGTTGGAAGTCGCGATTAAGCTTGAAGATAGGCTGCTACGGAAACAGGGGCACAAAGTTTCACGAACCTTAAAACCGAGTTGCAAAGAGATAAAACTGGAATTAGACCTCAGCCAAACGCGAGTCGAGCTTGCGGTAAAGCAGCATTTTGAGAACCAAGGTTGGGACGTCTACTTTTCTGAAAACAGTTTTCTGTGTGGCATGTTTGGTTTGGCTTTCTGGGATGTCATTTTCGCAGACGTTGAAGGCGCCTTTATCAATCGATACCAACATCGACCATTGGATCTGTACCATTCAGATTTCGTAGACAAGCGAGCCGAACAGGTTGAAGCCGTGTTTCAGACGATATCCAAACATGGGCTGAACCATTTTCTTGATACTTACGATGAAAAGCAAGGTATCGCGAACCCCTTTGTTCATTGGAATTATTTTCCTAAGGCACTCATCGAACACAGCTTGGCCTCGATTCCAAATGCTTTAGTTATCGATCTCTTCAAAGTGATATTGAGTGATTTAAAGCTATTTAGAACTGGGATGCCGGATTTGATTGCATTCAAGGGCGATGAATTTCATTGGATTGAAGTCAAAGGCCCTGGCGATAAACTGCAAGACAACCAATGGCGCTGGATCAAAGAGTTTGAGCGATTGTCTGTCCCCTTCTCTGTTTGTTACGTCAATCAGTGAGTCTTAGCTCTTAACTGTTGGCTTTTAGCTTTTAGCTTTTAACTCTTAGGGCTTAAATCTAGCTATCTTGAAACTCCAATTTCTAATCACAAGCGAGTGACGCGCATCGACAAGTTACTCGTCCCATCAAGATCTTGTCTACTAAATTGTTAGAACATGAGCATTTTCAATCATTTTCGATATAATTATAGAAAATGCCTAATATTTAAATACGTATGAATTTGAAAAAACTCTTCATTTTAGCTTTTGTTAGCGTCTTCTCAGGTTGTGCCGTCTACGCGGGTTTAAACTTCGACGAACTGTTTGGTGAACAACAAGTACGCGATCGCCAAGCACCTATTCTTTCAGCTCAAGCGCAGCACTTCATTGACGAAGTAAAGCCCATCATTGATAACCGATGTGTGGTTTGTCACGCTTGTTATGATGCCCCTTGCCAACTCAAAATGTCTTCTGTGGAAGGTATAGACCGAGGCGCGAGCAAGGCACTCGTTTATCAAGGCACCCGCTTAACGGCATCAGCCCCTACTCGCTTGTTTGAAGATGCGTTAACCACGCAAGAGTGGCGCGATGCGGATTTTCATCCTGTTCTCAATGAGCGCATGCAGAACTCAACGGCCAACCTCGATGCTGGTCTTGTTTCTCGCATGTTGATCCAGAAAGAGAATCACCCTCTCCCCGATCAAACCCAGCTTGAGGGTTTCGACTTTTCAATCGATCGCGACCAACAGTGCCCAACGATTGAAGAGTACGCTCAATACGAGAGAGATTACCCAACTTGGGGGATGCCTTATGGGATGCCGAACTTAGACAAAACAGAATACGCGACTTTAATGAGTTGGTTAGAAAATGGCGCGTTAATGAACGACCATATTCCGCTGAATGATGCAGAGCAAGAGCTCGTTAATGTCTACGAAAGCTTTTTAAACAAGAGCGACAATAAGAGCCAACTTTCAGCACGTTACATCTACGAGCACCTGTTTTTATCTCACGTCTATTTTTCTGATTTAGCTCAACCAACACGTTTCTTTACTGTTGTTCGCTCTGCAACACCACCAGGTGAGGCGGTACAACGCATCACGACTCGTCGCCCTTATGACGATCCAAAAGTAGACCGTGTTTACTACCGTCTGATTCCAGAACAAGGCACCATCGTCGACAAAACGCACATGCCTTTCGCACTTAATAAAGAGCGTCTACAAAAGTGGAATACCTGGTTTGTCGACGTCAATTACGCAGTCAAACAGCTTCCTAGTTACGACATCGATGTTTCAGCTAACCCAATGACTTCGTTTGAAGCACTGCCAGTAAACTCGCGCTTCAACTTCATGTTAGATAACGCGCAAAACACCATCATGGCCTATATCAAAGGACCTGTGTGTCGTGGTCAACTTGCCTTGAACGTAATTAACGATCGTTTTTGGGTTTTCTTCATCGACCCAGAGAAAGCCGATGTTCCGGAAATTAACGCGTTCTATGCGAGCCAAAAGAAAAACTTAAAGCTACCTAGCGAGCTGAAAAGTAACACCGTACCTGTGACCAACTGGGTAAGATACGCGAAGCAACAAGCGCGATACCTAAACGCGAAATCAGACTTCACCAACCAATGGTTCGAGAGTGGCGTAAACCTAGACACTGGCATCATTTGGGATGGAGATGGCATTAACCCGAATGCTGCTCTCACCGTCTTTAGGCACTTCGATAGCGCCTCTGTTGTACAAGGGTTAGTTGGCACTCAACCTAAGACTGCGTGGATTCTTGATTATGCTCTTCTAGAGCGTATTCATTATCTTCTCGTTGCAGGCTTCGATGTTTACGGTAACTTTGGCCACCAGCTGATTACACGCATGTTCATGGACTTCTTGCGTCTTGAAGGTGAGAGTAACTTCTTAACCCTTCTTCCTAAAGACGTCCGCCACATTGAACACTCTAGCTGGTACCAGAACCAAAGCGCACAACTGAGTGACTACTTGCAGCGAAACATAGCACCTTTTGATCAGCCGACCAGCGTGGTTTACAAAACGGCCAATCCGAAGCGTGAACTGCTTAATATGATCAAAGATAAGCTCGCACCTGTTCTCGATAATCGCTTTGAGATTGTTGAAACAGGTTTTGGTAGAAAGAATGAAGCACTGCTTAACCAAGTGAATTTGATCAAGGGCGAAGGCCTGCGTCATGTACCTCAATTAGTGATGATCATGATTGAAGGCGAAAACGGCGAAGAGCAACTGTTCACCATGATTCACAATAACGCGCACAGCAATATTTCTAGCTTGTTTAATGAAGAAGGTAACCGTGATTACGCCAATGATGACCTAACCCTCGTAAGAGGTGTTGTCGGTAGCTACCCTGCGGCTTACCTATCATTAACCGAGAGCGAGATTCCTGCGCTAGTGAAAACGCTGCAAAACTTAAACACAGAAGAGGACTACGTGGCGCTGCTAGACAAGTTTGCAGTACGACGCAGTTCTAGCGAATTCTGGCCATTCAGTGATCGCGTTCATCGTTGGTATCAACAAGACCAACCAATTGAGTTTGGCTTATTGGATTACAACCGCTTCGAGAACCGTTAGTTTTCACTCATAAAGCATAAAAGCAAAAATCCTCTGTCTTGGCAGAGGATTTTTTGTATATGGGGAAAAGTATCTTAGGTGCTATTGAGAAGCGAGAAGTGCTCTTGAGAAGCGAAAAGCTCTCTATATTGAATCCGATGTTTCCGGTTGGTTTAGCTCATCAAAAAACGCACGCGCGGCAGGAGAAAGGGAATCCACAGGTTGCTTCAACACCACATAAAACTGACTCTTAAGGCTCCACTTCTCGGGCTGGAGCGGAATCAAAGCTTGGTCATAATGGCCACGGTCAATTAAGTGAGACGGTAAAAAACTCAGGTGTGTGCCCGCCAAGGTTAAAATCACACCCGACTCGACATGCCAGCCATCAAAAGGCTTTACGGAATCGTACTGCTCAATATTCAGTAATCGGAACATTTCGTCTTTGGCATAGCCGCCCATGTTGATACGACAACCATCCAAGGAGAAATCTTTGTCCATGATCTTCTCAGCCAGATCCTTACGCGCATACAGATAACTGTGCTCTTCAAACAGTGGGTATTTATGTTGAAACGCTGATTTTTGATGTGACCCTAGAACCACTATCATCATATCAATCTGGTTCTTTGCTAACTTCTCATTCAACTGGGTGAAATCGCCGACATCAACACTCACCTCAACACTGTTACTGCGTTGGTAAAACGTCTCGATCGCTTTAGGAAGTGGGTTATAGGGCAAAGTGACGGTGTTATCCAAGCATCCAATTCGCACGTGCCCAGAGAGTTCAGTCTGTACACCTCGTAACTTGTAAGCGAAGTCGGTTAAGGTCGATTTCAATTGGTTCGCATATTTATACACTTGCTCACCTTCATGAGTCAGCTTAAAACCCCTTCTTCCACGTTGGCATAATGTTAATTCTAAGCTTTTTTCCAAGGCAATAAGCTGATTACTGAGCACAGGCTGGCTTATCCCGGTGCTTGCGACCGCCTGATTGATGCCTCCTTGCTCAACAATTTCACAAAAAAGCTCTAATCTTCGCAAGTCTCTTTTATCTAACTTATTGTTTGGATTCATTTTGCCATTCACATTTGTTTTTTGTTATGTTTACATCTGATTATATTCATTTATTAACAATAAATACATCAGTATGCTTTATTCACACTTATGGAATAACAATGCATGGATGGCACTATGGCGGCAGAAGCTTACGTGAATAAACCCGAAGCAACACACAGCCACAAAAAGATAGATGACTTCGAATTGGAACCCGTTCCCGAAAAGGCCAAACGATCTTGGTGGGTTATCAGCCTTATTTGGTTAGCTATCGGCATCGATATTTCGGGATTGTTTCTCGGCTCGATTCTAAGCAGCGGTATTGGTTTTGAAGACGCACTGCTTGCCACGTTTATTGGTTCAGGCTTATTGGCGATCATCGCGATGCTGTGTGCCAACATTGGCTTTCAAGCTGGCGTGTCTACCCCGCTAGTGAGCAGCGCAGTATTTGGCCGTAACGGCGGTAAAATTCTCGGCTTCATCAACGGCATCTCATTAGTTGGCTGGTTCGCATTCCAGGCTGATTTCTTCGCTTTCATCATGGTCGATGCACTGGCGAAATACGACATCATAATTTCACACCTCACCGCTCTTATTGGCGGCAGTGTGTTAATGATGATGACGGCTATCTATGGCGTTCGGGCTTTAGGCAAACTCAGTACCTATTCAGTGCCTTTGATGGTGACACTCATTACCATCGGTTTGTTTATGGCCGCTGATTATCAAGGTGGCGCAGCGCCATCGATTGAAGACCCTTTGACACTAGGCCAAGCCATCTCTTTTGTTATGTCTATCTGGATTCTTGCTGCGGTTGCTGCGCCTGATATTGCTCGCTACGCCAAAACACGTCGTGATGCGATTTTAGGAGCGGGGATCGGTTTCCTCGTCGGCAACAGTGCCATCATTCTTATCGCGTTGATCCTGACCAAAATGACCGGCACCGACGACCTAGTTGAGGTCTTCTTCACCTTAGGTTTAGGTATGGCTGCTATCATCGTACTAGTGTTCGCACAGTGGACCACCAACAGTAGCAACCTGACTTCTGGCGGCTTATGCATGTCGATGGTTCTACCGAAGATTCCTCGTCCTGTATTAGTTGTAATCATGACCATCGTCGGTATTGGCATTGCTCAGCTAGGCATGGTGAACAAATTTACTGATTTCTTAATGCTCCTCAGCGTAACCATTGCACCTGCTGCCGGCGTCTACATCGTTCAATATTATGTTTTAGATTCGACAAAAATGAGCTTTGAGAACATCCAACAAGTTCCAGCTTGGATGTTTAAAGGCTTGGCTTCTTGGGCATTTGGTACTGTCTTCAGCGCTTGTACCGCGCCAGAGTTTTTCAACCTATTTTCGTTCACCAGTATCTCGGCGTTAGACGGCATTCTTGCTGCTAGTGTGATTTACCTCGCCCTAATGAAGCTTTCTCCTTCAAGTGATAAGGAATTGTAGTTGTGATTATTACTGAACAAATGATTGATGATATCGCACTTGGTGCGACGGTATTAGGTACTGGCGGCGGCGGTGACCCATACAGCGGTGCCTTGATGGCGAAAGTAGCCATTGCAACGGCAAAGCACCCTGTACGCATGATTCCTCTAGAAGACGTGCAAGACGATTGGATGACTGTGCCCTCTTCAATGATTGGCGCACCAACCGTCGCAGTAGAGAAACTCAATTCGAAAGATCAAATGTTGATTGCTTTCGAAGCAATGGAAAAAGCGCTCGGCACTGAAGTGGCGGCAACGTTTCCTATCGAAGTAGGCGGTTTTAATTCGCTGATTCCAATTCTCGTTGCAGCGCAAAAGAACATTCCCGTGATCGATTGTGATGCGATGGGACGTGCGTTTCCAGAAGCTCAGATGGTGACCTTCTTTCTTGATGGTCTCCCTTCTGCTCCGAACACATTGGCCGATGAACGTGGCAATGTCGTCACGCTTTACCCAATTGACGGTATTTGGTCTGAAAAGTTTGCGAGACCAATTACCGAACAGATGGGCGGATCTGCAGCGATGTGCGATTACCCAATGAACGGTAAGAACCTAAAACGCAGCGCACTGCCTGCAACACTGACTCAAGCAATGAAGATTGGTGAAGCGATTAGACTGGCGAACGACAACAGTCAGAGTGGCACACAGGCCGTGTTAGACATTGTCGGCGGCCATACCATCATCAGTGGCAAGATTGTTGATATTCAACGTGAAACCGATGGTGGCTTTGCAACAGGTGGTGTCGTAATTGAAAAGCTGGCTCAGTTTGAAGATACCGGCGTCGATAACGTGTTTGTGCAGTTCCAAAACGAATTGCTTCTCGCCCACAAAGGCACAAGTCGCGCCGACATGAACCAAGATAACCTACTGGCATCAACACCGGATCTTATTTCGATCTTGGATCATGAAACGGGTAAGCCAATCACAACCGAACAACTTCGTTACGGGCAGCGCATCGACCTAATTGCCTACCCCTGCGACCCTAAATGGCGGACTGACAAAGGTATCGAAGTCGCGGGCCCGGGTTACTTTGGCTACACAGTCGAGTATCAAACCATTGAACAACTAAAGTCTGCATTGAAGAGGTAGTCGCATGACAAACATTACGCTTGATTACTGCCGCCTTGGCATTGACGTAGGTGGCACCAATACCGACGGTGTACTGCTCGACGCAGACTTGAATGTGATTGCCAAAGTAAAAACCGCAACCACACATGACATTTCAACCGGCATTGATAACGCGATTTCTGCGCTATTAAACCAAGCAAACATTGATGGCAAACAGGTGAAACATGCGATGCTTGGTACCACTCAATGCACCAACGCAATTGTTGAACGAAAAGGCTTAGACAGAGTCGGCATGATTCGCTTAGCGCTTCCAAGTGGTGATAGCGTCCCGCCCCTTTGTGGTTGGAGCAAAGCGTGGCAAAACTTGCTTGGTGAACACTTCTACCAAGCGCACGGCGGCTATGAATACGACGGCCAGTTGATCGCCGACATTCAAGAGTCTGAGATCCGCGAGCTTTGCCAGAAAATGAAAGGCCAAGTGGATTCCATTGCTATTTGCGGTGTGTTCTCTCCCGTCAACGGCGACCAAGAGCTTCAAGCAGCAAAGTGGATTCAGCAAGAACTTCCAGGCGTGAACCTATCGTTATCCCATAAAGTGGGCAGCTTAGGGCTTTTAGAACGCGAGAACGCCACTATCCTCAATGCGGCTCTGCAAGGTACAGCAAAACGATTCGTAGACGGCTTTTGTAATGCACTCATCAATCATGAAATCCACACGACGCCTTATTTCGGTCAGAACGACGGAACACTGATGTCGCAGCAATTCGCATTGATGTACCCGATTCTCACCGTTGCTTGTGGACCAACAAACTCGATTCGTGGAGCGAGTCACTTAACTAAGTTAAAAGACGCGATTGTGGTCGATGTGGGCGGCACTACGTCTGATATTGGCGTGCTGACCCACGGTTATCCGAGAGAATCGAGCCTCGCCGTAGAAATCGGCGAAGTAAGAACCAACTTCCGTATGCCTGATATTTTGGCGTTAGCCATTGGTGGTGGTACCAAAGTTCGCTTTGAACAACAGCGTATAGAGCTAGGCCCAGAAAGTGTTGGTCATGCCTTAACGCAAACGGCACGTAGCTTTGGCGGTGATGAACTTACGCTCACCGATATTGCACTCAAAACTGGTCAAATGCAGTGGCAAGCAGAACATCAACTGAGTGATGAGATTGGTATTTCAGCTGAACAAGCAAGCAAGGTTTATCAACAAATGGTCACGGATGTTGAAGAAGGCATCGATAAAATGAAGACGTCAGCTGCGAGCGTACCCGTAATCATGGTTGGTGGCGGCAGTGCCCTATTCCCAGATCATTTTGAAGGTGTGAGCCAAGTGGTTCGCCCTGAGCACTTTGAAGTAGCGAATGCCATTGGTGTTGCGCTGGGTGAAATATCAGGCCAGTTCGATAAGATCGTACCGATTGACCCAGCATCACGTGAAGAGATCTTGAAGGGCTTGGAAGCGCAATCAAAGCAACTGGCGATTGAAGCTGGCGCATGTAGCGAAAATGTCGCGATCATTGAACGCAGCGAGATTCCACTAAGCTACCTACAAGGCAATATGGTTCACGTTAAGATCAAAGCTGCTGGGCATATCAAGATGATTTAAAGTGAATCAACGAAAATTGTATTTAACCAAGTCCTATAACTAAAAAGCAGCCAATTCTTTCATACAAAATGAAGAAATTGGCTGCTTTTTATGTTGTTACTTTTGGTTTCTAGCTCACGATACGTTTCTGTCGCAACCTAAGGTTTGTTTTTATAACTGCTCTTGCAACGCCTCAAGTGACTCTTGAACCAACTTCGACAACTCGCTATCTATGCCTCGGTATTCACCTAATGGATCGCTGCTCGCCTCTATCACTTGGCAAGCATTGAAAAGTTGCAACAAGCCTAAACTGCCCGCGGAACCTTTCAGTTTATGAGCGAGAGATTTTACCTCACGTCCATTGTTCGAATCACTCGCTTCGACCATTTCACTTAAAGTGACGCGGCTACTCTCTTCAAATAGTCCCACAATCTGCTTCATCTTTTCTAAGCCAAGAATGGACAAGTCACCTTTGATGACATTGGAATCAATCAATTTCACAGGAGTCTCTCCTTCGTCTTTAGTTTGCGAAGCCTTGATGGCTAGATCAGAGACGACGCTCGCCATCTGAGATGAGTACAACTCGTTGCCTTTATTACGTTGAGGATTGCTGTTTTGACTGCATATAGAATCGTTAGGATCAGGTTGTGGCAGTAGCAAAGTCTTGCCATCAAGCTGTGTCACAATGAGTTGAGCAAGTGCCTCTTTCTCTAACGGCTTAGGCAAGAAGCCATCAAAGCCAGACGACAAATAGCTTTCCACTTCTTCGTTAAACACGTGAGCCGATACTGCGATCATTGGAGGTACTTTTCGAATTACGTCTTCTTCATTTTCATGTTGAAGCGCATCGTCTTTGAGTTGTTGAATTAACTCGACGCCATCGCAGTCCGGTAAGTTAATGTCCACCAGCGCAATGTCGAACTCTTGCTCACTGAATATGGCTCTCGCTTCTTGTCCGGTTGTCGCAATCACAACCTCGTGGCCTAGATTATGCAAAAAGCCTTCAGCAACGATGCAGTTTACGGGGTTGTCTTCAATCAGAAGTACCTTCGCTCGAATACACGCTTCAATGACTGGTACTTTCGTTTCTATCTTCTCACCGGCTTCAAGTGGCAGTGAGAACCAGAACTGGCTACCCTCGCCTTCTTCAGAATGAACGCCAATATCCCCGTTCATTGCCAACATGATGCTTTTACTGATCGCTAATCCAAGCCCTGTGCCACCGGTTTTGTTGCGACCGCTGTCGGTTTGAGTAAAGGCATCAAACAGACAAGCTTGTTCGCTAGCATCAATACCGACACCTGTATCTGACACTTCAAACATCACTCTATTTTCATCTTCGATATCTAAGCTGATAAAGATATCGACCGAGCCACTTTCCGTAAACTTAATCGCGTTGCCGACCAAGTTATTCAAGATTTGGCTGATTCGAGTTACGTCACCACGCCAATAGCGTTGCACGTCACTTTCAATATGGAAATCAAAATTCAGCTTCTTCTCAGCGGCGCGCCCTTCCATCAATTGATAGGTGTCTTGAACCATCTGATGAAGGTCAAACGACGCCGTGCGGATTTCTAAATGCCCCGCTTCAATCTTTGAATAATCCAACACGTCATTCAAAATCGCGAGTAGATTCTTACCACTGCGGTTAATGATGTCTGCATAGCCGGATTGCAGCGGGTCTAACCCAGTATCTTTGAGCAATCTGGCGGTACCTAACACACCGTTCATTGGCGTTCGTATTTCATGACTCATTGTCGCAAGGAAAGCAGATTTTGCTCGGCTTGCTTGTTCTGCGGCGTTGCGAGCCTTAGCGTGGTTCCCCACCTCGATATTCAGCTTCTCATTGGTCTTCTGTAGTTGATAGGTTCGGTCTGTGACCAACTCTTCTAAGTGTTCTTTGTGCTCTTCGAGCTCACGTTTTGCCTTTGCTTCACCCACCGCGACCACTTGTAGCGCCTGCGCGGTGTTCCTGGCGGTAATGATCGCCTCGCCCATATGAGCCAGCTCATCATTACCCTTTACCGATATATCAATATTCAGGCGACCTTGTGCAATAGACATCAAGGCCGATGAGTATTCAGTAAGACGTTTAACAACCGAGATATACACCACTCGCCACACGATAAATGCGACGATAACCAAACCAATAACCGAAATCACAGACAGTGACCATTGAGCCAAATTCAACGTGCTGGTCAGCTCATCAACCGCTTTTTTAGTGCTTCGGTTTGAATCATCAACCAGTTGGTTAACCGTTGTATTCAACTGAGAGAACAACTCCAGCGTATTTTGCATCAGAAACTCTGACTTTTTGGTGTTCTCATATTGTTCTAATGAAATATCGAACACGACTTGGCGTTTTCTGAGCTCTTCTAGAAGCTGAGACATCTGCGCTGAACGAGTAGGATCTTCGACCGCTTTAACGCGGCGCGCCATGATTCTTAGGTTGGATTCAAATTCAGATTGGATTTGATGAATACGTTCTACGTTGGTAACGGTTTGCGTTTCTTCAATTTGGTTAAGCATCTTGAACGCCAGCAAATGTAATTCGTGAAGGCGCTCAGACAAATCAAGGTCAACCTCAACAAGCGCATCTAGGGCTTGGTAGGCTTTATCCGTTTCTTTGGTTTCTAGCAGGTCATAGATATGCGTGACGTTAGCAACCGCAATGGTAGCCGTGTTCAAAACTTGGGTTCGCGTCAGCTGTTCTAGCTCTTCGGCCAATAGGCGCATTTCTTCGACACGAGACGACAACTCTTTGCTTAACCAAAGCTTACGCTCAACCGACACACCCAGCTCAGCCAGTGTGTTAATAACGCTTTGAACATTGTTTTCGAGTTTATTGAGGAGCTGAGAATCGAAACTGTCGACGCCAAGATCTTTGATATGTTGAAGAAGCGACTCAAGTTGGTCAAACAGTACAGTGCCAGCCTCTTTTCGTTCGGCCTCGTTTCTCGCATTAGAAAGTGTTTGTACTGACGAAATAATACGGTTACTCAACTCAGAAACCTGACGAGCTTCGATCATGGCAGGAAGCGCCGAATCAACGACGTTTCTTTCCGTTTTTGCTACAAAGCTAAAACCAGAAACACCAATCAATGCAGACAATAGAACCAACAGTGCCATCACTAAGAATGAGGCCAGCAGCTTGCGTCCAATACTCGCTGAAGCTAACAACATAAACTCTAAACCTTAAAACGTTCTTCTTTACCCATGCAGAATACGCTATATTTTGCAGTGTTTCTTATCTAAAACCAATAAAACGGCAATTCATGCTATCTAGACCTTTCGCTTCAATAATTCTTCTCTCACTACTGGCCTCAGTGACCACTGTCGCAGGTGCTAGCGAGCCTTTGAGCCCAATAAAACCCGCCGATGCCACATCGAAAAAAGAGAAAATCTGTGCCATTTATCCGCACCTAAAAGACTCATACTGGTTGTCTGTGAACTACGGAATGGTCTCTGAAGCAGAAAAGCAGCAAGTTGAGCTAAGAGTATTGGAAGCTGGCGGTTACCCCAACGTTGCCAAACAAGCCTCGCAACTGGTGCTTTGCACGCAATGGGGAGCCGATGCCATTATTTTAGGTACGGTTTCACCCGATGCGTATCATGACAATCTCAGCGATTGGGTTGGCTCGACACCTGTGTTTGCTACGGTGAATGAGTTAACCGTCAATGAAGAACAACAGAAGGTACTGAAAGGCACAGTCGGTGTCGACTGGTATCAAATGGGCTACCAAGTCGGAGAGTTTTTGTCGAAACGACACCCGAAAGGATCAGGCGAAACACCTATCGCCCTATTACTTGGCCCGCAAGCGAGTGGCGGCACTAAGCCTGTAGCACTGGGGTTTTATGATGCGATCAAGTCGAGTGATATCAAAATTGCGATCAGCTATTGGGCAGATAACGATAAAGAACTTCAAAGAAATCTAGTACAACAGGTGATAGAAGAACCTGATATCCAATATATAGTCGGAAGTGCCGTCGCGATTGAAGCAGCGATCAGTGAGCTACGAGCAGCCGATAAAACCGAAGAGATTGGGTTAATTTCAAGTTACCTAAGTCACGGAACCTACCGTGGTTTACTTCGTAACAAGGTACTTTTTGCGCCAACCGATAAAATGGTTGAGCAAGGTCGCTTGTCGGTAAAACAAGCCACGAGTTACTTACGCGGTCAACCTTACGAGCAACACAGCGCACCGATTATCGAGGCGCTGACACCAGCAACACTCAAAGATCAAATTATCGCCGACTCATTGTCACCTTCTGAGTTTCGTCCGGTATTCAGTGTGAATCCTTAGTGCTATATTGGCTGAAGAACTCAAAACAATAAAAACGAAACAACAATTTAGGGAACATTCATGCAAAAAACGACGCGCACTATGCCAACACACAAGCATATCGCTTTGGTCGCTCATGACCACTTCAAACCTGAGCTACTAAGATGGGTCAAAGAGAACAAAGAAAAACTACAGAAGCACTTCCTTTACGCAACGGGCACAACAGGTTCTCTACTCAGTAAAGAGACAGGCCTAGCAATCAAGAGCATGATCAGCGGCCCTATGGGCGGTGACCAACAACTTGGCGCGCTTATCTCTGAAGGCAAAATCGATATGCTGATTTTCTTCTGGGATCCACTTAATGCTGTACCACACGACCCAGACGTAAAAGCCCTGCTTCGTATCGCAAGTGTTTGGAACATTCCTGTGGCAACTAACCGAGCTACCGCTAACTTCCTGTTTAACTCTTCACTGCTTGAAGAAGAAGTAATCATCGAGATCCCAGACTACGAAGCGTATCTAGCTGAGCGCACGTAATCGCACGTTAAATGTGCTCTCTACTGAACAGACTAAAAAGCCTGCATTTTATCGCAGGCTTTTTTATGTCTCGTTTTCAGGCGTTAAACAGTTCAATCCTAAAACAGTGCAGTGAGTCTCTATTTATCACTCCACACTGCCATCTCGTTGCCACTTGGCTCTTTAAAATGGAAACGTCTGCCGCCGGGAAAGCTAAAGATCTCACGGTTTATCTGACCACCAGCATCAATTACATCGCGCTCGGTTTGCTCAAGATCTTGGCTATAAAAAACCATCAGCGCCGCGCCATTATCCGTATTCGACGCCAGATCCGCCAAATAGAAGCCGCCCATTAAACCTTTGCCTTCAAAAGCAGAATACTCAGGGCCATAGTCTTCAAAGCTCCAGCCAAACACTTGGCTGAAAAACGCCTTAGTTGCGGCGATGTCTTTCGCAGCAAATTCAATGTAGTTAATAGAGCCGTGTTCCATAGCAAATTCCTTATGCTTTATGCGTCTGCCTTGTGATGTTAAGGCAGGGATTGAAGATCTAATCTTAGATAATCAAGTCAAGTAACATCACTTTTTACGAACGACGGGGTAATCAGAACCATGCAGCTCTTGCACAAAGCCAGAACCGTCACCGCTGTGCGTAATCCATACTTTCTCTTTTGCCCGCGTCATTGCTACATAGAATAGACGACGCTCTTCTGCATAAGGGAAAGCGTATGATGATTCAGTCAATGCGCCATCAATATGCAGCTGTTTTTTCTTGGTCGGGAACTGTCCTTCGTCGACACAAAGAATAATGACAAAGTCCGCCTCTTTACCTTTACTGCCGTGGCAAGTCATGAACTTGATATCAATGGAGGTGAAGATCTTCTTCCAATCTTCCAACAACTCTGGCTTGTGGTAATGATTACGTCCAAGTAGCAGCACCGATTTATTGGTTTTACCTTTAGATTGGCGGTTCAGTTGATCAAGAATCTTCTCAACTTCTTTGCTTGGCGCACTATACACCGCCTTCTGCTTCTGTTGTTTGAAGCTGTTCAGTTCTTTCGGAATCTGAATTGGGTTTTCTTGTACAAAGCGATTAGCCACCGCACCTAACTGATTGTTAAAACGGTAAGTCGTATCTAGGTGATGAATGGTCGAGCTCTCAAAACGATCCTTAAAGCCCGTGGTCAAATCCACATCTGCACCCGCAAACTGGTAAATCGACTGCCAGTCATCGCCTACTGCAAAAATAGAGGCTTGATGCTCGGCTTTAGACTGATTACAAAGTGCTTCAACCAAAGCAAGACGATCTGGCGAGATGTCTTGATACTCATCGATCATGATGAACTTCCAAGGCGAGATAAACTTGCCCTTCTCGACATACTGGGTCGCTCGACTGATCATGATTGAGAAGTCGATATGATTTTGTTCTTTCAGTTCCTTTTGCCACGCGGTTACACATGGCCAACACAGTGAAAGCTCGCTGTTGAGGCGCGTATAGTCTCGATGATCAATTAGCTGTTGCTGTACTTCTTTTTTCGTTAAACCCGACGCATTCAACTGTTCAAGCTGCTTTTCGAGCCAACCGATCAATTTGAGGTTTGAAACATGGCTACCAAGCTCATCATCTCCGGTTAAATAAGCGATTGGCCATTTAGACAAGTGCTTTTGCCAACGTTTGAAGTTGGTCGGCGTCATCCAGTGCTTCTTCAACCAATCAATGCACCATGCTTGGCGTTGATTATCATCGAGCGCTAAAGGAGAAATAACCACACGTTCGGGTTCAACTTGATTCAGTATCTTTAAACCCAACTGGTGGAAAGTGCTGACTTGTACATTCTCGGCTGATAAGCCAATTTTGCTGTCGAGTCGCTGTTTCATCTCTTCTGCCGCTTCTCGACCAAAGGCGAGCAATAACAACTCTTCAGCTTGAGCTTGATGGCTTTGCAGTAAATACGCGACGCGAGCCGTTAGAACACTGGTTTTACCCGAGCCTGCACCCGCTAAAATAAGGTTGTGATCATCATTCATCAACACCGCATATTGCTGCGATAAGTTCAGTGGTGACGACTCACATTGCGCAAACAACACTTCCCAGTTTTTTCGCTCGGTCTCTAGCCATTGCTGGTTTCTTTCAGCTTGCTTGATCTCCGTTTCAGATAACCATGGCTGCATTCTTGCGATGCGATTTGGCATGCGCTGCGCGGCCTCTTCTAGCGTCATCGTCATACTCTCTAGACCTGCGTTGACCATATCAACCCAAGTGTTGACCTTAGAATGCGGTAGGAAAGCAGGGAGTTGCTCAAGACGTGTTAATTCAGCTTCCCACTGCGGTACGTGTTCAGCCAATTGTTCACATTGAGTGTCGTGCCACTTCTGATAAGCGGTAACTGAGGCGCGTGCAAATTGACGGCATTGATCCCAAGGTAGGCCTTGTACTAACCAACTGCGCTGTGTTCCATCTTGTTGATTAGCAAAAAATTGTAGCGATCCCCAAAACAATCCGCGCTTTATCGCGATCTTGCCACTCCAAATAGTAAATGGGATACGCTCTTCACTGCCTACTGAAGATAACAGCAAGCGTGGACCATCAAGTTCAACCTGATGATATTCATTTTGAATAAAAAACTGTGCAGTCTTGTTAGCGCTTAGCTGCATTGGAGTGTGCTCTTAATTGGGAATATTGAATTTATATCATGATGCAATGAGAATTAATAATATCTCATATCTTATCGACGCTTTCATGACCACCTACGGCCAATTATGGATAAGTATCAAATTCTTGTGCTTGATTTCTGTTAGGATTATGGTTTTTAGTGTGTCAAGTGAGCGACTGTGGACTTCTCAGCCAAATTACGCCTCTATTGGGCGAATAAAACCATAAATTACAGCATATTAATTCTCATCACTCTGCTCGGCGTGGTGGTGCCTGCTTGGTATTATGGACAAAACACACTGATCACGCCTTTGATCTTAGGCGTTATTGCTGCGGCTCTTGCGGAAAGTGATGACAGCTTTACTGGGCGCTTGAAAGCACTCACGCTGACCTTTATCTGTTTCGCGGTTGCGGCTTTCTCTATTGAGCTTCTCTTCGATACGCCTTGGCTGTTCGCGATAGGGCTTTTTGTTTCAACCTTCTCTTTTATCATTCTCGGGGCAATTGGCCCTAAATACGCGAGTATCGCGTTTGGCTCTCTCTTAGTTGCCATCTATACCATGCTTGGTGCACACGAGAGTACCAACCTTTGGTTTCAACCGCTTCTACTGTTAACTGGCGCAGCTTGGTACTACTTCATGTCGATGATTTGGCAGATAGTATGGCCAATGCAACCTGTGCAGCAAAACCTAGCAACAGTATTCGATCAAATCGGTAATTACATCGATTCAAAAGCGGAACTGTTCTACCCCGTTTCAGACTTGATTCCCCAGCCACACCGAATCATTGAAGCCAAGCTCAATGCGAGTACCGTTAATGCACTTAACATGTGTAAAGCGACGCTGCTTAATCGCTCTAAGCGCGGACACATTGACGGCCCTAGTGACCGATTTCTCAACACCTACTTCATCGCACAAGATATTCATGAACGCGTAAGCTCTAGCCACTATCGTTATCAAGAGCTAGCAAAACACTTTGAACGCTCTGACGTGTTGTTTCGATTTAAGTATCTACTGGAAGCGCAGGCAACAGCTTGTAAAGAAGTGGCGAGCTCATTGAAAGTTGGCGCTGAATACCAGCATGGTGACAAGTCTGTACTAGCACTTGATGAGCTGATGTCTTCGCTTAATCATCTACACCAACAGAATAATCCTGAATGGAAATCACTGCTGAACCAGTTGGATTACTTATTCAATAACCTAGCAACCGTTGAAAAACAGCTCTCGAATATCAGCAACCCAGATGCAGAGAAGATTGAAGAAGGTGTATTGGACGATACCAATCCTCATACTTTGACGGCAATGTGGCACAAGATCAAAGCCAACTTGCACACCGATTCTATGCTATTCCGCCACGCGATTCGTATGGCGATCACTCTGACGCTGGGCTACGGGATTATCCAGGGTTTTGATATCGAGCGAGGTTATTGGATTCTACTGACGACACTGTTTGTGTGTCAGCCAAACTACAGTGCAACCCGTCAAAAACTGACGGCGCGTGTCATTGGCACGGTCGCAGGCTTATTGATCGGAGTACCGTTACTGACTTTCTTCCCGTCGCAAGAGAGCCAATTGGTGTTCATTGTGATCAGTGGCGTGATGTTCTTTGCGTTTCGAATCAATAACTACGGGTTTGCGACCGGCTTTATCACACTGCTTGTGCTCTTCTGCTTTAACCAATTAGGTGAAGGTTACGCGGTAGTATTGCCAAGGTTAGCGGATACCTTTATTGGTTGTGCCCTCGCCGTGCTTGCTGTCATTTATGTGTTGCCTGATTGGCAATCGAAGCGTCTGCACAAAGTGATGGCGGATGCGCTCGATTCCAATAAGAACTATCTCGCTCAGATCATCGGCCAATACCGTGTTGGTAAGAAAGATAGCCTTAACTATCGTATCGCTCGACGTAGTGCGCATAATAATGATGCAAACCTGACTGCCGCGATCAGTAGCATGTTGGTTGAACCGGGTAAGTACCGTACCTCTGAAGATGAAAGCTTCCGATTCCTAACACTCAATCATGCTCTACTTAGCTACATCTCGGCTCTGGGTGCTCACAGAACGCGTATTGATGATGAAGCGACACACAAACTGGTGTTAGATGCGCACAGAGTAATCCACGAGCATCTCGACGCTCTAAATGATCAACTCTATTCTCATAAAGAGCATTGTGAAGTGAAAAACGCTTATGACCCTGAGTTGGATAAACGTTTGAGTGAATGGCGAGAAGAAGATGAGAATTCTGTCAAAATGGTTCTACAACAGCTCCATTTGATCTATCGAATGCTTCCAGAACTGCATACCTTAGCAACCAAGTTTGCCGTTAAGGTTAAGATCGACAAGCCGTTTGAAACGGAAGCTTCTTGAGCAACAAACAAAATACCGTAAAAACAAAAAGATAACGCCAATTGCTTATCTTTTGATCGCCACAAATATTTATACATTGCTTTACCTATACCCCTAATTGGGTAGAGCAATTACTTACCTACCCTTGTGCCACAAGGGCTTCAGGCGTTTTTACATTGTAGGAATTTTCTGACTTTGATTGACCAAGCCTTAACTTTACCTAACATTCCTCGGACAAAAAATGACCACAGGAATTTATAGTTGTCTTAGTTTCAAGAAACTTCAAACATCATTTAATATTCACTTAATCTTGTTTGATTTCCTGAATCAGTAGGCTATGCTCTAAAGAGCATATGGATTTGAACAAAGGTCACACTATGAATACACAGCAATTTGAAGCATTTAAGCAGCAAATACAGCTTCTTAGCCCACAACAATTAAAAGCACTTCAAGGTGAGATCGACGGCACCCTTGAAACAGATAAGCCTTCTTTGCTTACTGATGAAGAGTTAAACGCGCTAAATGACCTGTTCAGTTAATAGACAGACATCACTATTTTAGCTTAAGTTCACATTTTCACCGTAAATTTCATCTGTTCACCATTGCGCTCAAAATATCGTCCGCCTAGACTCATTCCATACGTCAATAAAAGGTTCTGATATGTCGATATCTGGTATTCAATCTGGTTACGCCATTATTCAGCAATCCACCAACATGGCTGAAGAAGCCGCAATCGAGCTCAACCAAGCCTCCAAACACGCTCTAGAATCCGACGACACTTTCCAAGCTAGCGATCTCAGCTTTAATCAAATAGAGCCTGAACAATCCATTTCCTTTAAAGACAAAGAACCTGAACCTGCTTCATCTTCAACCGATTCCTTGATTAAACTGACACAAAGCGCAAGTTATAACCGCGTTGGTGCGAGTGTGGTTGATCGTCAAAACGAAGCCATCGGTAGCCTTCTCGACATTCATATCTAAATTTCGCTCAAATACAGCCTATATTTCGCGAAACTTCGCTGCTTTTTGCTTCAACAACCACACAAACTGTAACTCATTATATCAGGCGCTTGTTTCTGGTTTATTACTCGGTAGAATCAGCGCAAACCAATTTGCTGCACAAACTTTACTTCATACTATTTATGCCAAAACTAAATCTGCATCGCCGTGACTATGTTTCTATTTTAGGAGGCGACATCTCCGCAGACGAATTAGAAAAAAAGCTTCAGCCTCATTTTGAAAAGCCAGTAAATAAGCTGACACCTAGCCCCTACCTGACAGAAAAGAATCTCACTCGTCGCTGGACAGCGCTCGATAATGCAGATTCACAGCAAGAACTGCTCGACCCTCATACACAAAGCCAGATCCAAGCTTATGAGAAAAACATTGAGCACTTTATTGGTACAGTTAAAGTCCCTGTCGGTGTCTCAGGCCCACTAAGAGTTAATGGCCTATTTGCTACGGGCGATTACTTAGTACCACTCGCGACCACAGAAGCTGCGCTTGTCGCGTCTTACAATCGTGGTTCTAAGCTGATTACGGCTTGTGGTGGTGCCAGTGCTATGTTGCTCAATGAAGGCGTAACACGTACTCCTGGCTTTGCATTCCAAGGATTAGTTGAAGCCGGACAGTTTGTGGCTTGGGCTGTAACTCAATATGACCAGTTCAAGATCTTGGCAGAATCAACAACATCACACGGCAAGCTGACCGACATCAATATCAACATCGAGGGTAACCATGTTTATTTGGTGTTTGAATTTCTAACCGGAGACGCTTCTGGTCAGAATATGGTGACCATCGCAACCAACGCCGTGTTTGAGTACATTATTGAAAATACGCCAGTTAAGCCTGACCATGCTTTCCTTGATGGCAACCTATCAGGTGATAAAAAAGCCAATACCCAAACCTTGCGCAGCGTTCGTGGCAAAAAGGTAACTGCTGAGGTTAATATCCCTGCTGAGCTTGTCGCGAAGTACCTACACACGACGCCTGAGAAGATGGTCCAGTTTGGTCAAATGACCACAGTCGGTGGCGCTTTGAGCGGTACTATCGGTATTAATGCCCATTATGCGAATGCACTGGCGGCACTTTATATCGCTTGTGGCCAAGACGCGGCCTGTGTCGCGGAGTCAGCGATTGGTATGACGCGTATGGAACTCAACAAAGAAGGCGGTTTATACGCTAGCGTGACACTGCCTAACCTAATGCTGGGGACTGTCGGCGGTGGCACCGGCTTGCCAAGTCAAAAAGCTTGTTTAGATTTACTTGGGCTGCATGGCAACGGTAAATCACAAGCCCTCGCTGAAGTTTGTGCTGCGCTTTGTTTAGCGGGTGAGCTATCGATTGTGGGCGCATTTTGTGCAGGCCATTTTTCACGAGCGCACCATAAGCTAGCTCGTAAATAACCTTTATCCAATTTGGCTTGTTCGGTTTTGTCATTCATGCAAAATCACAAGCCAATCTGAATGCGTGAGTCATAAATGGATTACTTACACTTATCTAGAGTGAGCCTTAAGCATCTCACTGCGCTGCATATTATGCTGAACACCCACAGCGTTACTCAGACCTCAGAGCAACTTTGCGTCAGCCCTTCGAGTGTAAGCAAAACCTTATCTCAGCTGCGTGACATCCTGAATGATGAGCTTTTCTATCGGGATGGTACCAAGCTTATCCCAACGCCCTTTGCTCTGAAGATAGCGCCCACTGTTCACGCAATTCTTTCAAGCATGAACGGACTGCTTCATCAGAAGAGTTTTACCCCTCAGGAATACCAAGGCAGTTTTTCACTTTCGATGCGTGAAAGTACCTTCGAAGTATTTGCCTCTAAGATAAGTAAAATCACCACTGAACTCGCGCCAAACGCGAAGCTCAACATCTATTCGAAACAACAGCTCGGCTTCGATGCTTTACTCAGTGGCAAGGTCAACTTGATCTTACTGCCCCATGATATATCTCAGCCGCCGACCGATAACAAAGAGCTGGTTTGGGAAACAATTCTTCCTGACGAGATGGTTTGTTTAATGGGCGCACACCACCCTCTTGCTCAGCAAGAACTAACGGTGGAAGGCTACTTAGATTATAAGCATATTGGGATTTTAGATAACGAACTGTCTCAGCCCTACTTTGAACAAAACTTGGTTCAATGCCACCAACCAAGAGAGATGGCAATATCGGTCGCGGACTTCGGTGCTGCGGCTGTGTTGTGTCATCACACCCCTTTCCTTTTCACTTGCTCTAAACAGTGGGCTGAACATGCTAAACAAGCTCAGGGCTTAGTGAGCAAGCCCTTGCCTTTTGATTACGGTAAGGTGGCGTATAGCTTGGTGTGGAACAAACCCAACATGAATGATCAAGCGATCAAATGGTTGTGTGACCTGTTTTTAGATGCTTAATATTTTTAGAGACTTAATATCTTTAGAAACTTAACGTTCTTAGAAGCCTGATTGACCGCCTGAGAAACCTAAAGACTAAGTATAAACTTCAGGAGTTTGCATCGGTCTTTGGACTATGGTGTAGAGCTTATCGTGAAAGCTCTGCATCTGTTGTTCGGTACATTTCGGCCAATCTAACGCTTCGCCAATGACACCATGATGTTGAAACGCATTCAGTCGAATTCGAACATCACTTGGTAGAGTCTTCAAGTAACGCCCTACCTGTTCAATTTCGTCTTCAAGATCGCTTTTATTTGGGATATGCAGCAACCTAACTTCGTGCAGTTTTCCTTTATCTGCTAAGTAGTTAATGGTTTCAAACACCCTATGATTGCCTCTACCCACCAGCCATTGATGTGTTTCCGATTGCCATGATTTTAGGTCAATCATCGCGCCATCAAGATAAGGCAACACCTTGTCCCACCCTTGCAATGACAGCGAACCATTACTATCAATAAAGCACGTGAGATGCGCTAACTGTGGATCACTTTTAATCGCTTGAAACAGTTCGATGATAAACGGCAACTGCATGGTCGCTTCACCGCCAGAAACGGTAATACCACTCAAGAAAAACTGATTATGCCTGACGAGTTCAAGCACCTCTGAGACCGTCATTGTGGTAATTTTCGGGCTCGACTTATGATCGCAGATATCAATGCACTGATCGCAATTAGTGCAGGCTGCTGGGTCCCACTTCACTTTGCCATCAACCATGCTTAAAGCACGGCTTGGACAGCCGCTAACGCAGTCACCACAATGGTTACAGTGATTAATTGTGTGTGGGTTGTGGCAAGTAATACAGTCAAAGTTGCAGCCCTGAAGAAATAGCACCAAACGATTTCCCGGGCCGTCAACACAAGAAAAGGTCAGCACACGGCTGACCTTCGCTTGTTTTTCTGTCTTATTATTTTTAACCCTAGCCATTTGAGTTGTTAGATCAGAAATTTTCATAATTCACATTGTTCGTATTCGAAACGCATAACACACGTTAAAGCTATTCGTATGTCGGTGACATCTCTAAGCTCGCCACGCGCGGTTTACGCTCTAATATGCCCGTATTCTTCGCAGCTTCAGCACCTAAGAAGGTGGTATTAGTACGTGAGCCTTGCTCGTCATACTTGGCAATGTCAGACAGCTTGATCATATAACCCGTTACACGAACCAAATCGTTTGATGCCACATTAGCCGTAAACTCACGGTAACCCGCTTGAATCGCACCTTTACACAAGTTGAACATCGCTTCAGGGTTAGATTTCACTGTTTCGTCGATGGTCAGAATGTCACTGATGCCCGAGGTGTAGAACTTATGGTGACCCGCAGTTGCACGAACGTAAGAGACTGGATCAGGTTCGGTACCATAAGGAATACGAACGCCCGGCGTCACATCTTCATCTAAGCTAATACCGCCTTGAGCATGCAGCAGAGCTTTACCTTCTAACCCATACTTCAATTCAGAGCGTTCAACGATCTCAGCCAGTTTTTCAGAGATACGATGGCCAAGCTGATTAGCCTGTTCATCGTGACCATAACGCCCCGCTTGCCCCTCTTTCTCCATCAAGATGTTGACTGCTTCCGCCATGCCATAAATACCGAACATTGGCGCAAAGCGATCCTCTTCGATCAAACCTTCTTTGGTTAAGAAGCCTTCGAAGAAGTTAGACTCTTCATGCAAGAATCGGCTTCGAGCGTTCATCAACTCAATCATGATGCCACTGTATTTTGGCAATACTTGTTGTAAGAAATCAGCATTGTCCTCAGACTTCAACGCCACTTGTTTTAGGTTCATACGCACCAAGGTGTTTGAACCGCCCGCTAGCGGCAGAGAGTTGTAGCAACTCACAATACCAAAACGCTTATCGCCGTAAGCCTCGGCATGCGCGGGATAGTTCGCAATATGTGGTTTACTGCATTCGCAGATGTTGCTCGCCGCGTGACAAAGTAGATCATCAGGTGTCACAGCTGGGTCGTACATAAAGGTTAAGTTTGGCGCGATCTGCTTCAATTCAGCGTCTACACGTAAAATCGTACGGCAGATAATGTTGTCTGTCGGGCCGATATTCACATGCATAAATGCGTCTGGCAGTGTGCGATCCAACATGATCCAGAACAGCTTAATCTTTTGGTATACCTGCTCTTGTGTTAAGTCACCCACGAAAGGCATCAACACATCATCCAACTGACCTAGGTAAACCGGAATTGAAGTGACAGAAGGAACATGGTGGTAAAGGATGGTAAGCATGTTCAGTGCTTCATCGAAGTTGGTTGCCGCGCTAAGCTCTAAATACTCTGAGCCTTGATGTAAGTATTTAGAATAATCTGGAAGTACATAGCGCGGCTTAAATGGGGCGTGCCCTTCAAACATGTCACACAGCACACCTTGTTGTAAGGCTCGCTCTACTTCTTTGCTTACCGGCATATACGGCAGGCTGGCTTCAGCTTCTAAGGCAAGATAGCTCGACTTCTGTTTTGGTGACAGGTTGGCATCTGAAATGATATTGCTAAAACGTTGTTGTTGCTCTGAAAGTGGTGAAGAAGTAGATGACGCAGATTGGTGGCTCATGATTAAACCCTTAGTATTATTATGGGCTTATTTTATATCTCACCGTTATATTTCCACTAATGAAATGTATGCAAGACTATATTTCCAAAATGGAAATGAGTAATTTGTAAATTAGGGGTGTTGAGTTTTCTATGAGCGAGATGGGAAATAGAGAAACCAGAGTTAATGTGAAGAAATGAGAAAGCGCTAAGTCTTTCTGTTTAAAACGATAACGCCAAAAAGAGAAAACCCACATAACTGACTTAAAGTCGTTAATGTGGGTTTAGTAGTTTAAATGAGCATTCTGAATGCTAGCTCAAGGCATACACACGATTACAGATCTGGAAGCGCTTGTTTACGTCCAACACCCATTAATACCTTTAACTCTCCTTGTGGAGTGTCAATCGAGAACGGTGTGGAGACTTCAACGACTGCAAAGCCCGCTGCACTCAATACATTTTCTGAGCGTTGTTGGCTTACACCGTAGTCTTCACTGTCGCCTTCCAAGTACCAATCCCAGTGTACAAACGTGCCGTCGTTTTCAAGCAGCGTGTAAATCAGACTGACTGTGTCTTGTAGGTTCGGGATAAAACCACACACCGAAGAGGCTACCACTAGGTCAAACTGGTTTCTGAATGCTGGATGCTGCGCTGCAAGTCCGCGCGATAAAATATCAACTACCGGTTCAACGTTAGGTAACTCTTTCTTATCTAGCTCTTCAATCATCCCTTCAGAGATATCAAGTGCGATGATCTCTTTTGCTAAAGGAGATATTTTCTGGCTGAGTAGTCCTGTACCACAACCAAAATCAAGGACACGGGTTCCGTTTAAATCAACGAGCTGTGTTAACTGGTCAAATACGGACTGTGCGAATACTGCGGTCGCGGGATCTTTATCCCAATCAACGGCGTATTCGTCCCATTGTTTCGCCATCATGGCCTCCATCTTTACTTCTTGTAGGTTCGGAACTTCCCCAGAGTAAACCAAATTAGTCAATTCGTCATAGAGTTATCATGCAAAGATGGACTATTTCTAAGATAGTCAGCACAATATTCAGATAATATGCACCGACCCCCGCTCAATATGGAAATGAAATGAACCTTTCTCAAGTCCAAGCCTTTTGTTCCGTTGCTGATTTAGGATCAGTTTCTGAAGCTGCACGCCAGTTAGAATGCAACCGAACCAAACTCAGCATGTCGATTAAAGCCTTGGAAAAAGAGTTAGATGTCGAGCTGTTCGTCCGCAGCGGAAACCACGTTGAGCTTTCAGAAGCGGGTAAAGCGATTTACAAAGATTGCGAAGGCATGTTGGTGACAGCCGCGCGTATTAAACAAACCTGCTTGCATGTTTCGGGCGAATTCAACGCGGAGATTTGGATAGCACGAGATGACTCCCTACCCGATGAAATGTGGCAGGACTTATCTCACGCATTAAACAACAAATACCCTTCTACCTCATTCAACTTCGTTCTCGCGTCGAGCGGTGACTTAGCTAACCTAGTTGAAACTCAGCAAGTCGACTTCGCATTTGGTGTCGATTACGAACGTGTCGATGACCCAAGAATTATCTACAATCCGCTTGGTAAAATTCGAATGATGTCTGTATGTAAGAAAGACCATGATTTAAGTGCGATGCGACGAGTGTCTGATGAGGTATTGAGAAATTCGATGCAAGCGACCATGGTTTATCTTAATGAAAAGGATAATCCTGAGCTTGAGCCCTTCTCACGTCGTTACATTGGCTTCTCTAGCTTCGACTTTATGTTGGATACGATTTTACGTGAAGAGGCGTGGGGCGTAATGCCAGAGCCATTGATTCGCCATTTACTGCGTGAACAAGAGCTTGCCGTGATCAAACACACCTACGGCTTAACGCAAGAAGACTACTGTATGTTTACCGCAGCTGGCATGGCAGAGCACCCAGGAATGAATTGGTTGGCCGACCAGCTTAGTGATTACTTGTTTGATTTCTAGCTCGCGCTTATTGCTTATCGTCGATAACATAGGGAAAAACCACAAACAGCACTAATCCTAATAGACCATCACGTGATCCACTAAGTAGCGTCCGTCTTCTTCAACCAATACCATTTCGGCGACAAACTCACCTTTGGCGATGGTGTAAGCTTGTTTCCACACAAAAGCGATGGAGTCTGAACGTCTAAACAGCGCCACTGGCTCACGCTCAGCAAAAAAGCCATTACTGTGCTGATAATGGTGACACACCTTTTCTAAATATTCCGGCGTAACAATGTCTTTCATTCTTTGAGTAAAGTCTCGGCAGTGCTGTTCATGGTCGACCTTGGTTGAACCATCCATCAGATTATCCATAATCGGGTTAGCAATCGCTCACAACTCGTTATCACTGATATCGTCAAACTTCATATTGATTCACTCCTTGGCCATCGCAGTCGCAGTCGCAGTCGCAGTCGCAGTTCAATCTAGAAGACCAATAAAACCTTAGCGACTAATGTGTTTTATTAATCATAAACGATCCTATTTCAGTTGCACACCATCCCAAAAAAACACTCAACGTCAACTTTATTGACACCTTAAATTTAACTTAAGCCACTGAATTTAATGCATTTATATATTTCACTTAAATAAGACATATAAACGTCATCAGATAAAGTTTGTAAAGTTAGCTCAATATTAGAACAATGAAGCTATCAAAAACATCTGGAAAATATTATGTGTGACAGGAAAAGCCAAAACGAAAATCGAGTACTATTGTTCTCAGCCCTTTTAGCATCAGGCTTCGCAATTGGCGGATTGGTGTTGGGTCTTCTCGTTGGCTCTCTGGTCATCGTATTTGACGGTGTCTATTCTCTTATCAGCTTACTGTTAACTTTATTGTCACTAGCTGCCTCGAAATACATCAATCGCCCCTCAGATAGAGAGTTCCCGTTTGGTCGAGCAATTATCGAACCGATTGTGATTGCCATCAAAGCCGTTGTGATTCTGCTTGTGGTTGGTTATTCACTTTACTCTGCGATTGGTGCCCTAATGACGGGTGGTCGTGAAGTTGATGCTTCTATTGCAACTCTGTTTGGTATTTTCAACGTACTGGGTTGTGGTTACGCTTGGTGGTACATCGCGAATAAGAGTAAACGTATTTCTTCAGGTCTGATTCAGGCTGAGTCTAAGCAGTGGCAGATGGATACGCTACTGAGTGTAGCGGTAACAGCGGGTTTCGTAGCGGCTTGGTTAATTACTTTTTCTCCGCTTGCAGAATACGCAGTGTATGCCGACCCAATGATGATGTTGCTAATGTCTTTCTACTTCATCAAAGTGCCTTTCGACATGTTACGTGAAGCCATGCGCGAACTGCTTATGATGTCGGCAAACAAAGATATTTGTGATGCGGTCGATAAGAACGTTGTCGCGGTAGACAAAGAAGCGGAGCAAGATTTGGAGCTGATGGGTGTGACTAAGGTTGGTCCAGAATTACGAATCAATGTTGATATTCATACCAACGACCAACAAGCGATTGCGGTCGATGATATTGAACGTACGCGCCGCCAACTTAAGCGACGCCTATCGAAGATGCCTTATGAGCTTCAATTGAACCTCAATGTCGCAAGCTAAGCTTTCACCTAATAAATGACGCTGGAACATCAGCGTAAATTACGACTGAGATTGAACCTTTTTAGAAGCCGACGCCTTTGCCGTCGGCTTGTCTCTTGTTACCCACCAGCAAGCCAGTGAGCCAACAGTTACCATACATACGCCCTGCCAAAACGTCATGGTCAATGACAAACCCAAAATCACCGAGGAAAGCAGCGTCGCGAAGATTGGCGTAAAATACGACATGGTTGCCAAAAACACCATGTTGCCACCAAGAATCGCCGTGTTCCAAAGTGCGTAGCCTGCCCCCATGCAAGCGCCAGCTAATGCTAAATCAATCGCCGCACTGGTTGTCATCACCATGCCGGTTTCATCACTCAATGCGTATTTGATCCACAGAGTAATCGCTGTAGCGATAAAGAAAAGCACAATCGCATTCTGCCCTTTCGCGACACGTTGGGTGTAGTTGCAGTAAACAGCCCAAATAATCGCACCGAAAAACGCCATAGAATAGGTTTTAGGGTTGGTCGCAATATTGGCAGCAATCTGGTCGACAGAGAGACCTTGGTCACCGCTGATGCTCCAAGCCACACCAAAGAATGCCAAGAAGATACTTGGATAAACCAGCCAGTTAATCTTCTTGTCGCTCAGCAGCACCGCAAATAACACCGTCAGTGCTGGCCATAGATAGTTGATTACCGCCATCTCTATCGCTTGATGTCGGCTGTTCGCCATTCCCAATGCCAGAGCCAAGAAGATCTCATAACAAACGAACAAGGCGCCGCCAATCAGCAAGTAAGACTTAGAAAAGCGTGAAAGCTTAGGTAACCCCATAACACAAACCAACAATAGCGAACTCACCGTATAAAGGCTGGCCGCGCCACCAATTGGACCTAGCTGTTCTGAGACACTACGAGACAGAGCAATCAAGCAGCTCCATAGTAAAATGGCGATAATACCGTAGCAGCTATAACGATGAGATTTCAGCACGCCTTTTCCTTTATCTGTTTTGATGGTCACTCTATGGTTAAACCGAGTTCAAAATAATTGGCCGAGTACATTTTCGTACTCGGCCATCAGCACTTTTTTTACAAAGTATCTATCAATTTACGAAGCATCAATTAATTTAACAAAGCATTGGTCAATTAACGAAACGCCAATCAATTTACAAAGCATTGGCCGATTAACGAAATCAACCGATTATGATTGTGTATTCGCTAGTGGCGGTCAGTTGTTAACTATTGACTAAGCCAGCAGTAGAGCTTGCAAGTCAGCCAAAGACTTCACCTGATAATGAGGATTGATGCCTGCTGGCGTTGCCTTTTCTTGACTGTTTAACCAACAAGTTTCGATGCCAAAGTCTAACCCACCTAGAATATCGGAATGTGGGTTATCCCCGACCATCAATATTCTTTGCTTCGATGGCAATCCAACCAGCTTATGCGCATACTCAAAAATCTCGGCATCCGGCTTGGCTACCCCAACCTCTTCAGAAATGATCACGTGATCAAAGTAGTCCGTCATTCCTGTGCGCTCTAATCGGATTGACTGCAGCTCTGTAAAACCGTTGGTGATGATGCCCATGTTCACTTTGCCTTTTAAAGACTCCACCAACTCTTGTGCACCCGGTAATAAAGAACAGATGTCCGCCATCGCCGTTAAAAATGCACTGTTTAAAGCAGCCGTTGTTGTCTCTAGTTTCTCAGCCCAGCTTTCGAAGCGTGTGTGTTTCAGTTGGTCTGCGGTAATGCGACCATCTTGGTAATCAACCCAAAGCGGCAGATTAACCTTTTGATAAGCAGAATAATCCTGTTCGCTAAAGTCCACGCCAAAACGAGAAAACATCAGCTTCATTCCCTGATAAGCATCAAAATGGAACAAGGTTTCGTCTGCATCAAAGAATATCCAATCGTACTTCATTTTATTTCCTATTATTCGCGCTGTTGAGCACTGCCTACACTGTTTTTTTTCGTTGTTCTTATCGCGGCCTAAAACGGCGAAGCATCACTTTACCCTCAAATTTGTGAGCCTGTATATAAATCTAATAATTTATAGAAAACAAGTCGCAAGTCATGATGTATCGCAAATTTTGCCACATATTAAACCAATACCATACAAGAAACACCCTTAGGTACCGGGAGGTATTATGAAGCACTTTTTACCGTCATCTGTCATGCTCACCCCTTTTCTTGTCAAATACTATGACGAGGAGCCAGAAGACACCCTTGACTCTGAAGAGTCGCAAGATCCTCAAATTGAATGCAGTGATGACTCAGATAAAACTTCGACACCAGCCTAACCAGAGCAACGTTCAATGAAAAACCTTATTTTTCATTGTTATAGGGCACCATTCTGCGCCCAACTGGGTCAATTTATCACTAACCACTACTGACAAAGAACACACCAGAAAACCATAAAAACGATTGCTATATGAGCCCTATCACAACGACTAGCCACAAAGTGGTAGTTCGGAATCAAAGTTGTTCCAGATCAATGGTCGACCACTTGAATGCCGACAACATGTAGGAAATTAAAAATCATAATTAACGGAGTTTTCCAATGTCTACTGCATTTTACATCCCTACAATCAACTTCATGGGTTCTGGCTGTCTGAAGGATGCTGCTGATAGCATTCAGTCTCAAGGCTTTAAAAAAGGTCTGATCGTTACTGATAAGATCCTGAACCAAATTGGCGTAGTTAAGCAGGTACAAGACCTTCTTAGCCAGCGTGGCGTAGACGCAGTTGTATTCGACGGCACTCAACCAAACCCAACCATCACTAACGTGAACGATGGTCTAGAATTGCTGACTGACAACGATTGTGATTTTGTTGTTTCTCTAGGTGGCGGTTCTCCACACGACTGTGCAAAAGGTATCGCTCTGGTTGCTTCTAACGGCGGCAAGATTGCAGATTACGAAGGCGTAGACCAATCTGAAAAGCCAATGATGCCATTGATCGCTATCAACACCACAGCTGGTACAGCATCTGAAATGACTCGTTTCTGTATCATTACTGACGAAGCTCGTCACATTAAGATGGCTATCGTTGATAAGCACACAACACCGCTTATCTCAGTAAACGATCCTGAGTTGATGCTTGCTAAACCTGCATCATTAACTGCTGCAACGGGCATGGATGCGTTAACGCACGCAATCGAAGCTTACGTTTCAATCGCAGCAACGCCAATTACCGACGCTGTAGCAATTAAAGCGATCGAACTTGTGCAAGCGCACCTAAGAACAGCAGTAACGCACGGCGAAGACATTGAAGCTCGCGAGCAAATGGCTTACGCACAATTCATGGCGGGTATGGCATTTAACAATGCTTCTCTTGGTTATGTTCACGCAATGGCGCACCAACTGGGTGGTTTCTACGACCTTCCACACGGTGTATGTAACGCTATCTTGCTTCCACACGTTCAACGCTACAACGCGCAAGTTTGCCCTGAGCGTCTACGTGATGTGGCAAAAGCAATGGGTGTGAATATTGAAGGCATGACAGCTGAACAAGGCGCAGAAGCTGCGATCAACGCGATTGTTCAACTTGCAAACGACGTGAACATCCCAACAGGTATCGCGCAACTTGGTGCGAAACTAGAAGACATTCCAACGCTGTCTGATAACGCACTGAAAGATGCTTGTGGTTTCACTAACCCTAAACAAGCAACACACGAAGAGATCTCAGCAATCTTCGAAGCGGCAATGTAATCTAGATACAAATCACTTCTTATAGCTAAAACAAACGGGCTCACCTTCTGAGTCCGTTTTCTTTTATCTGTCCTGTCCCCTTCAAATCTTTGCCTCCTATCTAATCACTAAAAAGTCGCATTGTTGCAATCGCTTGGTTATAGTCAAACTATTGATATATAGAATAACAAACAGGTTCCATTGAGTCGTAGGATAGCTAGCACCTCATTATTGGCGTTACTCATTTCATACTCCGTTCAGGCAGAGGAACAAAATGAGTGTCACAGTCAGCCGTTAGAAGACGCCCCTGTCGAAAAGGCTTACCATTTCCTGAACAGTAAATTTTGCCAACCTGCACTCTGGTTCGATAGCTTCTTTGTTGATGACCGAATAACCGAAGATGCCAGAGCTGGCACATCTGTGCGTTGGTATAACGATTTTATTTATTCTGAAGGTGGGGAGCTAGACTACTCGACCAAGCTCAATGCGCGTCTGCATCTTCCTTTTGTCAGCAAACGCCTAAAATTGATCTACGAATCTGTTAGTGATGAAGAGTTCTTGGATTTTTTTCCAAATGATTCCGATGAGTTGGAAAGTGCATTAGGCCTGCGTTACGACGCCTATGCCAAGGGTTATAGCAGCTTCAATATTAAGGCAACATTGCGACCGCGCATTGAAGCTCGCTACCGTTTTACCTACCCTCTCACAACCGATGCGGTATTCAGGCTGACCCAACGGGTATATCAAGAAAAACAAGAGACTGGCGAAATCACTGACATCGATTTTGATCTTTCTTTGAGTGATAATTTCTTGGCTCGATGGTCAAGCTTTGCAGGGTACAACGACGACCTTAAAGGTTGGAACTATGGTACAGGGCTAACCTTGTATCACTATCTTGCTCAAGACCAAGCACTTCAATATAGCGCGACGATTAATGCTACGGATGAGCCTCATAATCATTACGAATACGCTCAGGTTTCGGTTACCTACCGACAAAACGTATGGAAAGAGTGGCTGTTCTACGAACTCATCCCTCGTTATCAATGGGAACGAGAACCCCATGAGAAACATACCGAAGAAGCCAACATCACCCTGCGGCTTGAAGTCCTGTTCAACAATGTGTAGCTCAATAATGTCTAGCTCAACAACGCATAGTTAGTGTTTAGGATATGAGCATCGAGAGATAAGAACAGAGGCATAAAAAAGCACATCATGCGATGTGCTTTTCAGTTCAATCAGGCTGAAAGTGTAATCTTAACCTTTGTAATTTCTTACTCGCGCCGCTTCTGCTTCACGTTTATCGACAACCGTCTTACCGATTGGCGCCAGCGAGATAACCGCTAATTTAAGGTGTTGAATCGCGAACGGGATACCGATGATGGTAATGAAACACGCCACAGCTGACATGATGTGACCAATCGCAAGCCAGATCCCCGCAAATAAGAACCAAATAACGTTACCAATCACACCTAGCGGGCTCGTGCCGATGTCCATTTCATTGGTTAGCTCGTCACGCGAAATCGCTTCCTGACCAAATGGGAAGAATGAGAAGTTACCCATAACAAAACACGCTCTACCCCATGGAATACCAACGATGGTTAGGAATGCGAGCAGTCCGAAGAACCACCAAGCCAGTCCCATAAATACGCCACCGAACAGAAACCAAATGATGTTTCCTATTGTTTTCATTCTGTATTCTCCAAATCTTTGAATGCTGTTTATTTTATATGCCGAGTAAGGCAATGCTTGTTCTAATAGGTTCATTATTGTTGAACCTTTATGAACCGTTTATGAATCACTTACATTTTATGTGATTGATATACACCACGGTTCTCTAAATCTACATAGGGCTAAACCCATTTATTTGATACCATACACTTAGATTTTTAGTACCAAAAAGCTAAACAGACTCAACAACGAATTTAAGGCCGAATTTATGAATAACACTGAGCAACCTAAAAAGAAAATCAAAAACTGGGTGCCAATCGTCTTCTTCGGACTTCTCAGCACGGTTCCAGTATTCATGTTCTTAGTTGATGTGTACATCAACCAGTATATGTAACAGAGCCTGTCATCCTAGCTGCATAAATGGATACCGGACCGATTTCCTGTATCCATTTCCATTAGATCAGTTCTTCAGCAGTCAACTCTTTTGTAATCAACTCAACTCTTCCGCAATCAAATTAACTCTTCGTTAATCAAATCAGCTCTTCGTTAATAAAATCAAGAATGTCGATCAGCTCATGATCAGGCAGATTCAGCAAGTTATCACCTACATACCATTCAATTTTACATTGATTTGGCAGTTCGCTGATTGCTGGGTTTCCTATCCAAACCTTGTGTTTCTTCGCGATGTTATCCCTCACAATAATGCCGTCTTCGTAGCTCACAGGTAAATAGAGGTGAAGCATGTTCACCTGCGGTTGCTGCGGGTTAACCGTGAACTGAGGGTAATCTTGTAGGATTTGATAAACCTGTTTGGTGCGTTCGTATAAAGCTGGCATCAGTTCTAGTCGTTCATCAAACTGCATTGCCGCTGAAACCACATAAGGCGTTCGGTGATAAACATTACCACCTTGACGCTTCATCCACGCCGATGCTTTCGCGACAAACGCTTTATCGCCCAACAATAACGAACCACCAAGGCCATTGAGACCTTTATACAGCGAAACATAAGCACTATCGAAGCCCTGAGCAATCTCGCTGTATGGCTTCTGGTAATACGCGCCGCACTCCCACAAACGTGCACCATCCATATGAAGATGAATCGATTGTTCTTTGCAGTATTGCTTGATAGCTTCAAGCTCTTCCCATTCTGGTAATTGGCCGCCAATTTCGCGCATCGGCAACTCATACAGAGCGGCTGCGATCTCATCAGGCCACGCCTTTAAGTCATCAACATTCCAAGTGCGAAATACGTTGCCGACTGGAAGCACGTTGAAACGATTTTGGAGCTGATACCCTTGGCGTTCATGGCGCATGATATGACTCGACTCATGCATCGCTACTAGTGGGTTTCTTTTCTCTTGGCAGGCAATTTCTAATGCTGTGGGTTGGTTCATGGTGCCAGTGATCACAAACACGGCAGCTTCATAACCAAGCAGCTCCGCGACCTTGTTTTCAAAGCTCTCGATAAACTCGCCATCACCATAGCTATCATGGCTCACATTGTGTGTTTCACACCATTCAGCCATCTGAGCGAATGTTTGTGCTGGTGTCGGTTCTAGATGACCGGAAAGCAACAAATCACATTGTTGACGCAAGTCCATGCTCATAGTTTTTTCCTTTATACATTATCGTTCTATGTAGGGTTATTGGATTATTTACGTTACCCACCAACGGTGACATAAAATCCCCATATTCGCTTTTACTATTCGTGAATAATTAGTTTTACTCAGTCATCGGCTAGTTGCGCCTGTAAGACACAAAATGACTGGTGTCTTATAGAATTAAACGCAAAAAAGCACACGTATCTAAACAAAGAAGTATGGGCTAATTCGTTGTTGTTCAACCATTCTTCTATTATTGTATAACTATAATTCCAATAAATATTATTCGTTAATGGACAAAGAGGGCTATATGTCGAAAAATCGAGTCTTGGTGCTATTCGCCCACCCTTCTCAACATCGTTCTGAAGCAAACAAACCCTTATTTGAACAAGCCAAACGCGTTGACGGTGTTACCTGCGTCGATCTCTACGCTGAATACCCAACATTTAAAATCAACATCGACCGAGAACAGAAACGCCTGTTAGACCATGACATCATCATTTTTCAGTTCCCACTATATTGGTACTCAACACCGGCAATTCTTAAAGAGTGGCAAGATCTCGTTCTAGAATACGGCTTCGCTTACGGCACCGACGGCAACGAACTACAAGGCAAGAAATTGTTATGTAGCATTACTGCAGGTGGCAAAAAAGACGCCTACCAAAGTGATGGTTACAACCATTTCACGATTCGAGAACTGCTTCACCCAATCGAACAAACCGCTTCTCTATGTGGGATGAACTACCTCGCGCCCTTTGCGTTATTTGGCTCGCGTACCGCGTTGGAAGAGAACCGCATTCAAGAGCATGTCGATAGCTATAAAGTACTGTTAGAGGCGTTGGTTGCTGGCGAGATCAATATCAAAAAAGCCAGTAAGGCAGAAAAGCTAAACCACTACGTTGAAGAACTAATGGCAGAGGTTAAGTAATGACGGGATATTTTCTACAAGCGTTTATCTACTTAGTCGCAGCAGTTATTGCCGTGCCTATTGCCAAAAGACTTGGCCTTGGTTCTGTATTGGGTTACCTCATTGCTGGTGTTGTGATTGGCCCAATTATTGGTCTGGTCGGTGAAGAGACCACAACTATCCAACACTTTGCCGAGTTCGGTGTGGTTATGATGCTGTTCTTAGTCGGTCTTGAGCTTGAACCTAAGATGCTTTGGGCAATGAGGAACCGACTGATGGGGCTGGGTGGCCTGCAAGTTGGTGGCACGACCGCAATTGTAATGGGTATCGCCCTTTTCTTCGGACAGCCTTGGACCATTGCGCTGACTATCGGTTTGATCTTCGCACTGTCATCTACCGCGATTGTTCTCCAAACCTTTAACGAAAAAGGGCTATCCAAAACAGAAGGCGGCAAGAACGCTTTCTCAGTCCTACTGTTCCAAGATATTGCCGTCATCCCTATGTTGGCATTTATCCCTCTACTAGCCTTGCCAGAATTAATCGAAGCTGCACAAAGCGCGGTCGCTTCGGCTTCTGATCACCATGAAGAGTTAAGCCTTGTTGCTGGCCTACCGGGTTGGGCTTATGGCCTTGTGATCACGGCATCTATTGCGATTGTTGTGGTCGGCGGACACTTCTTGAGTCGTCCACTGTTCCGCTTCGTGGCAAGCTCAGGCCTGCGTGAAATCTTTACTGCAACCGCACTGATGTTGGTGATTGGTATTGCTGCACTGATGAGCCTAGTCGGCCTATCACCGGCTTTAGGTACCTTCCTTGCGGGTGTGGTTTTAGCGAACAGTGAATTCCGCCACGAACTTGAGTCTAATATCGACCCGTTTAAAGGGCTGCTACTTGGCTTGTTCTTCATCACCGTAGGTGCTGGCATCAACTTTGATGTTCTATTCAACGACTTTGGTTTGATCATTGGCCTCACTCTTGGCGTTATGCTTCTTAAAGCCTTGGTGCTATTTACGTTGGCATTGATCTTCAAAATCAAAAACAGTGACCGTTGGCTGTTTACACTGAGCTTGGCGCAAGCCGGTGAGTTTGGTTTTGTACTACTAAGCTTCTCAGCTCAAAACCACGTATTACCTGCTGACATCGTCCAAACACTGTCGCTGGTTGTGGCACTTTCAATGTTCCTAACACCAGGGCTGTTCATTCTGTTTGATAAAGTGATTCTTCCTCGTTACGAACAAAAATCTAACGACCGCGAAGAAGATACCATCGAAGAGAAAGGTACCGTTATCATTGCGGGCATTGGTCGATTCGGTCAAATCGTTAACCGCTTGCTGGTGTCGAACGATGTCAATACTGTGGTTCTGGATCACCAAGCGAACCAAGTAGACTTACTGCGCTCTATCAATATCAAATCTTACTTTGGTGATGCGACTCGTCACGACTTATTGCATACCGCCGGAATCGAAGAAGCCGCGATGCTAGTGGTAGCAATCGATAACCAAGACTCAAGCGTTGAGTTAGTGAAGTACGTTAAACACACCTACCCTAAAGTGAAAATCTTAGCCCGCGCATTCGACCGTGGTCATAGTTATCGCTTACGAGAAGCAGGTGCAGACTTCGTGGAATCAGAGACCTACCATTCTGCTCTTGAAATGGGCGCACAAGCCTTGCGCTCTTTAGGTCATCACCCATTCTTCGTCGAGCAGCAAAAATCGACGTATCAACGCGTTGAGAGTCGTAAGTCTGAGAAACTTTACCAAGCTTGGTCTGAAGCGGAAGAGAATCCACGCTACGACAACAACTACCGACAAATCTTCATTCACCTTGAAGAAGCAATGAAAGAAGACATGAAAAAAGACCGTTCAGACAAACACTCTCGCTCTGAGCGTGGTTGGACACCGCCACCAAAAGGCTATGCAGATGGCTTTGAGGAAGAAGAGTCTTAAGCAGAATCTAGACTTCAGCTCTAGATAACCATGCAATTCAACCATCAAAGCGGCTATTTAAGCCGCTTTTTCTTTCATTTACCCCCTACAAACCTCAAATGAGCATAAGTATCAGGTGCTGAAACTCGTAATCCGAGAGATTTGTGTGATCTAGCTAAAATTTTTAATTTCTGACCACATTGCAAAAGTGGATTCAATTTTTACATTATTGAAACATTCCAACCCTACATAAACCACACCATAAACATGGCTATATATGCACTCATTCCTGCCTTTCAAGCACCCACCCAATTCATAGCGACCACTCTCTAAGGCTTGAATTACATTGCATATATCGAAATGCGCCGCAAAAGCCCCAACAAACCCATTCATCAATCAAATAAATAACGCACGACATTCACAAATTCAAACCATCAAAATTAACATAAACATTTCAAAGTATGTCTATCGTTACAATTTGTAACGAATGGCGGTTGTCGGTATAGTCCTGCAATTCAAAAAGTGAGACCTTTGCGCTCACCTTAAAGGAGATATAATAATGATTACTAATGATGCTGTAATAATGGGCATGTTAGCTGTTATTCTTGGCGGTGTTTTTATCACGGAAAGTAGCCAAAATAGCGCACTGAAAAAATTCTACTCGTTCGTTCCGGGTCTATTGCTCTGTTACTTTGTTCCTTCTCTATTGAACAGCCTAGGCATCATCGACGCATCAAACTCAAAGCTGTACTTTGTTGCAAGTCGTTACCTATTACCAAGCGCACTCGTTCTACTGATCATCTCAGCTGACTTACGCAAAATCTTCGGCCTTGGCTCAAAAGCCGTCATCATGTTCCTAACGGGTACTGTCGGCATCATCATTGGTGGCCCTTTGGCGATTCTGATTATCGACCAAGTTAACCCTGACCTCGTATCTGGCGATGTATGGCGTGGCCTTACAACTGTGGCTGGTTCTTGGATCGGCGGCGGTGCGAACCAAGCAGCAATGAAAGAAGTGTTCGAGGTTGATGATCAACTCTTCTCTGCAATGATTACGGTTGATGTTATCTGTGCGAACATTTGGATGGCCGTGTTACTTATCATGGCAGGTCGCCAGAAGAAGATTGATGCATGGTTAAAAGCAGACACATCATCTATCGAAGAGCTAAAAGAGACGGTATCTAAATACCAAGAAGAGAACGCTCGCCCAACAACCACAACCGATCTCATGAAGATCACGGCAATTGCCTTTGGTTTAACCGGGTTGGCTCACTTATTCAGTGACATGATTGCACCGTGGATCTCAACCAATGCGCCGGAACTTGCGAAATACAGCCTAACATCCGGCTTCTTCTGGCTGATCGTAATGGTAACAACGTTCGCGCTGATCGCTTCATGCTTCAAATCTACACGCAGCCTTGAGCACAGCGGCGCGTCAAAAGTCGGTTCAGCATTCATCTACATCCTAGTTGCAACTATCGGTATGCAAATGGATGTGACAGCTATCTTAGACAACCCAGGTTACTTCTTCATTGGTATTACATGGTTAACTATTCATGCCCTTCTGATGATTGTAATGGCGAAGCTAATTCGTGCACCATTGTTCTTCATGGCTGTAGGTAGCCAAGCTAACGTAGGCGGTGCTGCATCGGCACCTATCGTCGCGGCTGTATTCCACCCAGCATTAGCACCAGTAGGTATCCTAATGGCGGTATTGGGTTACGCTCTCGGTACATACGGCGCTTACATCTGTGGTCTCATCATGCAGGTTGCTGCTGGTTAATACGACTAGCGCCAACAATCTGCTGAATTTGAAATCCGATATTGGTTCGCCAATGTCGGATTTTTTATGCGCGTTATAAAGAGGTAATGAAACAGGAACTAAAACTTAAGATCATACCGACATTTAATTATTAGAGCTTATTAAACGACTATTTCTACTTCCTTCCTAAACCACACTCGATTAATTACTTTTTTCAGCTGTCTTTGCATTGTTAACATTCAAAGAAATTTAACATCGGTTAAATTTATACATACATCTGCCATATTGCGCAGCAAGCCGTATGTGTTTAGCATCTACCCTCATAGAGAAAACGAAATTTAGAGATAGAACCCCACGAAAAGGAAAGTATGGCGACAAGCCAAGTCCTGCAAGATTGAAAGTCGCCATACTCCGAAACCGTATAACAATAAATATATGAATGGTTATAGAATAAAGTTATCCCAAATGACTTATCTCAAAGAACCGAACACTCCCACAAAGAACATTTTCCTCTAGGAGTAGAGATGAAGAATTGGAAAGTAAAATCGACAAAGCTAGTTAAAGGTCAGTACCTAGATTATCGAATCAGAGCGCAAAGCATAAACATTGATGCGAATGGGCTGTTAGAGTTTTACGACATGGGTATCGTTGTATCTAGCTTTAGCAGTGACGAATGGTTTATCTGTTACCACACCAATGTATTTGGCTACACCAAGAAAAGCTACTGTAACCCGTTTCAATTTGCTCACTGTAAACAACTCAAAGAGATAGAAGAAGCAAGGCAAGAGATTGTCACTAACTCGCCATTAGCGCTGTTTATTAAAAACCGAAAATGTAGACCAAATCCAGTTGGTAGAAAACCAAATTTTTAGTGAGTTTAAGTTACGAGGAATATACAGAATGAGAAATATCCTTGATAAATTTAAAAAAGACATTGGTGTTTGGTTATTTTTAATACTCATCTTTGGTTATTTTATCTACGCTTCATTCAATATATGTTGGAGTGACATATTCAGCTAATTGGCTAAAGCTATCCCAATTAATATCAAGCTTTAGCCTATTTAATATCATAAGGGAAATACAACTAGTCAAATAAAGACGCCAATTTATTTTCCACCACAGGGCTGATATTAAAGCTCAACATAAAATCTGGACGCGTTTTTTCGTCTTTCTCAAGGTAATAGTTCGCTTCAATGCCAAACTTCCAAGGGCGTCCATTCAGAACCGTTGTTTTACTAACACTGATGTTTAACGGAATTTCCGCCTGATCCTTATTCCAATCATAGGTGAATGTCGGCGCAGAGCCAACCGTCCAACCACCACCTAATATCTCTACCCAAAACACTTGTGTCGATGTCTTGTTGATTCGAGTATCAGAATGGTTGGCTCCGTCTCCAGAAACACCATACAAGTGATTTGGAAACATACCGACAACTCGCTCGCTACTCGCCTTCCCGACCATAAACTCTGGCCCGACAGCAAACTGGTCCGCCGTCAAGTCACTACTGCCCGTCGGCAAAGAAGCAAAGAGACCGAAAGCGACAATAGTACCGCCCTCCATTTTAGGCGCATAAGCTAAATCAAATGAGATGTCTGTAACGCCAGACTGATCCATGTGCTGCGAGCTTGCTGGTGTGTCCACATGGAAATCGTTCTGTACATAAGAGATAGCCGGGCGGAAGATCACTTTGTCACCATTATCCATGGGGAACGGCAATGTCGGCTGTAATACGGTCGCGAAAGCATCTCCTCCACCATCGTAACCACCTGAATACTGGAGTTTTAGATTGAGGCTAGCGTAAGCTGTATTTGGGTTTGCAAGTTCCTTTGCTGCCTGTTCTGCCGCTTGATCGCTTTCAGATTTAGAAATGTCGACCTTAGCGCTAGCAAAATTCGGCGTTAATAATAGTCCAGTTATTATCAGTGCAAGTGGTTTACAAGCCATGAGCCCTCTCTTCAATAGTAAAACAATAAGATGTAACTGCTTATTGAGTATTTTAGAGATTACTGGGCAGTAAAATGGCCATTAAGTGACAGAGAGATAAGTTAATCCTAGGTAGAATTTGGATACAAAAATGCCCCAAATCGCTTTGAGGCATTTTCAATTAGTCAGGAAGCTCGGGAGTGTTTACTCCTTTTGCTTATTCCCAATCAAGAATTACTTTACCAGACATACCAGAGCGCATCATGTCGAAGCCTTTCTGGAAGTCGTCCACTTTGTAGTGGTGAGTAATGATTGGTGTTAGATCTAGGCCAGATTGAATCAATGAAGCCATCTTGTACCAAGTTTCGAACATCTCACGACCGTAGATACCTTTGATAACCAAGCCTTTAAAGATTACTTGGTTCCAGTCTACTGCCATATCTGATGGTGGAATACCTAGTAGAGAGATCTTACCGCCGTGGTTCATGTTAGTCAGCATGCTGTTGAACGCAGATGGGTTACCAGACATTTCTAGGCCTACATCGAAGCCTTCAGTCATGCCAAGATCAGACATTACGTCTTCAAGCTTCTCTTCCATCACGTTTACTGCACGAGTCACACCCATTTTCTTAGCAAGATCTAGGCGGTATTCGTTTACATCAGTGATTACAACGTGACGAGCACCAACGTGCTTAGCAACAGCTGCAGCCATGATACCGATTGGGCCAGCGCCAGTAATTAGCACGTCTTCGCCTACTAGGTCGAAAGAAAGCGCGGTGTGTACTGCGTTACCAAACGGGTCAAAGATTGAAGCTAGATCGTCAGAGATTTCTGCAGGGATCTTAAATGCGTTGAACGCAGGGATCACAAGGAACTCAGAGAACGCACCAGTGCGGTTTACACCAACACCTGTTGTGTTACGACAAAGGTGAGTACGGCCGCCACGACAGTTACGACAGTGACCACATGTGATGTGACCTTCGCCAGATACACGGTCGCCGATTTCAAAACCACGAACTTCTTGGCCGATGCCAACAACTTCACCCACGTATTCGTGACCTACTACCATAGGTACTGGAATTGTGTTTTGTGACCATTCATCCCAGTTGTAGATATGTACGTCAGTACCACAAATTGCAGTTTTCTTAATACGGATAAGAAGATCATTATGACCCATTTCAGGTTTTTCAACCTCGGTCATCCAGATGCCTTCTTCAGGCTTAAGCTTAGAAAGTGCTTTAATTTTCATAATGTTACCTAGTTCATCTCGCCTAACTGTAAGGCGAGAATCAAAAATCTATATGTTCTATTGGGTGTTGTTCTATCTAATCAAAGGACGCAAAAGGCATCCCTTTAAAATTAGATGATAGCCATGTCTTTACCAACTTGGATGAACGCATCGATTGCGCGATCCAGTTGCTCACGAGAGTGTGCAGCAGACATTTGCGTACGGATACGAGCTTGGCCTTTTGGTACTACTGGGAAAGAGAAACCTACAACGTAGATGCCTTTCTCTAGTGCGCGCTCTGCGAACTCAGCCGCTACTTTTGCATCACCCAGCATGATTGGGATGATTGCGTGGTCAGCACCACCCATAGTGAAACCAGCTTCTTCCATGCGAGTACGGAAGTGAGCAGAGTTTTCCCATAGTTGAGTACGTAGGTCGCCAGATTCCGCTAGAAGATCTAGAACGCGGATAGACGCAGATACTATTGCAGGTGCAACAGAGTTAGAGAATAGGTATGGACGAGAACGCTGACGTAGCCAGTCGATCACTTCTTTCTTACCAGAAGTGTAACCGCCTGAAGCGCCACCCATTGCTTTACCAAGAGTACCAGTGATGATATCGATACGATCTACAACGTTGTGGAACTCGTGAGTACCTGCGCCGTTTTCGCCCATGAAGCCCACTGCGTGAGAGTCATCAACCATTACTAGTGCATCGTACTTGTCTGCAAGGTCACAGATAGCAGGAAGGTTAGCCACTACGCCGTCCATTGAGAACACACCGTCAGTTACGATTAGTGTGTGACGAGCGCCAGCTTCTTTAGCAGCAATAAGTTGCTGCTCTAGCTCTTCCATGTTGTTGTTCGAGTAACGGAAACGCATTGCTTTACACAGACGAACGCCATCGATGATAGATGCGTGGTTTAGTGCGTCAGAGATGATTGCGTCCTCTTTACCTAGAATTGTTTCAAACAAACCAGCGTTTGCATCAAAACAAGACGTGTAAAGGATAGTGTCTTCTTTACCTAGGAAAGTAGAAAGCTTTTGCTCTAGTTCTTTGTGAGAATCTTGAGTACCACAGATGAAACGTACTGAAGCCATACCAAAACCGTGCTGATCCATACCATCTTTAGCTGCTTCGATAAGAGCTGGGTGGTTAGCAAGACCTAAGTAGTTGTTTGCACAGAAGTTTAGTACTTCTTCACCAGTCGAGATAGAAACCGCTGCTTTTTGTGCAGAAGTAATAATGCGCTCAGACTTGTAAAGACCTTCTTCTTTAACTTCTTCGATTTGAGTTTGAATCTGTTGGTAAAATGCAGAAGACATTGTTCATTCCTTCCTAATTATTATTCAGCAGCATCACGCGCCGCTTTATGTCGGGATATAAACGATCTCAAAACGATCATTTACACTGTAAAACTTATGCCTATATTCTAGTTGAACATCCCTGTTTCGATTATCCCTTTAGTTGGAAAAACATTAATGAATCACAGGCACTAATAATGGTTCATCCCAGTGACACAGGGCACATAAACGTGTCTTACTTGTTCTTTTTAACGACAAATCACCCTCCATTCCGGTCTAATTTCGCTTTCATATCAAATATCAATTTTTCATCTCAGAACGATATAGTGATGAATTTAGGTTTCTCTCAGAATGTTCGACCGTTACGCCGCTATGCAAATGAGAGACAAACACATGAACCTATCAGACCACATCATACAAGAAGCCTTTGAAAACGACTGGCACACCTGCTTTTATCAGCCAAAAGTAGAATCGAGTGTAGAGAAAGTGACTGGGGTTGAAGCTCTGTTTCGCCTAGATATCCCAGAGGAAGGCATTTTTTCTCCAGGTGTGTTTATCGATCGTGCGTTTGCATTGGGTTATGAAGAAGAGATCTTCTTTAGTGTTCTTGAGCAATCACTGACAGAGGTAAAATCTCTCTCATCTCACTTGAACTTGGCGGTTAATATCAGCAAGAAGGTGTTGGCTAACCCTGATAACGTAGAAAAGGTTCGTGAATTACTTTGGAATACGTCGTTCAAAGCAAAGCAGCTTACTTTTGAACTGAGCGAAAACGATCAGTTGGATGACCAACTTTGTGAGCAGATAAAACGCTTTCAATCTTTTGGCATTAAAATCTCAATCGACGACTTTGGCATTGACCATTCAGATATGAATAAGGTGATGAGCCTTGATGTCGATGAAGTGAAATTTGATAAGTCGATTGTAAATAGCGAAGACAGCTCTCGCTCTGAACTAATCCAGCAAACTTTGGCTTACTGCAAAGCGTCTGGAATTCAAACCGTAGCAGAAGGTGTTGAAGATGTAGATACACATCAACGTGTCCACCAGCTTGGCTTCGATCGCTGTCAGGGTTTCCTATACTCGAAGCCACTTCCGTTGACCGATCTTAGACTGGTCATGTAATGACTCTGTTCCACTAAGGAGTAGGCTAGCTTAAAACAAACTCAACGCTTTTTTTCTTCTGTTTTAGGTCATGGTAACGGATGTACTTGAAATAGATATCGTGCTTGTTTTGGATATTCTGAGAAAAGGGATTTTTCACCACTTTCTTTATATCAGCCTTGAAAAATGGCATGCCAAGTTTGCTCATGTACGGCTCTAAGTAGAGATCATAAAGAAACTGAGACATTGCAGGGTCAAGAGTCGGAAAACGAAATTCAGTGCCAGCCAAATTATCTGCCATGTAATCGAAAATCTTACGTCGGATCACAACGCTGACCGCACCAACACTGCAAAGCATTTTGCTGAGGCCGTCGTAAACCACATGGCCAATAATGACGCCCTCGAACAAGAAGCAAAGCACCTGCATACCTTCTTTTCTCACGCCGAGATACTGAGCAACCTCGATAAAGTCTTTGCCATAAGTTTTAAGATGCATACCTTGAATCGACTTAAGCCTTTTCGCTGGAAGCGAACCCATGTTGTATGACTCTACGCTGGTAACCTCATAGTCGTAACCAATCTCGGCACTAAACGGACGTTCCATATTCTTGGTTGCAGCTTTGACTTGAACCATCTCTTCCACTGAAAAGTCATACTCCACCTGAAAGAAGCTCGCGATACCAAGGCGACGAACAAAACTAGGCTGTGTCTTTGCCCTTTCCCACTGGCTCACCATCACCTGATTAACACCGGAAAATGCTCGATGAGAATGGGAAAGTAACTCTGCAAATTCTTCTTGAGAAATTGAGGTTGCTTCGCGGAGCCTTTTTAACTCTTCTGAAAAATTCTCTTTATTCATCGGTCACTTACCTAGCTTTTTTATCAGTGTAGTTCACTTAAGCTCGTTAATAAATGAAGCCTTCAACATCGCCTTACCACGTCAGTTAATTAATGAAATTGATTCACAAATCAAAGTAAATCGCTCACAATTACCATTAAGTTCATCGTTGAAACTCGCTTAACTGGATACTTATGATTAACCCAAAACTCATCGCCCTGCTTCCGGATCTCGCCTCGTTCATTTTGGTGGTTAACGAAGGTAGTTTTACGGCTGCAGCAAAACAGTTAGGTGTGACACCGTCAGCCTTGAGTAAGCTCATCACTCGCTTGGAAAAAGCGCTGTCAGTGAAACTGTTTGAACGAACCACTCGTACCCTTATCATCACGCAAGCGGGTCAATTGGTTTACGACCAGAGTGTGGTTATGATCAACGCAGCTCAACAAGCCGTTGAACTGTCTACCTCCGATCATACCGAACCTGCTGGCTCGATAACGGTAGCGGCGCCTGAAGCATTCTTGAATTCGGTCTTGCAGCCTTTCGTTGTCCCATTTTTAAATCAGTATCCAGAAATCCAACTTAAGTTAAGAGCGGCCGATGGTGACATCGATATTTTACGTCAAGGCATCGACATTGCTTTCCGCCTGACCGATAAGCCCGACGAAAGCTTAGTATTGAAAGAGTTAGGAAAAACAAACCTAGTGTTGTGTGCAAGCCCTGACTATTTAGATGCCAAAGGGATTCCTCACCACCCGACCGAACTGTCTGAACACGACTGTTTGTATCTTGCAGAGACAGACAAAGATCACATTTGGGATTTTCTTAAAGATGATGAATTTCACACGGTACCCGTAACTGGACGTTACGCAGTTAACCACTCGCAGATGCGACTAAAAGGTGTAAAAGAAGGTCTAGGCGTCGGTATTTTCCATGACTTCGTGATTCAAGATGCGTTGGCTGAAGGGTCTGTAGTACAAGTGTTGGAAGATTGGACCATCAAGAGTAATTACCATGGTGCGATTGCGATGCAGTTTGCTCAAACCAAGTACATGCCCGCTCGATTGCGTGTATTCATTGATTACGCCATGGAGCACTTAGGTGACAAGTTGGCAGGAGAAATAAACTGATGCTGAAAGGAATACACCACGCGGCCATAATCTGTTCAGACTACGAATTGTCGAAACACTTTTACACTGAGATTTTAAAACTTGAGATCATTGCAGAGAATTATCGTGAGGCTCGCCAGTCGTACAAGCTTGATTTAGCGCTACCTAATGGTGCTCAGATAGAACTATTCAGCTTCCCTAACGCACCAGAAAGACCAAGCTTTCCGGAAGCTCAAGGGCTGAGACATTTGGCCTTTTGTGTTGATGACGTTCAACATGTCAAAAGCTACTTGGAAGAACAAGGCATTGAAGTCGAACCGATTCGAGTTGATGAATTTACGGGGAAATCATTTACGTTTTTCGCAGACCCAGACGGCCTGCCGCTAGAGCTGTATCAGATCTAAAGCTTTATCAGATCTAGAGCTGAATCAAGTCTAAAAGTCTTCCTCACAGAAGAAGAGCTCATCTGATTAATAAAACGGACCTTCTCAAGTAGAGAAAGTCCGTTTGCATGTCAATTAACTCAATACGGTCTTGAATTTCTCAACGCGTGAAAACAGTAACCAATCCAATAGCATTGCTGTCACGATCGTTGCTCCCGCAAGCGGAAACAGTACTGAAATAACCACGACCGTCACCAAGCCTGCCTTCCAAAGCCCTGCATCACCAAACTTCGGTGGCGTACCAAGCTTTCTTTGTCCTGAAGGTCTACGCATCCACCACATCATAGCGCCAGTCACAGACACAACAATGAACGCCAAGCAAAACAAGGTATTTAGAAGCTTATTGATGATGCTGATGTCACCTTGATGCAATGAAATACCCACAGCTAAAGTCTTGGCAATGAAGTTATAATCTTGCCATGTCACCTCACCAAGAATACGACCTGAATATTGGTCGAGGTGTGTCGTACGATCCTGCGTTGGATCGATGATGTCACCGCCCATGGTATTGGCTGTGACCGTGTAGACGCCCGTTTCTGATCTCGGGAAATTGACTTTATATTGCGTAAAACCAAGAGATTGAGCTTTTGCTATCACATCATCAATCGAGAAATTACTCGCAGATAATACATGCTGAGAATGATCCTCGCCCATCTTAGAATGATCATGAGCTTCAGATGCTTCTTCTACTTGGTGGACGTGTTCTGCTGGCTTATCTTGAGACAAAGGCAGTGGCGTTTGCTCTAGGTTCCAAGGCATTTCCTCTTCAGACCCGTGATTTAAAGAAGCATGCGTTTCGTTAGACAGAGGAATGTCGTCCCACATTTGAGCAGGAAAAGTACTCCATGCTTGCACTAGCTTACCGCCCCAAAAACCTGTCCATGATAATCCTGATAGAATAAATAACAGAAGAATGAATGACAGTGTTCCACCGATGTTCGCATGCAGATCACGCATTAAAACACGCGTTCCTGAACCAAATCGAAGCTTAAGAAAACCAGCGCGGCTCGCGTTATCTCTCGGTAACCATAAGTAAATACCACTGATGAGCAACAGAATAGACAAGCTTATTGCGACTTCAATTAGATAATCACCCCAATCACCAATCAACAAAGTACCGTGAATGTCATTCGCCAGTTGATACAGACTGTCGCTGCGGGGGATTTCTCCTACCACTTCGCCAGTGTATTGATTCACCGTGGCGAAAACGGAAGTGCCATCTTCAAGTGATACTGAAAATCGGTTAGCCAGATCAGGGACTTTGCTAGGTACAAACTGTGTCACCGTACCTTGTGGGTATTGATTCTGCACTGCAGTTAACTGTTGTGACACTTTAATTGGGTCGCCCGATGCAACAATCTCGATCACATCGTGATGAAAAGCTAACTCGATTTCATCATCAAACAGCATCACCAAACCAGTAATACTCAACATCAACATGAATGGGATAACGAATAGCCCAGCATAGAAGTGCCAGCGCCACGTAAGGAAGTAGAGAGTTTTATTGCGGTCTTTTCTTTTTATATTGGTTTCCGAACCGGTTGTTGCACTGCTTTTAGACTGCGAAATAGCTTGTGCTTTCGCAGGGGTTTGAGATTCATTTCTCAACATTATAATTTCCTTTGACACACGCAAACGTACCTTCCGAAAAATCAGAAAGTAACTTGAGCATGTTTAACTTTACTTAATACTTTATTTTTTAATTATTTTAATGGGTTAGGTTTAAGCAATAACAAAGGGAGGGCCGCGTGGGGCTTGCCTCGTGTAGCGTTCGCTTAGAGCCAAAAAAGCGTAGCTGTCGGAGACAATAGAACTCAGTCGAGTTGTCAGTAGTGTAGTGGGAAGTTCATCTTGGTGAAACGTGGAAAAATGGCTAAACGGACACGGCTTTCCTTTATGAGTATTAGGTTCACCTTCTTCGATTTGAACCAATTCAAAGCCATTGACCGTACATAACGACGCCCATACTCCCGCACTATTACCATGAGCATTGATAACAGGCATTAATGTCACTAGCGCCCAGCTTAATGCTGTTGCAAGTAACATGGAGAAGTTGAACGAGGTTCGGCGCATTATTCCAAGTCTTTATAAATTTCCCTTATTATGAGGGACTTGGAATTTAGGTAAACGTAAAGATTAACAGCAAGTTAAAAAATTGAAGCTAACGCACACTCTTTTTCGTTAAATACTGGTTACAACACTAAAGCTAAGAAAGTAATACTCAACTCTTTACAGCAGGCTTTCAATAAAAGAGACAATAAAAAACGCCGCCTTACACCTTCCTCTAAGGAGGGGAATGTAAGGCGGCGTTTTAGAAATCGAATCTAGAGGTTTTGCTCTTTGCTACCTATCTAGCAAACTCATGATTAACAAATTAACCGAAGATCTTGCTCCAGATGCTTGGGTTACGCTTCTCATGGTACTCTTCACGAAGGCCGTCAATAGTACGAAGTTCTTGCTGTGCCGATGCTAAGTCACCTTGGTCTAGCTTCTGTTCAATGCTATCCAGTGATGCACTGATCTTTTTGAAGCCTTCCATGAAGTTGTCTTCTTTCTCGACTGGGTAAACACCCGTTTTCAGCTCTGCCACTAGCGTATCTAAACGAACAATAGGCTTTTGCATCTCTTCAATACTTTGAGCTTCTGCCGCTTGTTTGAACGCAAGCTTCATTTCTTGCATGTTTTTCTTAAGGTCTACATTGGCAAATGCGTTACCAGACAATACTGACGCAGCAATTAAGCCAGATAAAAGGATTGAGCGAGTTTTCATTGTTTCTCCAAGTGAAGCAGTGTCTTTGAAGTTAGAGCCATCATTACTGTGGCACTTCGACTTTATTATTTTCGGCTAGTGTATACAAAAATCTGTCAGGCACAAAAATTGATTGTGTCGAAATGCAAACCCGCCGACATTCTCTTAAACAAGATCTGAATATTCTGGGATTTCATTACGACCACGCAAGGCTAAAAAGGCTAGGAATTGCTTTGGCGAATGGGTAATCACTTTACTCGAATCTACGCCCACTTCATCTAACAATGCTGCGACTAAGTCTAAGCCACCGACATCTAAACAGAAATGCGCATCGCTGCCTGTTGTAATAAATGCACCCTTCGCTTTCGCTATTCTTGCAATCTCATAGCAGCGGTCAACACTGCCAACCCGGCTATTGCCTTTGAGTGTGGTGTTGTTGATTTCAATCGCCACGTTGTTCTCAACCGCACATTGAATAACGGCTTCGAAATCGAAATCAAAATTAGGATTGCCTAAGTGACCAAGCGCATCAATTCGACCACCCTTAATCACATTCACGAGAGCCTCTGTATGGGTAGCGACATCCGATGGGCGAAAAACGGGCTCGTGGAAGCTGGCAATTACCCAATCTAGATTCTTATCAACGCTCGGATGAATATCGATTTCACCTTGCGTGTTCATGATGTTCGACTCAACACCACGAATGATGGCGACCTCTTCGATAAAACGAGGAAGTACACGTTGGTTACTGAAGAACCAATAGTGTGGAGCGCCTGGCATTGATTCTGAATGGTCGGTAGTACAAAACATGGCTAAACCATTTTGCTTTGCCGACTTGGCGTTTTCGATCAATGTGCTGTAAGCATGACCACTTGCGTATGTGTGGGTGTGAGTATCTACTTTGAGTTCCATGAATCAATGCCCTCTTCGCTCGGTCAAATACGTTTTTCAGAAAGTAACTCTGAATCTTTTTCAGGTAAGGAGTGCCTGCACCTTTTTTCTGAAAAGGAATGCTTCAGAAAATGAGTGCCTAATGGCAACAATTCGACCAGTTTATCAGCTGAAAGTGACAATTAGCACCCAAACATAAAGGTTTATTACTGGTTCATTTACACAACACAAGAATACGTCGCTAAGCGAACCAGCCAACGCTTGGTCTTATCTAAGTCGAACCGTACACACTCGGTAATTGCGCCAATTTTTTGCAACCTACCCAAGTTCGTCAATACTTAAACCAGTCTACAAACTGGAGTGTTAGATGAGAAGAAGACGATATCCGCTGAGTATCCACATCACTAGCCTTTTCCTAATTTTGACAACACTTGTCGGTGCGGTATTGATTTCGATAAGTTATCGGCACTCTCAAGAGTTGCTGTTAGGCACAGTGCGCGAGATCAGTAATGAGCATCGCGACAAGCTGGAATCAGTATTTAAACAAGCCATTGCCCCGGTCATCACAACCTTAAATGTGATGGCGGTGAGCCCGTTTGTTGCTCATCAAACTTCCGCTGTCGAAAAAGACTCTTGGCTTGCTTCGGTCGATATCATCTTCAAACAAAACACCAATTTGGTCGCTCTATTTTATGGTTCTGAAGATGGTGACTTTAGAATCTTTCGCCCATTAAGCACCAATAAACAGCGAGCCGAAAACAGCGCCCCCGCTAAAGCGACCATGATGGTCAGCAGCACCAATCTAGACGGTGAAAACTTTATTACCTACCTTGATGGCGCACATCAAGTGATCAGTACTAGACAAGCAGAGAGTAAGTTCAACCCCACCACTCGTCCTTGGTTTCGTAACGCAAAGCCTGACGGCTCAATACAACTCTCTGAGCCCTATCTATTCTATTTCCTGCAAACCAATGGCATTACACTCTCTAGGCGCTCTGCCGATGGCAAGCATGTGGTTGGTGCCGATTTTACGTTGAGTTCGCTCTCTTCTCAGATCAGTGAATTAGCTTATTCTCCGCAAACCCGACTCGCCTTGTTCGATCAACATTTTAATCTTCTCGGTCAACATCAACTTGAGTTATCAATACCCAAGTCTGATGACACAAGTAAAACTGAGCAAACGAACAACCAAACGACTGGGAAACTCTCTGGCAGTGAGCAAGACCAAAGCTTCTTTAATGTGCCCAAACGTGAACAGATGGAAGCATTGAAAGCGTCCGTCATCGCGCCGCTTATCTCTGATGAAGAGAAGTTTAACCTCAATCTAAAGAACGTTGAGTACAACTTAAACACTTGGGCATTAACGCTAACGCCAGTTCACCTGACTCAAAATGTCACCTTATACTTGGCAGAAGCGACACCACACAATGAGCTGCTCGCTGATCTTATCTCGATGCGAGACAAGCAAGTTGCGGTCGCGATTGGGATGTTGTTCATCTGCTTCGCTATCGTATGGTTTGTGGCGAATCGACTGTCTCAGCCACTCAATACTCTGATGCAACTCACCGACAACATCGCTCGATTTGACTTCAGGCGTACTCATTATCCCAAAAGCATGATTCAAGAAGTGGCTAACCTTGCCCACTCGATTGAGCTAATGGAACACACACTTCATGATCTGATTACACTACTTAGAGACACGGCCGGGAATCAGGAGTTTTCGATCTTAGCTAAGAACATTGCCCATCAAAGCTATTTAATCACCAAAGCAGAAACCATTGTACTTTTCACTCAGTCCAAAGAGAAAGACGTGTTTGATACGGCAGCTAACCTTGCCATTTTGCCTTTTAAAGCCGACATCAATGACTTCATCAAACACACGCCTTGGTTGCTGTGTCAGCTTAAGTCCGGTGAGACGATCCATTTGAACCGAAAAGACAATGTTCTCAACTATTACCAAGATTCGATCTTCAATTCAGATCTGTACCTGTTTCCACTATTAAACCGAGAGAAGCTGTTAGTAGGGATTGTGGCAATTGGCTATGAAAGACCGATCACCAAGATGCAGGCCGATAAGCACGCCTTTTTACGAGAGCTGCTCAGCTTTGCGGAAATAGCGAAAGACAACATCGACCAAATGCAGCAACAAAAAGACATGCTTAATGCCTTTATTGAGCTGATTGCGTCAGCGATTGATACCAAGTCACCTTATACGGGCGGGCATTGCCAACGAGTGCCTGAGCTCACCAAATGGCTAACTCAAGCAACCATAGATGATGACCGCTATTACCCGCAATTCTCATTGGATAGTAAACAGTGGGAAGAGTTGATGCTCGCCGCTTGGCTTCATGACTGCGGCAAGGTGACCACGCCTGAATATGTGGTAGACAAGGCAACAAAACTGGAAACCATTTACGACCGAATCCACGAAGTGCGAATGCGTTTTGAGTTGTTGAAACAGCAAGCGGAAACCGACTACTGGAAAGCGATGGCGAACGGTGCGCTACAAGAAGAACAACTCAAAATACTCGAACAAAGCCTGTCTGAACTGGATGAGGAGTTTGCCTTTGTTGCTGAGTGTAACCTTGGCGGCGAATCTATGACGGAAGAGCAGCTAGAACGCTTAGATCAAATAGCCAAACGCCAATGGAAACGTACACTGGATGATCAATTGGGTTTGTCTTGGTCTGAAAAAGAGAGATTTAACACCCAAAAAGAGTCGGTTGAGAAAGAGAGAACGGAACCAACAAGTCAGGAAAAGGGTTTGCCTGTCATGGAGCCTCTGCTTGCAGACAAACCGGAGCATAAAATACCTTGGGACAATGGCTTTAACCCTGCCGATGTATGGCAAGAAGCGTTTGTACTTAAGCCCGGAGAAGTTAAATACAACCAAGGTGAACTGCACAATTTGAAAGTACGCCGTGGTACGTTAAACGATGAAGAACGTTTCATGATCAACGATCATATTATCCAAACCTTCACCATGCTCAACAAGCTGCCTTATCCGCCTTACCTTCAAAACATTCCGGATATCGCCAGCGGACACCACGAACGTATCGACGGTAAGGGATACCCAAGAGGCTTAAACGAAGACCAGTTACCTCTGCCGTCCAGAGCAATGGCAATTGCTGATGTCTTTGAAGCGCTCACCTCTAGTGATCGCCCTTATAAGAAAGGTAAACTCTTAAGCGAATCACTCAACATCATGACCGACATGGCCACCAGCGGTCATATCGATCCCAAGTTGTATTTACTGTTTTTGGAAAACAAAATCTACGATAAATACGCTGAGCGATTCCTAGAAATGAACCAACGCTGCGAGATTGACCCGCACGAACACATCGACCGAGTAAAAGAGTACATACGCTCATTGTTCTAAGTTTTAAGTTAACCATTCAAAGGATAAGCCATAACTCAATGGTTAGCTTTTAGCTGCCGAGTCCAATACCGCAACGTCCACTACAGTCGCTACAGCCACTGTGGTGTGCGGTTTTTGTTTGGCTTTCGCCTTGCTGTGTCTTTTTGCCAGCAATGTATTGGTGATGCTCGCCACGACAATTAGGTTAATGCCAATCATCTGCTGTGTAGAAAACACATCATCAAAGAACAAGCCCTGCCAAAGCGCGCTAAACAGCATGTTAGTAAAAATCAGAGGTGCTAATTGGGAGCCACTGTCTGCGAGCTTATACGCCTTAGAACGGAAGATTTGGGTATTGATAGTAAACAGTGCAAGGCCAAGTGCTCCGAGAGCAATCCAGCGTAAATCGTCAAAAGACAATAAAGCCGACAAGGTTCCTTTCTCTGCACTTTCAAGTACATCAGGCACCGCAGAAACAGAAGTAAACACCACCATTGGTATCACAATAATTGCCGCAACTAAAAAGGTCCACGCGTTAAGCTCTGCTGGTGTCAGGCTAGTTTTAGACGCTCGGTACAAACTCACTTGCGAGCCAGAATTAAATACCCCCGCGAGAAGCCCAAGCAGAAGCGCAGGTCTAAAGAACTCCGAACCAAACTCAAACTGCGACCAATCCCCTGCCATCATCACTACGCCAACAAAGGTAACAGCTAAACACACTATCGTCGTTGTATGAATCTTGGTTCTAAATATTAACTTTTCTAACAATGGAATAAACAGAGGACCCGTACTGAACAACACAACCCCTTCAACCAGCGTTAAGGTTTGCAGTGAAGTAAGGAAACACCACTGACACGCCACCATAAAGATCGCCCGCATCACCAAAGGTTTCCACATCTCTCGTGTCGGCTTGCTGATTTTGTAAAAGGTCAGAAAAAGAAATAAGAACAGACTGGGTAACAAAAAACGCATAAAACTGAGCAACGAAGTGGGCATCACTTCAGATAGATACTTGGCCATCAAGCCGCTTAAAGACAAACTGAACGTCGACAACAACATGAAAGTCGTCGCCTTGGTAATATCAGACATAATTATCACCTCCTATGACATCTATTTTAGAGGCGTGACGTAATGAAAAATAGCGAGTAATATTAACCATAACTGTAAGGAAAACTTACCAATGAAAAAACTCGTTCCGCTTAAATCCGTTTACGCTTTCATTGCTGTCGCTGAGACTGGCAGCATGACCGACGCCGCTCGGGTGTTGTACGTCAGTCACTCTGCGGTAAGCCAAGCGATAAAGTCGTTAGAACAACTGGTCAACAAGCCTTTGTTTCAACGAGTCGGTCGTCGTGTTGTTCTTAATGCCGCAGGTAAGCGATATTACCGCAAAGTCGCGCCCGCGCTTGAGCAAGTGATAGAGGCGACCGAAGAGCTTGCCAGAACGCCTAACGACCACCGCATTACCCTCAACATGGTCAATTCGCTCGCGATGCACTGGTGGATCCCACGAGTTCCCGACTTCCAAGCCTTCGCACCCTCACTTGATATCCGTATTTCGACGCTAACGGGCCCCTTCGATATCGAGCAGGAAGGGGTTGATGTTGCGCTTGTACATGGCAAACCCAACGAATGGGAGCAATATTACAGCGAGAAACTGGGCGACGATGATTTGGTCTTAGTGTGCAGCCCTACTCTATTAAAAAACCAGGCCGGATTGAGCGTTGAGCAACTCGTCAAACAAAACCCAACCATTGGCGTTTTTAACCCCAGGCGACAACACGACTGGCAAGTGTGGTGCGACAATTACCAAATCCCAATGCCCACATTCCATAGCAATCTGACGTTCGATGTCTCCATTCAAGCGGTGCAAGCTGCAATTCGTTCGTTAGGCGTACTAGTAACGCATCGCTTGTTTGTGAAAGATGACATCAGCCATGGGATGCTTGTCGAATTGGGTAAACCGGTTGCTAACCCGCACCAAGATTTTTACTTTGTTTGCCCGAAAAACAAATTAAAACAAGAAAGTGTGCTAAAACTGAGAACATGGTTAAGACATGAATTCACACGCTCAGAGACAGCACTGAACGGTGACGCTCAAGAGCAAGACCAAACTATCAATCAATAAGCGAGTGACAGCTCAGCAAGCTTACAAGAGGCCATTATGATTATTACCACCACACAATCAGTCGAAGGCAAGCGCATTGTCGATTACAAAGGGGTTATTGCCGGAGAAGCCATTCTAGGGGTGAACGTTTTCAAAGATATGTTTTCAGGAATTCGTGACTTTGTGGGTGGACGTTCTGGCACCTACGAGAAAGAACTAGAAAAAGCACGCAACTACGCATTCAAAGAGTTAGAACAGAAAGCGATTGAAGCCGGTGCCAACGCAGTGGTAGGCGTAGATATAGATTACGAAGTGCTTGGCACAGGTAATGGCATGTTGATGGTGTCTGCTAGTGGCACGGCAGTGGTGGTTGCTTAATCAGTGGCAAACCCATCGCTCAATAGCTCGATCCATCGAATAACGGATTCAGTCGCTTAATCGTGTAATTCTCTAAAAAACGCCCCTTAGCTAAATCGCTAACTAAGGGGCGTGATTATATGTGTTGCCAAGTTAGATATGAATATCTCTAACTCGCGCGATCTGTGGGTTCAGAGAGCATGTCATCAAACGAGGCAATTCGAGCCAAAAACTCTTTTCTATCTTTAGGCATAATTGAGCTTGCCATTGGTAAGTTCGCCTTCATCGCATCGACGGCGCGACCACGAACCAATACCTCAAAGTGCAAGTGCGGGCCAGTAATACGACCAGTAGCACCCGATAGCGCAATTTTCTGACCTCGCTTAATTTGCTGACCTTTCTTAACTAAGAAGCGGCTCAAGTGAAGATAACGCGTCGTATATACGCTGTTGTGTTCAATCACCAAATATTTACCAGCATACGGGTGGTCACGAAGTGCCACCACTCGACCATCACCAGTTGAGTAGATAGGTGAACCAACAGGTGTCGCAAAGTCGGTACCATTGTGCGGTGAGATTCGCCCAGTTACTGGGTGTCTTCGTGTCGGATTGAACGAAGAAGTGATTCTTCGGAACTTTCTGTCGACTGGGTATCTATCAAAGGCTTGCTCTAGACTATTTCCCTCTCTGTCATAAAAAAGACCATCGGGTGCTAGAAAAGCTGCGACTTCTCGGTTTCTTAATTGAATTGAGATACCTTGAATTTCTGTTTTACCCGTTAGGTGATCATCCGTGTACTGCTCTTTGACCAATACATTAAAGCTGTCACCGGCTCTCAGCTCACGAGCGAAGTTGACTTTGTCTTTTAGTGTGCGGGTAATATTGGCTATTTGAGCTGTCGTCAGCCCTGCTTTGTATGCCGATGTTGAAAAGCTACCGTGAACACTACCCGCATAGAGTTTTTCTTTCCATTCGCCTGGGATCTCGTGGAATTTATAGGTGAAGCTACCATCATCGTTTCGAGTAAAGGCTGCTTGCTCAACCAGACTCTCGTGATAAATCAGCTCCACAAGCTGTTTTGAGTCACTATCCAAAAGCAACTCTAGATGGTCACCAGGTTTTATTGTGTCGAGTTTCAAAGACTCCAGATCCGCTTCCATCACCTTTTGAACGGTTCCATAAGGCAGTTGCCATGACGAAAAGATGTTGCTTAGCGTATCGCCAACTTTCACAAAATAATGGACCTTAACCAAAGAGTTGGGAGTCGCTTGCGAGTCGATGACTTCCTTATCATTAGGTTGAGAACCTTGGTAAGGTGTTATTTTGATAGATATTTCTGGTGCTGGTTTGGAGTGGAAAGAGAGCAAAGCAGCAAGGGAAAATGCGCTGATCGCAGTAACGATCAGACCAATACGGAGGAACTTCATAAAATACTTAGCGGTTATAACGAGGAACTTAGAAAGTGTTATAACATAACAATTCAATCAAAAAAATAAATGAAATGTAAGAAACCGTAGCGCGATAGGTGTGAAAGTATGGTGAGCGTGAGAAGCCCACCACCTTAGTTAATACGGATCTTTACCTAAAATTACTCTTCACGAAGTGCTTCGAAGCGTTCTAAGCCGCGCAGCATCTCAAAGTCAGGTTCATCAGCCAATAGCTCTCGCATTGAACCACTGGCTTCGATAGAGCGCTCTAAGTCATCGATCGCTTGGCCTTCAGCACCTAACCTTGCGTAAGCACAAGCACGTTGATACAAGGCGTGAGCGTTTTGATCGTCCACTTCCAACACGCGATTACATAAGCTCATCGCCCAGTGGTATTCCTGCATGTCCATTGCGGCATCAGCTTTGTAAGTTAGTGCTTCCAAATCACCCGGGCGGACTTTTAAGATCTCATCGTAGATTTCAATTTTTTGCTCGGCAGTTTGAACATTCTGAGCCCTCAACCACAAGTTGTGAATCTCATTGATGATTTCGATTTCTCGGTTGTTCTCTGAGATGATTCGAGTCTTGCGCTTAAGATCCCTTTCAAGAAGGTTAAACTTCTTCTCATAGTCTTGGGCAATGTCGTTGAGTCGTCGATCTGCCATCTCTTTGGTGGTATGTTTCAACTCTTTGAGCGATTGCCAACCCACCAGTGCGATTAGGGAGGCAACACCGGCAATAATGTAGAAGAAGTAGGTTACGGTTACATTGGCGTAATTCAAAGACTTGTCTGCCACAGTAAGTTCCCGGTCAGTCATCTGAATGGTCAAACGTCTTTCAAGATCCTGCTGTTCCATTCGAAGCTGCTTCAACTCATCCAAGATATAGCGTTCCATCAGCGGTCTATCCAAATACTCTTGTTCCGAGTACTTAACCTCTTCGCTTGCAAAACTCATCGTGCTGAACACCGAGATAACTGCAATCAATAAGATTCGAAGCATTATACATTCCTTATATATTTATCTTTAGACTAACTGTATCTCGTAATAGGCATACAAGCTAGGAAGTCGACAAGTTTGCTATGTCCATATTGGAATTAACACTCTAAAACATCATTGATAATTATAAAACACCTGAAGCAACATCATTAATTTCTAAATTATAAAAATACCGCGTAATACTGTTCTATATAATTAATTCGCGATGCGAATATACCGAGAATTGATTTATTGCATCGAGATGAATCTTATATTAATAACGATCAGAACGAGGTTAATTTGAATAATCCACGATACGATTTAGTAAGCCGTGTACTGCACTGGGTAATGGCTTCTGTAATCATCTATGCAACAATCACAGGGTATGTGATGCACTATGTCACCAGTCATCCAGAGCTGTTTTCTTTTCTGTCAGTGCTCAACATGTCATTGGCGACCGTTGCGACGCCACTGCTTGTGGTTCGTTATATCTGGAGCCACTTTCGCTCATCGCCAAACATGCCAACCTCTGTGCCTGAAGGGCAAAAATGCGTTGCCAAGCTTGCACACTCTTTGATGTATCTTGTGATGTTTATGGTTTTCAGCACCGGCTACTTAATGCTAAAAGAACCGTACTCTTTATTTTGGTTAGTGAGTGTAAATAATCTAATTACCGACTCTGCAATCAACGGCTTCTTTTTTTATTTACATCGTGCCAGTTGTATTGCCCTAGCCTGTTTAGTTGTTCTTCATGTTTGTGCTGCACTTAAACACCACTTTGTCTCTAGGAACTATGTATTGAAGATGATGCTCTAGATTCAGAGAATTCAAGACGGTTTGCACAAACAAAAAAGCCATAGCATGTTCGCTATGGCTTTCTTCTTTCAATTTGATTACTTGTTGTGAGTATCTATCATCACTTGCCAATATTCGCATTTGGCTAAGAACTCTTTTAAATAAAGTTCTGGGTTAGCAAGCTTCTCACCGCCTTTAACATCAGCGCCAGTCACACGCCAAAATCCACGAGTCACAAGATTTCTGTGGTAGATAAAGTCGTTAATTTCGTTTGTTTTTAACGGAAGCTGTTCACCAAAGGTTTGATCGTACAAGCTCAACGTAGCAGCTTGCTCACTTGGCTTCTCCCTTAAAAAGGTATCCAAATCCAAACCTAATAACTGTTGCTGCTCTTTAGATAGGGCTTTAGCTAATTTAGAGATCACACTGAACAGAGCCAACTCAACTTTTTGAGACGCTAATAACGATGCACCTAAAAGCGCATATTCATTGGAAATGTGTTGTTCTGTTGATGAAACGGTTGCTGTTGTCACTGTGTTAACCTCAAATAATCATAACGGGTGTTACTGAACTGGATAGAGTCTTTTCACTAAGCTGAATCTTATTCTTGTCATTAAGAAGAATCTTACAGTTAAGCAGAGTCTTTCAGCAGAACACGGTCAGCATCAATAATGGTGAAGCCCGATGCATCTTCATTCTTTTCGACTTGCACTAAACCTTTAAAACCAATCTGCGACAACTTCTTCGCAAGGTGATCCGGTGCTGTTTCAAAAACAACATTCATAAAAGGTAAAGACTCAGCATCAACAAAACCATGCTCGTTAAACAGTTCCATTGCTTGAGATAAATGGTCTGAGTCGGTTAATTCGATAATTTCTACAACTTCTTCCAACAACATCTTCGATTCCATATTCGCCAGAAAGTGACTGACACAAGCACTTAAGTTTTGCTCGCATACATCCCGATGCCCGAAGACACCCCTTTAGTAGTAGGGAGATCATAACATATTAATAATCGAAAAATATGTTTAATTTCCCTAACCTATTGGGAATATTAGAAAACAATAGAAATTGATGAAGCATAGACAAGACCAATTCGTCTTTTCGAAAGCAACAGCCTGATTTGAGGCAATCAGGCTACCGTAGCTTGAGGATCGCCCGTTTCTACAATCGATTCTTGTAACAAGCCAGCATAAATACCATTGTGCGCCACCAGCTGTTGATGATTACCTTGCTCAACAATTTCACCCTTTTCCAACACCAAAATCGTATCTGAATGACGAACGGTACTCAAACGGTGTGCAATCGCAATCACGGTTTTTTCCTTGAAAAGGCGCTGCATTGCTTTTTGAATCAGGTCTTCGGTGATTGAATCTACCGAACTGGTCGCCTCATCAAGCATCATCAATTGCCCCCCCTGTGCAACCGCTCTAGCGAACGAGATGAGCTGCGTTTGCCCTACAGACAAGTTAGAGCCGTTCTTTTCCAAGTGGAAGTCATAACCTTGTGGCAATTGTTCAATAAACTTATCGGCATAAACATAGCGCGCTGCCTGTTCAACCTCAGTTCTAGATAGATGCGTTTTACCCAGCGCGATATTGAATTGGATGGTCTCTTCAAATAAGTGCACGTCTTGCATCATCATTGAGAACAAATGAGCAGAGTCTTCACTTGAGATCTGTGACAGCTCTATTCCATTCAACAAAATGCTGCCTTCATAGTCTTGGTAGGTTTTAGAGATCAGACGCAGAATCGTCGACTTGCCCGAGCCCGTCGAACCCACAAGCGCGATTTGATGCCCTTTCTCCAATACAAACGAGACATTCTTTAGAACGTAGGGAGAGTCGTCTTTGTAGCGGAAGCTTACGTTCTTAAACTCTAGGCTCACAAACTGTTCAAGCTGCTTCTCAACCTTGTTAGATGACAACAGGTTGCGCCCTTCTTCTTCAGTCGGCTCAACAAACAGCTCTTCAATATGGTCAAACGCTGCAAATGAACTCTGAATCGAAGCGATCTGCGAAGTAAAGTCACGAATCGGAACAAACACTTTCTCTAAGGTGTTGATGAACGCAATCAGCACACCCAAGGTGAGCGCCCCTTCTAACACTTGCTCAGAGCCATACCAGATCATAATCGCGATGGTGATAGAGGTGATGCCGGAGATAAACGAGAACAAAATCGCATCGTATTTATTGATCTTCTTCTGCGCTCTTAAAAACTCATCGGTATAGCCTTGGTAGCGTTGCTCGACTTGCTCTTCTGCTCGGTACATCTGAACGGTTTTCATGCCAAATAAGACTTCTTGTAAAAAGCCAATACCGCGAGCGAGAGAAGAACGAGTCACCTTATAGAGAGCACGAAGTCGGTTTCTCACATACACCGTCAAGTACATCACTGGTGGCATAATGATCAATACAATCATCGTTAACTGCCAATCAATGAAGAACATCATCACCAACAGAGCAATGGTATTGATGCTGTCTTTAACTAGCCCTACAACCGACTGAACGAACGTCTCGCCGATGGTTTCCAAGTCACTGGTTAATCGTGAGAGCGTTACGCCAATCGGTGTGTTATCAAAATAGCTGCGCGGCAGTTTGAGCACGCGAGCAAACAATACTGAGCGCATGTCAGTTATCGTGTATTGACCAGTTTTACGCAGGTTGTACGAATAGGTGGTATCCACCACATAACTCGCCACCAGCACGGCAACGAGATAGAAGACGTATTCGAGCAGACCATCCATATCCCCGTGACTCAGGTGAACATCTATCACTTGAATGATCAGCCAAGGGAACAACAAGCTCGTGATGACAGAAAGAGGAAGCATAGCGATACCCAGAATCGCAGAGCCTTTGTATTTCTTAGCAAACTTAAAAAAGTGCTTGAGGTACTTGAGATCAACACCTTTTAACATGCCACTGCCTCCGTTTCATTCTTCTGTAGTTGCCATGTATCGTAATAGTAATCACAGGTTTTCAATAACGTGGCGTGGTCGCCCTTCGCGATCACTTTCCCTTCATTCAACACGATGATTTCATCCATATATTCAAGAGCATTAACGCGGTGTGAAACCACAAGAACCGATTGATTTTCCAAACGCTTAAACAAGCCTTCCAAGATCTTACGTTCTGTTTCATAGTCGACAGCCGATAGAACATTATCCATGATGATCAGATCGGTGGGTTGCAATAAAGCACGCGCAATACTTAAGCGCTGCTTCTGACCACCAGACAACATGATCCCTTTCTCACCGACTAAGGTTTGATCGCCGTGTTCAAAACGCGTCACATCACTGGCCAACTGGCTGAGCTCTAGCACTTCATCAACCTGACTCTTTGCCAGATCGGTATCCAAGCTACCAAAGCGGATATTGTCTTCGACGGTTGCTGAAAACAGGTAAGGGTCTTGAGTCACGGTTTTCACGTAACGGCGCAAATCACTGCGCGAGAAGCTAGTGACATCTCTTTCACCAAGGAAAACCGAACCTTCTGGTACATCTAAGTGATGATTTAAGCAGTTCACTAATGTCGTTTTACCCGCTCCGATCCCGCCTAAAACACCCACTTTCTTACCTGCTGGAATATCAAAGCTGATGTCATCGAGAATCACCCGTTCTTCACCTGAATAGCTGAAGCTGAGATTGCGAACGGAAAACGTTTTTCCCTTCAGCGATTCAATATCTAACTCAGTCAGCTTATCTTCATCAAGCTCTGGAACTTTGGCATTAAGAATGGTCTGTGCACTTTGAATCGCGACCATGCCACGCTGATAAATGGTCGCGATTCTGCCAAGTTGCATCAATGGCATAGCGAGCAAAACCGAGTAAGTCAGAAAGGCGGTAATCTCACCAAGTGTGAGTTCCTGTCTCATTAACATGTAGCCACCAAGCCCAAGAATGATGATTTTCATCAGGTCATTGGCGTAGTCGAGTACTGGCATAAAGAAGACTTGAATACGTGTAATTTTGAGGCGGCATTCAAGCAATAACTGGTTCAGCTTTTCAGTTTCGGCTTTCACCCAAGGTGACATCTGCTGGCTCTTAATCAAATCAATCCCAGATAGGTAACTCATCAACTGGGCAGACAGATTTTGTAGACGCTTCATGTGCTCTAAATGCAGCGTTTTCATACGCTTGAAGCCCACACGGAAAATCACAAAAGCGATTGAGATAGGAATAATCGAATACAGTGTGAGTTCTGGCGATATGCGCCACATGTAAAGAGGCGTCAGCGACAACGCAAGCAACGCATTGAAGAACTGCAAGAAGCCGACACCAAACAGCAGTCGAATACCACTAAGGTCATTGTTGATAATCGAGATCAGTCGACCCGAAGCAAAGCGTTCGTGAAAGCTGCTCGGTAAGCGATTCAGCTTTTGTAAAAGAGTACTTTTGAGCGCAGCCTCTGTAATTCGCCCCGGGTTAAGCGCATAAATACGAGACAAAATTCTCACCACCACCATGGCAACCGACATACCGACCACAATCCAAACATAGGTTTGAAGCTGTTGGTGGCCAGTTGAAGAGGCATCATCAATCAAATCTATTGCCAATTGGATATAACGAGGGATCTCTACTTGTAACCAGTTGACGAGAAAGATGAACACAATCGCCAATAAGTACGAGGTGCGATTCATGCGCAGATAATGGGCAATAAACTGTCTTTTATTCATAGTATTCTTTGTTTAGGGCAGGCTCACAGCGAGATTTAACGATATAACCGGGCAGTTAAGCTAGATAGGTTCATCGTTGAGGTAAAGATACATCAAAAACACTTAGTTGACAATATCAACCATATTCAATAATTAGTTTCCGCTATTAAATTTTAGCATTGCTAGAAACAACTTTGCCGCCAAAAGTGGCGGCAAATAAATAGCTTAGCAGGCCTGGGGCTGTTGATAACGGCTAAAGCATCTCTTTGGCAATCAAATGCAGCAAAAAGGTTTCACGTTCAATACTCATGCCCTTCTTAGGGCTCTCTGCCATGGTCTTTTCGTTATGAGCGATCGCTTCATGGATATTCATCCACACCGGTTTCATCCCATTTTTCACTTCATAATCTTCGTAAGCCGTTTCACCAAGCTCACGATCAATCTTGCATGAGTAGCAGTAAGAAATCATGTGCATCATGTCTGCATCGTCTTTGTACCAAGGACGAAACTCTTCAAAAATGCCGAACGGCTTGATGCTATGGATATTCTTCGCGCCAGTCTCTTCTTCTAGTTCACGAACCATACCTGCGATCACATCTTCCCCTTCATCCAAACCACCACCAGGAATGGTGTAGTCGTGATAACGCTCTGTATACAGCATCAGAATGTCTTCACCATCTAACACAATGGCACGGGCAGCGTTGCGCTTATAGACCGTTTTATTGTCTAGATGGTCGATATCAGGGTGGATGGTTGTTTTTAGGTGTCTCATGATTCTGACTGCTCTACTGAATTTGGCGGCATCATATCATAGTCATCAATAGATTCGAGGTTCACAATCGCCAACAAGAACTGATCCGACGGGGATATTCCCACGGTAACTTGAATCCACTTAGCTTGATCTAACACTCAAAAAGTCGTTAAACATGAAGAAATATCAACCTATTTCAATATCTTGACCAAATTAGGACAACCTTTTCTGAAATCTAAAATATACTAATTTCATAGAGCTTCTCATTTGGTTCTGTAGAACTTAACGCATTCGATTATAGAGTTATCACGTAGGAGATAGACATGAAGAAAATTGGTTTGATGGCTGTATGTGCCATTGTATTAGGCGGTTGTGCAAACGACTATGCAGAATATAGCGAGGGCCAACGTGTTTCAGTCGCTAACCCAGCAGCGGTTTATTGTGTTCAACAGGACGGTGAATTAGACACGGTTACTGAAAACAATCAGCGTACAACTTACTGTGTATTCGATGACGGCGAGCGCATTGAACAGTGGGAGTACTACCGCAATAACCATGAGCAAGAAACTGAAAAGTAATCACTTCTATTACAAGTTTCCAATCTCAAAGCTGTAATCCCCCCCCTAAAAATTCAATTATGTTACGTAAACTGTCTGCCATAAGGCAGCGGTTTACCGTATACATACACCAATTGAACACTGTTTTATTTCTGACACATCTCTGACATTAGCCTAACCTAGGCCGATAGAATGCCCGCCTGTTACAAAATTTTACACATATAATTATTATGAAAAGCCAATCAAAAACGAAAGAACAAACTCAAATGTCATTTGAACTGCCAGAGTTCACCCTTTCTCAGTCGACATCTCAAGTGATCTACAAACGCTGCCAAACCGCTCTCGTTGTTTTAGCGATTGGTATTGTCGCAAACCTTACTCTTCGAATTGATTTTGTATTGTTGAATGGCAATGTTGGTGAGATCTCGGTGACAGAGATGCTGCAACAGTTACTGCTTATTGTCGCGTCTGGATCTTTTGCTTATCTAGCGAGAGAGAAGCGTGAAGTTAAGCATGCAGCTATGCTCATCAGTGCATTTTTCGGTGTGATGTTTATTCGTGAAATGGACTTTTGGTTCGACAAGATTGTACATGGCGCTTGGGTTGTTCCTGCCCTATTGGTTGCTGGTAGTGCAATTTTCTATGCGATTAAAAATGGTAAACGAACCATTGATCAACTTGCGCTTATTCTTGCTTCCCCACACATGAACTTGCTAGTAACTGGCGTGATGCTTCTGTTGGTGTTCTCTCGCCTATTTGGCATGGGCAGCTTCTGGCACAATGTTATGGGCGATGATTACGTTCGAGCGGTTAAAAACATCGCTGAAGAAGGCACTGAGCTTCTAGCTTACTGTCTGATTGCGTTTGCGAGTTTAAAGACCGTTATTGGCATCACGAGAAAGAAATAATCACCTATCGCCACCAGCGATGTGTGTGATCCGATTCCGGATCTAAATAACGATTCAATAAAGTCAGGTTAGTATCTAGTAGAGCTAGGTATTCCCTGACTTTTTTTATATCGGTACCCACTGAAGTCTGCTGGATACAGCGCTCCAATGCTGGGAGTAAACTCTCCACAATGTCAAAGTCAGATGAACGTCCAACGAGCTCCTTGGCAGTTATCAATGCTTCCAAAGACAGTCTTTCTGGCTCTCGTCTAACCAACTCTAAATCTCGCTTAAATGCGCCCGCACAAACACCTTCAAGATAAACTCGGTAGGTCGTCAGTACGTCCATCAACAGAAACAATTGCCCTTGAGCACTTTGATGTGGGTATGGCACCGCAACATGAGCATCCAACCTACGATCTATTTGCAGCTCTACCCCAAGTGCGGAACACTTCTCGACGAGAACTTTAAGCAAACCTTGCTCGTCCATGAGCGATTGAATTTCGAATATACGTTGTAAGTGGTAGTCATTCGACACGAAAGTCACTTGCACACTTTGCCCGCGAGTAAACAACCCGCTTGCAATCATCTCTGAGGCCAAGTTTTGTATGTTCTCGACAGTGTTGGTCGAATGCTGCTCGAGCAAAATCGCTCCTAAGAAAAACGGATGTTCACGCCGCTTTTCAAGCTTTCTAAAATATTGGTGCATCGCATCGGCTTCAGACAGAGTTTGCCCTTTCGTTATCCCACCACAAAATGCAACCGCGGTTTGCTGATTCGACTCTTCTACCAAAGGCTCCGCCAGATACTCAAACAAAGCATCAACTCGACTGATTCCTTCATCAGTCAATTTATTCTCATTCAGTCGCTTACCCAGCACAATAAGGAGGTGATTAATGCTCATTTTATGTTCAAGTCTCGTTTTGGGGATTAGATGGAGTGAATTATGTATACAATACTTGTTAACAAAAGTATTTTGAAATTCTTATATGTTGCTCGCAATAATGCTCACTATTGATAGCGACATCTTAAGTAATACAAGAATAGACGTGTCGCTTTACAGCAAACATAGCACGCTCTTGTATTTCATCGCTCTATGCTTGTTAGCACTGGTCGATAAAAGAGCGCTTTCTATCAATGAATACGCTCAATCACATAACTGTTTCATCCAAAGAACAGGTTCACTCAAAGAAGTGAAACTAACTAAATACAAATTTTACACAGAGTTCGTCCATCGAACCGTCTTCACAGGAAGTTACTATGCTGTCTATTTTTGATATCTACAAAATTGGGGTTGGGCCGTCCAGCTCCCACACAAATGGACCAATGATCGCTGGGTTTAACTTTACCCAAAAAATTGATGCTCAGCTTAAGCAAGTGAAGCGTATTCAAATCGACTTATACGGCTCGTTATCATTGACGGGGATTGGTCACCACACAGACAGAGCGACCTTGTTAGGTTTACTAGGTAACCGCCCCGACACCATTAAAATCACCAGTGCTAACCAAGCTATGCGCAAGGCGATTGAAGATAAATCTCTATTGGTTAGCGGTAACCATGAAATTCATTTCGATGTAGAAAGCGACCTGCTCTTCCACAAGACCAACCTTCCGCTGCATGAAAATGGCATGACTATCTCTGCCTTTGACGAAAGCGGCAGTCTTCTGGATATGGAAACCTACTACTCGATTGGTGGTGGCTTTATCGCAACCGCGGATGAGCTACAAAACGGCAAACAGGAAGCAGAAACACAAGTTGAGTTCCCTTTCTCTTCTGCTGATCAGTTGCTTGAACTATCCGAACAACAAGGACTGAGCCTTGGTGGCTTAATTCTGCGTAACGAAGTTTCATTCCAAGGTATGGATGTGATTGACCAGAAAGCCGACCAAATTTGGAAGGTGATGTCTCTGTGTATGCAACGTGGCTTTGACACGGAAGGCATTCTTGATGGCGGCCTAGAAGTCACTCGTCGAGCACCTGCTCTGCTTAAAAAGCTTGAAGCGAATGCCTCGATTGAAAACGATCCAATGGAGATCATGGATTGGATTAACCTATTTGCCTTTGCCGTGAGTGAAGAGAATGCAGCGGGCGGTCAGGTCGTGACATCACCGACCAACGGTGCGGCTGGGGTTATTCCTGCGGTATTAATGTACTACCATCGCTTCATCAAAGAGCTAGACACTAAGCAGCTTAAAGACTTCTTGGCTGTCTCTGGTGCAATCGGCATCTTATACAAAACCAACGCTTCGATTTCTGGCGCAGAGGTAGGTTGTCAGGGTGAAGTCGGCGTTTCTTCATCAATGGCCGCAGCAGGCCTAACTGCCCTACGTGGTGGTAGCAACGAACAGATTTGTATTGCAGCTGAGATCGCGATGGAACACTCATTGGGCATGACATGTGACCCGATCGGTGGTCTGGTACAAGTACCATGTATCGAACGTAACGCAATGGGCGCAATGAAAGCGATCAATGCATCGCGCATGGCGTTGAAGCGTACCAGCAAGTGTCTTATCTCGTTAGACAAGGTTATCGAGACCATGTATCAAACAGGTAAAGACATGAACAAGAAGTACCGTGAAACTTCTCTAGGCGGCCTAGCCGTGATCCACATGGCACCACCTTGTGAATAAAAGACAGGAACACGAGTGGAGAAAGCCTCTATAGAGACAGCATTCTTGTAAACTTAGTTTTCAATATCTCAACAAAGCCAGCCACCAAGCTGGCTTTTTTATTGGCTAAAGCCCAGCAGCCAATTGAAAGTGATACTCACTTAAAAACATTTACAGAATGACTGCCTCTAACTTTCCCTTTATTAGTTCATTACTTAGCCACAAATGATGATGGCTAAATTTCATACCGCTATGCATCCACTCGCAAAATCTAACGTTGCAAATTTCATTCATGAGAAATATGAATGCACTCATAAGAAAAGATATATCGAGTAAAGTTCTGTTTGGGATAGATGTTTCAGTTTATGTATTACTACTAATGATATTATAATCGGGTAATTACACTACATATTAATACAAACGTGAGAATAAAATAATGTGGAATAGATTAAACAAATCAATGATGTTCTGCCAAATGATGTTCGGACTTTCGTTCTATGGCGTCATGGTGATCTTGACTCGTTTCTTCCTTGAAGATCTGAACTACAATGAAGCCGACACCATGATGGTTGTTGGTGCTTTCTCTGCAATCGGACCGCTATTTGCTATCGCAGGTGGCTTTATCGCCGACAAGTTTTTAGGCGCTTATCGATCTTTAACCATTGCCTTCCTAGGGTTCGCAAGTGGTTACGTTCTACTGGTACTTGGTGCTGCAGCAACCAATGTTCCGATGGCATTATGTGGTATTGCGTTAGCAAGTTATGCACGTGGTTTGATGTCCCCTTCTTACCCAAGTCTTTACAAACGCACGTTCAAAACTCAAGAAGATTTTGAGAACTGCTACCCAATCAACTACTCAGTAAACAATATTGGTGCTCTGTTAGGGCAATACCTGTTCCCAATGCTAGTGCTTGTTGTTGGTTTCCACGGTGGTTTCCTTCTTTCAGCGGTTCTAGCCGGTGCTGCGCTTCTAATGATGATCTTTGTTCGCAAAGGCCTTGTTGAAGCAAGTGCTGAAATCGACCAGAAACCAGTAAGCACTAAAAACTGGGCAGCGTTCCTTGGTCTTTCTGCAGCAATGATCGGCTTGGTATTCTTCATGTTCTCGAACATGGATATTGGCCAAAACATCGTGTACGCAATCGGTGGTGCAGCCATCATCTACTTTGTCTCTTTGATGATGAAATCGAAGAAATCAGACATGCTAAAAATGGGCACTATCTTAATCATCACATTCTTGACGACATGTTTCTTCGTGTACTACGGTCAGATGATGACTTCAATGACAATGGTAGCGATCAACACAATGCGTGGCGATCTATTTGGCTTCATCCCTGTCGCACCTGAAGCATCAATGGCAATGAACCCACTATGGTGTATGGTTGCTGGCCCTATCATCGCGGGTATCTTCTCTAACCTAGAAAAGAAAAACATTAACTTCTCAACTGCAACCAAAGTCGGTTTCTCTTTCATCCTTACGGCTATCGCTTTCGGTATCCTTACGATGGCAGTAACGACAGTGGGTGACGATGTTCTGATCCGCCCAGAAGTCTTCTTAGCGATTCACTTCTTCCTAGCATTCGGTGAAGTGATTGTAGGTTCAATGGTTGTAGCCTTCATCCTGTCTGTTGCACCTAAGCACATTGAAAACTTCTCAGTAAGCTTGTTCTCTGTTGCTATCGCACTATCAGGCATTGTTGGCGCGGTATTCTCAACGTCTATTGCACTAGAGAAAGGTCAAGAGATCACACAAGAGATCGTGCAAACGGTTTACGGTGATTACTTCCAAATGCTGACTGTTCTTGCAGTCGTGATGGTAGGTATCGCAATGGCAGCATCGTTCATTATTCGTAAGATGCTAGAAGCTGCGAAAGCCGCTGAAGAAACGATTGAACTAGAGCAAGCAAACAGCTAATTCTGTTCGCTGAGTCAAACCAATCCTAAGAGCCCTTTAGTTTTCTAAAGGGCTCTTTTTTGTAGGATCCGTTTCTCAATAGGATCTGTCGCATCAGTTAGGTAGTACATGTGTAAATCAAAGTAAATGATAACTATTAGTATTGAGTGTTTTTTAGTTCAGGATTATGATGTGGAAATCCAAATCTAAGAGAGCCTTATATGAGCAAGCCTAGCCCTATCACATTAACCGTTACTCAAACCTCAACAATTACTCCAAACATGCAGCGCATAACGCTTAGCGGTGAGGGATTAAGTAAATACCCAACAGAATGTGCCGGCGGCTACATCAAGCTTTTATTCTCGCCACTCGGCACGACTGATTTAAGCCAACTAAACGAAGGTGAGCGCCCAACCATGCGTACCTACACCATTCGCCAGTACAACCCAGTAGAGCAATTCATCGAAGTCGATTTCGTTCGCCACATCACTAAAGATTTGCAATGTGGTTTTGCTGCAAGATGGGCAATGAGCGCGAAAGTGGGTGACACTATTTCAGTGGCAGGCCCAGGTTTGATTCAAGGACTGAACCTTGAGTCGGATTGGTTCTTCTTAGTCGCAGACATGACGTCCCTCCCTGCGCTTTCTGCAAAAGTAAAAACGCTTCCAGAAACAGCGACAGGTCACGCTGTCATTCAGATCAACTCAGCAGCAGATAAGCAAGCACTTGAAACCCCTCAAGGCATCAAAGTAACTTGGTTGATTGAAGATGAAACCTCAGAGTCACTTTCACAAACCGTGCGTAACACAGAATGGTTAGAAGGTCAGGTGTCAGTATGGACAGCGTGTGAATTTGAAAGCATGCGCGAGCTGAGACAGTACTTCCGCAACGAAAAGGAAGTTGCAAAAGAGAACATCTACATCAGCAGCTACTGGAAACGTGGCGTCACTGAAGATGGTCACAAAGTGTTGAAACAACAAGATGCTCAAGCTTTAGCGGGTTAAGTCTTTTACTACCTACAGCTTCTTACTAGATAATTAGAAAACGCCCTTATCGAAGTTTGTATCGCTAAGGGCGTTTTAATTTGAATCCGATGAAGAGCAAGGCTGAAATGTAAAATTAAATACTCTCACCCACTTCGATCTCGTAACCGAGATCCAGCTTCGCTACCCATTCTTTATTGCCTTGTAAACGCGCTAAAACTTGCTGTGCAGCGACTTTACCAATCTGTTCCCTTGGTGTTACTACAGTCGCTAAACGAGGCGTCATTGCCACTGTGATGTCGTGCCCGTGGAAACCTGCAATTGCCATCTGCTCTGGTACTTGAATACCACGACGTACACATTCGTAAAAAGCACCAATGGCCAAATCATCGTTAGTACAGAAAATGCCATTCACTTCAGGGTGCTTCTCTAGTAACTCACCAATCAGTTTCGCACCAAGAGTAAACGAGGACGCGTCTTCCGTTTGCAGAGTCACGGGCGCTTTATCAGCTTCTTGCATCGCATGTTCGTAGCCCGCCATTTTTAAGCGAGTTCGCTCATCCATACGAGCCGCTAAGTAAGCAATATTGGTGCGTCCTCTGTCGAGCATGGTTTTGGTCATGGCTCTAGCCGCTTCGAAGTTATCAAAGCCAACAGCTTGTTCAATTCTTGGCGATACCGAGTCCATAATCTCGATCACTGGGATTGAAGCGGTCTGCAGCATTTTTCGAGATCTATCGGTGTGAACATTCTCAGACAGAATAATCGCATCCACATTGTACGAGAGCAGCGAAGCGATGCTTTGTTCTTCCAGTTCAGCGCTATAACCATAGTGGGCAATCATGGTTTGGTAGCCCGCAGGCGCGGTAACTTGTTCAATACCACGGATAACTTCGGCGAAAACTTGGTTAGTTAACGAGGGAACAAGCACACCGATAGCATTACTTTTAGCGTTAGAAAGGATGTCTGGTGCTCGATTAGGGATATAACCGAGCTCGTCGACTGCAGCGTTGATCTTGTCTCGCAGTGCTTCAGACACTTGAGAAGAGTCTCGCAGACAGCGACTTACGGTCATTTTGGTGACACCAACTAGGTTGGCAACATCTTGTAATGTGGGACGTTTTTTCTTATTCGACATAGTATTTAATTGTTATAGTTATGAATTATGTTACTGGTAACAGTGTATCCAACTGACGTGGAATTTGAAGTCTAATTTAGTAAAATATTGATATAGCGTCATAAATACAAACGCCCTCAGTAGAGGGCGTTATTGATTATTTAAGCGTTAACTTTTACTTCTGTTCTTGGGGACTGACTCCAAGTGACATGGAATTTTTCAGCTTCCTCTCTATCCACTCGTGAATAGGTATGAGAACCAAAGTAATCACGTTGTGCTTGCAGTAAATTAGCTGGCAACACCTCACAACGCAATGAGTCAAAGTAGCTTAATGCAGAACTGATTCCTGGCATCGGTATACCATACAAAGCTGAATTCGCTACCGCGATACGCCAAGCAAGTTCGCGCTCTTCTACTTGTTTAATGAAAGCCTCATCAAACAACAAGTTCGCAAGTTCTCTATTTTGTTGGTAAGCCGACGTGATGCTTTGTAAGAAGGCCGCGCGAATAATACAACCCGCACGCCAGATCTTAGCTATTTGAGTGAAATCAAGATTCCAACCCTCTTTGTCTGACGCTGTTTTCAGTAAATCAAAACCTTGCGCATAAACAGACAGTTTGGCGCAATACAGAGCATCATGAAGTTCTGAGATGACTTCAGTTTTATCTAGCTGACTCGCATCGGTAATATTGCCCCTTAGCAATTTGCTACCTTGAACACGCTGTGCTTTTTGACCACTCATCGCACGCGCATAGACCGCCTGTGCAATGGTTGGCGTTGGGCAACCTTCTTGCAAACTGTTTACTGCTGTCCATAAGCCAGTGCCTTTTTGACCAGCCTTATCAAGCACAACATCAACGAATGGCTTACCCGTCACCACATCTTCTTGTTGAAGAATATCGGCGCTAATTTCCATCAAATAACTATTAAGGACGCCATTATTCCATTGGTCAAAGACTTTGCCGATCTCTTGAGCTGGCATTTCAAGTACATCACGCATGAACTGATACACTTCGCAAATAAGCTGCATGTCAGCGTACTCAATACCATTGTGCACCATTTTCACATAGTGCCCAGTGCCCGAAGGGCCAACATACGCAGCGCACGCTTCACCTGCTTCAAACTGAGCGACAGGCAAACCGTTCGCATCGACTTTCGCAGCAATCGCTTCCCACATCGGCTTCACATATTGCCAAGCTGATGGGTCACCACTAGCCATCAACGCAGGGCCAACACGAGCCCCTTCTTCACCACCAGAAACAGCTGTACTAAAGAAGCGTAGTTTGCCTTTGTAGTTCACTTCTCGGGCTTCAGTATCAGTCCATAAGCTATTGCCTGTATCGATAACAATATCATCGCGCTCTAAACCGGCTTCTAGCAAGTTACTTACCACGATATCAACCGGTTTTCCTGCCGGAACCGACAATGCAATCACTCGTGGTTTCGCTAACCCCTGAAGAATGTCTTCAAGATTAACACCACTAGTAAAGAGGCCTTTTCCTTCAAATGTCTCATTGAGCTGCTTCGCTTCAGAGCTAGCACGCTCAATGTTGTCTGTATTGAGGTCAAAGCCTGCGACATTGAAGCCATTATCAAGTAGGTTGAGTGCCAGGCTTTTACCCATCACTCCTAAACCAATCATCGCAATGTCATTTTTTGTCTGAGTCATGGTTTAGCCTATCTGCTTAATTTGTTTGAGTGCACTTTCTACTACCTGTTCAACATCTTGTGAGATATCAACAAACAACGCCTCGCCTTCACTCGGTTCAACCAAGGTTGCGAATTGGCTTTTCAACATTTCTTGACCATTGAAGTAATGGTTCTCACGCGCTTTATGGCGGTTCCAAATAGTGTCGAAGCTACCTTGTAAGTACACGATAACTAAGCCTTCATTGTTCTTTCGTAGAATGTCGCGGTATTGTGGTTTCAATGCAGAGCAAGCAATCACAGCACTTGGTTGTTCAATGTATTGCTTGTTAAGTGTTTCTAGCCATCCTTGACGATCTTCGTCAGTCAGCGGAATACCTTGGCGCATTTTTTCTACATTGCTTTGCGGATGGAAGTCATCGCCATCAAAGAATTGAAGATCTAAAGCTTGTGCGATACGGCTACCAATCAGGCTTTTTCCGCATCCAGATACGCCCATCACGAGTATTTTTTTGCTTTTCATAAGGCAAGCCTTCCCTAAGCCCCAACCAAAACTGGGGCTGACAATCGAATCTAATAGTTAAACTTGTTTTGCTGCTGATCGGTTCCTGAGCGTTAAATTCACTCTGGAACCTTCGTTGTTATTGCCACCAAAGCGCGAGCTGAGGGAAGATAATAACCAGTGCCAGAACCAATACTTGAAGTGCAATGAATGGCAGTAGTGAAGAGAAAATCTCACCTAAGCTGATGTCTTTTGGTGCTACTGATTTCAAGTAGAACGCCGCGGGACCAAATGGTGGTGACAAGAAAGACACCTGCATATTTAGACAGAACACAACACCAAACCAAACTGGGTCGAAACCAAGGCCAGTGATGATTGGAACGAAGATTGGCATTGTTAGAAGTGCCACACCTACCCAGTCAAGGAACATGCCTAAAACCAGCAAGATAGCCATCATGATTAGCAGTGTTACTGTTGCGTTGCCGCCACTGAGTGCAAGGATCGTTTCTTCAACAAAGTCGATGCCACCCATTAGGTTGTAGATACCAACCAGAGCACTTGCACCAATGCCGATCCACATGATCATGCCGCAGGTGCGCATAGTTGCGATGGCACTCTCTTTCAGCATATTGAAGTTCAATTCACCGCGGATAAGCGCGCTGATCATGATGCCGACGACACCCAAAGCCGAAGCTTCCGTTACTGAAGCAATACCCGTATAGATACTACCGAGAACGGTTGCTACAGAAAGCAGAGGGAAGAACAGAGCCTTGAAGTAGCTAGGTTGATTCGCTAAGTCTTCTTCTGTCTCATCATCACTTGGAAGAGGAGCAAGAGAAGGGTTCAGCTTACAACGAATCAATACGTAGCCGATGTAACAGCCCGCAAGGATAAACGCTGGTAAGAAAGAAGCCTTGAATAGGTCGCCAATCGACACACTCGCTGTCATACCATAGATGATCAGTACGATACTTGGCGGCAGCATGGTGCCGAGCGCGCCACCCGCACAGGTTGTACCAATAGCAAGCTTACGGTCATACCCTAAGCGAAGCATTTGAGGCAGTGCAAGAATACCTAGTAGTACAGTTTCACCACCGATAACACCTGACATTGAAGCCAGTAACACAGCTACCAATAACGTTTGTACCGCAACGCCACCGCGAACCTTACGGCCGACAGATTTCATTGCATCAAACAAATCACGAGCAATGCCCGAACGGTCTAGTAAAGCGGCCATCAATACAAACATCGGTACTGCGAGAAACACATAACCAGAAGCAAAACTGTAAGTACGGCTCGCAATCAAAGGTAAAGCATCAGGGCCAAACCAACATAGAGTGAAGAAAATCGCGACAAAGCCAGTTACGAACGCAAGCTGCATACCCGTCAGGAGCAAGCCAATCATCATAACCAACATGAGCAAACTGCCCCATGCGATACCAATAGAAGATAAATCAAACATCGTCATTCTTCCTTAGACCCATCAACTCTTGGATTAGGTGCAATACAAACTGGATAACAAGAACACACAAAACGACAAAGATCAGGCCTTTCAACAGCGCAGGATAAGGCGCGTTTAACACTGAGCCTGATGTTTCAAGGCGGAATTCGCCCCATGGTGCAAACCACGCTTCTTCTGCAGTGAAATAAGCCGCGTAAGCAAGCATGCCAGCAAAAGCCAAACCAACAATGTGGTGAACAAGATTAAGATATTTACGTGTTTGGTTAGAGACTGAATCGTAAATAAGAACCACACGTACGTGCTTATTCGCGGCAAAAGCGTAGATACCACCAATAATGAATAAAGAACCACCAATGAAAGAAGCTGTTTCATGTACCCATGTGGTCGGGGCATCAAATGCATAACGCATCACAACTTCGTAAAATGAAATCAATACAGTAAAGATAAACAGCCAGCTAACGAGATTACTGAACTTTATAATAAGACGATCAAGTACGTTTCTTGGCTGTTCGTCGTTTTCAGCTGGGGCGTGGGGGATTTTGTCTGTCATGGGCCAAATTTCCTGGGAGAATACGGGAGAGCAATGCCCTCCCCCGTCAGTAAGCTAAGTTTAAGTTACAACAAGCCGTTTTCTTCTAAGAACACAGTCACTGAGTTATAAACTTTCTGCGCGTTATCAGAACGCTCTGCGAAGACTTTCCACTGACCTTTAGCGATTTCACGGAACTTCTTACGCTCTTCTTGAGACCAGTCGTGGATAGTAATTTCTGGGTTAGCTTGTGCTTCTTTAACTGCAGCTTGGTCAGCCATTTTCAGTTGAGTTGTCATGTCGTAAGAGAAGTCACGCACTGATGTTTGTAGAATCGTTTGTAGATCAGCTGGCATCTTGTCCCATTTTTTCTGAGATACAGAGATGTCGATAAGCGGTAATGAGTGGAAACCCGGTTGAACTGGATGCGTTGCAATATCGTTCATGCCCGCTTTTTGGTTGGTAGAGAATACCGTGTAGTCCGCGGCATCAATTACCCCCTTGCTTAAGCCGGTAAAGACTTCAGAACCTGGCAGGTTTACCGGAGTCGCACCCGCTGCTGCAAACACTTGTTGTACTAAACCTTCAGGAGCACGAAGCTTAAGACCTTTAAGATCCGCTACACCGTCAATTGGCTTTTTAGAAATGAAAGACTCAACACCCGTTGTAGAAGCACCAACGAACTGAACACCGTAAGGCTTGTACAGTTCAGTCATTAGCTCGTTACCGCCACCGTAGTTCATGTACTGAAGCAGTTGTGTTGTATCAGACCATGCACCAACCATATTACCGATAAGACCAAATGCTGGATCTTTACCAGAGAAGTAACCTGTTGCTGTGATATGACCATCAAGAATGCCCATCTTGATCGCGCCCAGCGTTTCAGTGTGTTTAACCACAGCGCCTACAGGCAGAAGGTCGATGTCGATACGTCCGTTAGACATCGTCTCTACACGCTCAGCCCACTTCTGCTGAACCTTGAAGTTCAAATCACCAGATGGATCTGAAGATTGAATCTTAAGTTTAAAGTCTGCAGCCATTGCTGATGTAGCAAATAGGCCAGTGAGGGAAGCAGCAATCAGCGTTTTAGTCAGAGCTTTCATTTGGGTATCCTTATGAGTTTCACAGAGTCCGGTTTGTTGTTATATGTTACCGGTAACGTTGAGGCAGATGTTACCGGTAACCTTACAGCCTTGTCTATGAGAAGGATCACATCTTTAACATTAGTAAAACGTTTGCTATCAATAAGAGAAATGTGACTGAAAAGTCACATTATAGGTCGGAGGTGTAGATTAATTTAGTTTTAAGTCAATGAGATAACTAAACCAGCAATAATAAAAACGACGCCTACACCGCGAGTCATGTGCCACTTTTCCTTCAAAAAGTAGATCCCCATCACTACGCCGAAGATGATGCTTACTTGCCTAAGTGCCACAACCAAGCTGACGTTCTCTGTCATGGTCATTGCAAACAACACCAGACCATAGGTCGATGCCATCATGATGCCAGCAATGGTTGCTTTTCTGCGCAATATCCATGCATTAGTAAACTCGATTCTTTGGTTGGTTGCGAATAACCAAATACTAAGCGGAATCACGATCGCCCAAAATTGAATACCCAGGTAAAAAACTGCTGTGTGCTTGTTAGTAATGGTGGGTGTACTTAGAGGCTCTAATAATAGAAGCGCCTCTTTATCAATAATGGAGTAACCCGTCGTTCCAATGGCGGCGATTAACGCCCACAACACACCAAGATTAAGGTAAGCCTTGAGCCTCAACTCAGAGAATTGCTTAAGTGGTACAAACAAACAACCCAATGTAATCAGTGCAAATCCCATCCATTGATTAGGTGACAGCTCATAACCAATCAACACTGTACCCAAGCCAACCATTAACACAGGTAGTGCTCGTGCCATTGGATAGATCACACCGATATCAGCTTGTTTATAGGCAGCACCCAACCCAATCAAATAGACGATTTGGCAAATCCCACTCAAGAAAACCAACTGCCAAAATGGAAGTGAGATATTTGATAGCCCTACACTGTGAACATACCAAATCAAATATGGCGTCAATATCGCTGCGGCAGCAACCCCAGAGGCTAAGAAGAAAGACGAGCCCGATCCTTGATTTGATTTACCTAGGACATTCCAACCCGCATGCAGCAGAGCCGAAATAATCACGATGATGATGGCAGAGAATTCCATTTCATTCCTAACTTATTGACTGATAAAAGCGGTCGCTGAAAACAGGGGATAAAAAAGGCCTCCAGATAAGAGACCTTTGATCATTCCAGTTGGGCAAATCCCTAAAGTGAGATGTGCCAGCGTTCTAACGTACGACTAACGCTCTAACTGCGCTATCGACTCAATACTGATCGCGTCATGACGCCAATACTCAATATCGCAATCAATCAAATCGCCGTTTTGATTGTAGTTAACACGCTCAACCACCATTGCAGGAGAGCCAGAAGTTGCACGCAGTGCTTGCGCGGTTTCGCCAAGCAAAGACGTTGTGCTCACACGATAACGGATCTTCTGATACACCATGCCAAAGTGCTCGCGGTAGATGTCCGTCAGTGATTTAGACAGATCATAATCGAGCAAGTTAGGAAACAGCTCTGGTCGAATGTAGTTAGTCACATACACAACAGGCCTGTCTTCAAGGTAGCGAACTCTGTCGACTCGATAAACATCTGAGAACGGTTGTAACTCAAGAAGCTTAGTCGCCTCCTTGGTTGCCAACATCCCTTTCGCTGCCACCAACTCTGTTTTCGGCTTACGGTTCTGCGACAGAGCCATATTGGTGAAGTTTAGTGTTTGTGTTGGGTCATAACGAAGCGGCTCGGGAGAGATAAACCAACCACGTCGGTCTTCTCGATAAATACGCCCTTCCGCTTCAAGTGAAGACAAGGCTTCACGTAAGGTAACTCGAGTCGTATCAAACGATTCAGCCAGTTTGCGCTCCGCAGGCAACTTCTGTCGTGGTGTTAACATCCCCGACTCTATCTGCTCTACGATGACATCTTTGATTTTTACGTACTGCACTTCATTTCCTTTTATTCTTGTTCTTGTCGTCAGCCACTCCTTGGCCAACTGCAATATAAAATGGTTCGCTAGCGTTTACGCCAAGCTTGGGTTCGCTTCTCGAATAACTTGTTGATTAACATATGAATCAACTTCGCGCTCGCTGCCGATATCATGATCATCACCGCCATAGCAGCTGCTGCACCCGTTTGCCCCGCATCATCCATATTCAATACTGAAACTGATGCTGGGATCGTATTGGTAGAATACAAGAATACTACCGCAGATGTCGTGGTAAGTGCATTAATAAACAGGTATGTCGCAATATCTAAAATCGCCGGCAGACAAACGGGTACCGTCACCTTAAAGAACAGCTTGTATTGCGGTAAGTTAACCGAAGCCGCTGTCGCTTCTATTTCTTCAGGCAGCTGTTTTAATGCAGTTAACGCTGTCATGTGCCCGACTGTGTAGTAGTGAACCACGGTGTTTATCACCAAGAACGCCATCGTGCCATACAAGAAGTTGAATGGATTGCTCAAATCATTGAAGTAGAAGATATAGCCCAAACCCAACACCATGCCCGGAACCGCCATTGGCACAACACTAAGCATCTGCATTGCCTGACGAACAGGACCAAATGCTCTGCCTTTCTCAATGCAATATGCACCAAGGAAAATCAACACGGTACCGATAATAGCAGTCCATGCGCCCAGCGTTAAAGAGTTGAAGAACGGCGTCCAACCATAAGTACTCATTTCTGCGAAGTTATAGTTATTCAAGGTGAGTGCTTTGTTCCAAGGCCAGAACGTGACCATAGAACCGTATATCGCCATGCCTAGCACGATAACAACAGCAGCAGAGATGATGGTGCAATAGAGCAAACACACGCCATCACGTAGAGTATTTGGTTCAGGTTGGTAAGCGACGGAGCGAGTATCAAACAAGCTCTTCTGTTTCTTTTGAACCCAGCGATCCACTGTAAACGCAAGCAGTGCCGGCAATAGCAATAAAATACTGGTTACTGCACCCATAGAGAAATTCTGTTGCCCTACCACTTGTTTAAAGATGTCAGTCGATAGAACGTTATAACTGCCACCAATCACCTTTGGCACACCAAAGTCACAAACCACTAGCGTAAATACAACGATCAGAGTGCTGATCAAACCATACTTTGCCGCAGGTAGCGTCACCATGAAAAAGGTTTTGAATGATGAAGTATTGAGTGCACGTGCCGCCTCATACAGACGAGCATCAGAAGTTCTTAACGAGGTAGTCAGAATCATCAAGGCGTGTGGAAAAGTCCAAAATATTAAGCCTAGTGATATACCAATCAAACCGTATACCGAATTTCCCCCTAAGACTTCTTTGGCGATACCTTGGTTACCAAATAAGAAGATCAAACTGATCGCAGGAAGCAACGATGGAGCTAGAATCGGCGCTGAACCCAACACCTGAAAAAGCCCCTTGAAAGGCATACATGAACGAGTCAACGCATAGGCATAACCAAACGCTAATACACCCACGACAATCGTTACTAACAGCCCAAGCGTAAACGTGTTACCTACCGACTGCCACAGGCTTTGAGAAGCAAAATACGTTGCGAAATTCTGTAATCCTACAAATTCACCGTCTGCGTTCTGTACACTTTTTTTCAACATTGCCCACAGTGGCATCAGAATGAATAGCGTCATGACCACTGACAAAAAAGCCAGAAGCCCGAATAGGATTACGTTGTCTTTACTTAACCGAGCAAGAAAAGGCGTTACTCGTCGTTGAATTAGCAGCTTAGATTGCATCATTTGAGTCGATTCCATGATTGTTACGCCGCCTCGTCTTTCATCACTTGCAGGCTTTCAGATGGGTAAGCTCTAAGGCCTTCTTCATCAAACGCTACGTAACGAATATCGCTGCGACGCAGTTTCAATCGATTAAACTCTTTGACTGACACATCAACGATGATCTCTTTAGCCGTTGAGTCATGTTGCAGCTCACACTCAACTCGATAGAACGCCCCTAGGAACTCGCTAGATATGATTCTGACGGGTAAAGACTCGTTAAAGCGATCAACAAACTGAATTTGTTCTGGACGCACCGCGATATCAAACCGATCGCCATGCTTTGGTGTCAAATTATCTAAAACTGGCAACGCTAACATCGACTCTGCAATGCGCATTTTGCCTTTCGCAGCAACAGAAGCTTGAATGAAGTTCATGCTACCAACGAATTCAGCGACAAAGCGGCTGACTGGGTTTTGATAGATTTCTTGCGGAGCACCCACTTGCTCGATAACACCATGATTCATGACCACAATGCGATCGGCCATGGTTAAGGCTTCATCTTGATCATGAGTCACCATGATGGTGGTAATGCCCAGCTTACGCTGCAATTGACAGATCTCATCACGCAGGTGTGTTCTTACCTTCGCATCCAATGCAGAAAGCGGTTCATCGAGTAGCAACAAGCCTGGAGACAACGCTAATGCGCGAGCCAGAGCAACACGCTGCTGTTGTCCACCAGATAGCTGATTTGGGTATTTCTGACCAGACGTTGGTAAACCAATGGTTTCTAACCAAGATTCTACCGCTTCCAAAGCTTCTTTGGTCGACATCCCTTGGTTCTTCAAACCAATTGCGATGTTCTCTTCCACAGTCAGGTTTGGAAATAGAGCATAAGATTGGAATACGATGCCGAAATCGCGCTTCTCAGGAGGTAGGAACGTCGTATCATTACCGTTCTGCTCAATAGAGCCTGAGGTCGGTAAATCCAGTCCTGCAATCGCACGTAGTAGTGTCGTTTTACCGCAGCCAGACGGGCCAAGGAAACAGACGAACTCACCTTTTTCGATCGATAGGGATATGTCTTTTAACGCTGTAAATTGGCCAAATTGCTTTACAACGTTTTCAATATTCAAATAAGTTTGGTTGCTCATACTACAGCACTCTTTAAATGGTATATACCAAATTTAAACTTTGAATATTGCAGTTGAGTGACAAATTTATAGAAGCTAAATGACAGTTATATTGCAGAAATAATAAGCATTAAAGATTGCTATTAAAAGTCAGTTCAACGTTGAAAACCCTCAGTGACTTGCCCATAAATCACTGAGAGCCTAAATGTAAACTTCTAGTTTAAACGCTAGATTAATCTACGATTCAACCTTGTCGGCTTTACCTGCCGCACCCGCGAGCTTTGCCAATTGTTTATCCAACCACAATGGCGTGTTACCAGAGTCTTCCGCGTTCTCTTTTCTTCGAACAGCATCTCTAACCATCATTGCCCCAACCCAACGAAATGGCTCTGGTGGGAAATAGCCTCGTGGACCGCTAGTTAAGCCACTACGTGTCCATTCGTTATCACCTCCTAACACCATTGAAGACAAAATTTTGCCTCCCATGCGAGTTTGAGCCACACCATTACCTGAGTAACCGAGCCCATAATAGATGTTGTTTTGGCCTTTTAGATTACCGAAAAATGGCAATCCTGTGACGGATCGGTCAGAACCGCCCGACCAGTTGTAATCGAATTCATTCTGATCCAGTTTAGGGAACAATTTCTGGAAAGATTGATTGAGAATCGGTAGGTAGTTAGTCGTTTGGTTAAACATGCTTTCAACCTGATTCGCAAACGAGAATTTATTGCCACCTTTGCCTAACATGAGTCGTCCATCCTCAGTGTCACGGTAGTAATGAACAAAGATACGTGAGTCCACTACCGCCGCTCCTTTTTCGGGACCAAACTGCTTGAGTTTTTCTGGAATAGGCTTAGTCACTACCATGTCAGACGAGACAACCACAATGCTGCGTTTGAACTCTTTAAAGTGATCGAGCATCCATGCATTGAGCGCTAAGATCACTTTACCGGAAGTTATCGTCCCACCCTTAGTTTGGACGCGAGCTGGCGAGCCGTAATCAAGAGAAGTCATCTCTGTATTTTCGTAAATTTCGACACCCAATTCGATCGCAACGCGGCGTAAGCCTCTCGCCAATAACGCTGGCTGAACGCTACCAGCAGCTTCTGAGTAGTAACCCTCAATATGGCGATCAGATCCCGCTTTATCAGCCAAAGAATTGTCGCACTTCTTCCAGCTATTGATACCCTGCTTAACCAGCTCATTAACAACAGGCTCCATTCCACCCTTTTGATCTTCATTGGTCGCCGTGTAGTAAGTTCCGCTGCGATATAGATGCGCGTCAATGTTGTGTTCGTTACAGAAGGCTTCGATCTCGTATATAACCTTTTCCGATTCCTTAACCAACCATTTCGCTTGTTCTTTTCCATAGAGCTTTTTCAACGTTGGGTACTTAGTCGACCACGTCAGCATACAGCCGCCGTTTGCGCCAGAAGCGCCGCTACCACATAGGCCTTTTTCAATCACGACAACATGTTTTTCGGGTTGCTGTTGTTTGATTAAAATCGCCGTCCATAAACCTGTATAGCCGCCGCCAACAATAGCGATGTTGCAGTTAACATCTTTTTTAAGTGGCTTCGCGGATTCTAAACCTGCATCTATGCTGCCAAATTCCTGTTCCAATGCTTGCTTGAACCAATATGAGTAGTGCTTTTTCATTTGTTTTACCTTACTAAAAACCTAAAGGCGTAAAACTAAAAAAGGAAGACCGAAGCCTTCCTTTACTGATTTCTAACTTCTAATGAACTAAATAGTTAATTAACTGAATAGATCGGCAGATTAGGATTTTGGCTCTGATTTAGCGTCAAACTTCTCAGACCATGTTTTAAGAACGTCAGCACGTTCGCTACCCATGCGAGCGAAGTCCATTTTTGCCATGTTATTTTCTACATTAGGGAAGTTCTCTGCTTTGCCTGTCACATCTTGGTGACCAACAACTGGGTACATTTCGATGTAAAGCTCGTTTGCCGCTTTAGAAATAGACCAATCAACAACGCGCTGCGCAGCATCCGAAGGCTTAACAAGACCTACCGCTTCAGATTCCCAACCGATACCTTCAGGCGTAATCACTGAAAGTGGAGCGCCTTGAGTTTTCAGCTTAGCGCCACGGCTCGCCATAGAAATACCGATAGCGACTTCACCCATGCCTGCTTGAACACATGGCTTAGAACCAGAGTGCGTGTAGTGAGCAATATTTTGGTCTAGCTTCTGCATGTAGTTCCAACCTTGGTCTTCACCCATGTTTTGTAGCCAAGCCGAAACCTGCATGTAGCCCGTACCAGAAGACGCTGGATTTGGCATAGCGATGTGGCCCTTGTAGATAGGCTTAGTTAGGTCATCCCAAGACTTAGGTGCCGGTAGGTTCAATTGCTTAGCCACCACTTCGTTAAAGCAAACTGCATTGAAGAATGCGTCATTGCCATACCAAGCTTGAGTCGACTGTGGGTCGTTAAGGTTAGCGCGTAATGCTTCTACACCTTGAGGCGTATAAGGTTTCAGGATGCCCTCTTCTTTAAGCAATGCCATTGAAGAACCTGCAAGACCCCAAACTACCTCTGCGCGAGGGTTGTTTTTCTCAGCCAATAATTTTGCCGTCATGATCCCTGTTGAATCACGCACCCACTTGATGTTGATGTCTGGGTTTTCACTTTCGAAAGCATTTTTGTATTTAGCTAAAATGTCAGTTTCAAAAGCAGTGTAAACCGTCACTTCCTGTGCTGCATAAGCGTTACCAGCTAGTAGAGTTACTAAAGCTGCAAGTGATCCTTTCATAAAACGGTTTTTCATCATTTTCTCCAGTCAGGCTTAACTCTAAAGTGAGAAGTTGCCAAAATTAAAAGTTATCGAGGTTTAAAGCTGCCTAGGTTTGGAAGCAACCAAGGTTTAACGTTTCTTAAATTAGAAGCCTCATCAAGAGGCGCCTATATCCATAAATTCATTTAGATTGTTAGTACACGCCTTTACATTGGTATGTACCAGATGACGAGTATTAACCTAATCGACTTTTATGACGGTTAAATGAACAAAAAATGGCAATTTAAAGATCGGAAAATTTCTCAACACAAGTGACAAATTTGAATATGAAGCTTTTGTGAAAATAACGTTTGGGCTATTTACGACCGTTTAAATTGGTTGTTAAAGTAACCGCAAATACTGGTATAGTCCAAAATACAAATCACGAGAATTGAACATGAGAAACGAATACCTACTACTGACACCGGGTCCTCTATCTACTTCTGAAACCGTTCGCCAAGCGATGCTAAAAGATTGGTGTACTTGGGATGATGAATACAACAAAGACGTTGTTGAAGTGATTCGTAGCAAGCTAGTGACTTTGGCGACTAAGCAAACGGGTTATACGAGCGTACTAATGCAAGGTAGCGGCACCGCTTCAGTTGAAGCAACAATCGGTAGCGTTATCTCAAAAAGCGGCAAGCTTCTTGTTGTTGACAACGGTGCGTATGGTGCTCGTATTGCTCAAATCTCAGAATACTTAAACATTCCATGCCATGTCGTTTCCCCGGGTGAAACATCACAGCCTGACTTGAACGAAATGGAGACGGCATTGGCTATGGATTCAGACATTACTCACGTTGCGATTGTGCACTGTGAAACCACTACGGGTATGTTGAATCCAATCGAAGACATCGCCAAATTGGCAAAACAGCACAACAAAACCGTCATTGTAGATGCGATGTCGAGTTTTGGTGGCATCCCTATGGATATTGCTGACTTAGGTATCGATTACATGATCAGCTCGGCAAACAAGTGTATTCAAGGTGTACCTGGATTCGGCTTTGTTATTGCGAAGCAATCGGAACTGGAAAAATGCAAAGGCCAAGCTCGTTCATTAAGCCTTGACCTGTTTGACCAATGGCACTGCATGGAAAGCAACCATGGTAAATGGCGCTTCACCTCTCCAACTCATACAGTGCGTGCTTTCTACCAAGCTCTACTTGAATTGGAGCAAGAAGGTGGCATCGAAGCTCGTCATAATCGCTACCAAACCAACCAAACCACATTGGTTGCAGGTATGCGCTCTCTTGGCTTTGAGCCACTGCTTAATGATGATCTTCATTCACCTATCATTACTTCTTTCTATTCTCCAACTCATAACGATTACCAATTCAAGGAATTCTATGACCGTTTGAAAGAACAAGGTTTTGTGATTTACCCGGGCAAGGTTTCAAACGCAGACTGCTTCCGAATCGGTAACATTGGTGAAGTGTACCCGTCAGACATTGAAGCTCTCATTGGCGCAGTTAAGAATGCTATGTACTGGGACATCAAATAATGACGACGACCAATCAAGAGCCGATTCTAAAGGCCACACACTTTCGAAGCGAAGGCGATGTGAACACCACGCCAGCACGCGAAAAATGGAACGAATCGCTAAACGATGATGCGACTCAAGCGATTTTAAAACGTGACTCTGACGTGTTTCTTCATCAAGCCATGTCAACGCCTTGCCTAGACACACTTGAAGCAGCCGAAGGCATCTACATTCAAGATGCGACGGGCAAAAAGTACATGGACTTTCACGGGAATAATGTTCATCAACTAGGCTATGGTCATCCCCACATCATCAATAAAGTGACTCAGAAAATGGCGTCGTTGCCATTTTCACCACGTCGCTTCACCAATGAAACTGCGGTTCAGTGTGCTGAGAAACTCACACAGATCTGCGGTGGTGATTTGAATCGCGTGTTGTTTGCTCCGGGTGGCACATCAGTGATCGGCATGGCGCTAAAACTTGCTAGACATATCACCAACAATTTCAAAGTAGTGTCATTGTGGGACTCATTCCATGGCGCGTCACTCGATGCCATTTCAGTGGGTGGCGAAGCTTGTTTCCGCGAAGGCATGGGGCCATTAATGGCTGGCGTAGAACGCATTCCACCAGCGGTTTCCTATCGTGGTGCTTTTCCGCTTCGCGGGCAAAGCGCAGGCGGTGAAAGTGAGGCTGCATGTGATGTGCACTACGCCGATTACCTTGAGTATGTGATTGAAAAAGAAGGTGGCATTGGTGCCTTCATTGCCGAAGCAGTGCGTAACACAGACGTTCAAGTACCAAGCAAAGCTTACTGGAAGCGCATCCGTGAGATCTGCGATAAGCATAACGTCATGTTGATCATCGACGACATTCCAAACGGTATGGGTCGCAGTGGCGAATGGTTCACTCACCAAGCTTTTGATATCGAACCTGACATTCTTTGTATCGGTAAAGGTTTTGGCGGCGGCTTAGTGCCAATCGCAGCCATGATCACTAAAGACAAATACAACACGGCAGCGCAAGTATCTCTTGGTCACTACACCCACGAAAAAAGCCCAATTGGTTGCGCGGCAGCACTCGCCACCATGGAAGTGATTGAGCAAGAAAACCTTCTTGAAAAAGTACAAGCGGACAGCGCATTCGTGTGTGAACAACTGCTTCAAATGAAAGAGAAGTACCCAGTCATTGGTGACGTTCGCGGCATCGGCCTGCTCTGGGGGGTGGAATTGGTCACCGATCATATCACCAAAACCCGAGCTTTCGATGAAGCGGAAGCAGTACTTTACCAATGTCTAAACGATGGCCTGAGTTTCAAGGTGTCACAAGGTAATGTGATTCAGTTGAGCCCACCATTGATCATCAGCCGCAGCGAACTAGAAGTCGCTCTGTCTGTATTCGAAAAAGCGATAGCAAAAGTCTGCAAAGACTTTGAATACCTTTAAACCATCATCTAACCAATAACTTAAAACAATCATTCATCTCCCAGAACAACTTGAGCTGGGAGAGAACAGAAATAGGACACGACTATGAACACAACATCACCTATCCAAGCGGTTATCTTTGACTGGGCTGGCACTATCGTTGATTTTGGATCATTTGCTCCAACCAGTATTTTCGTTGAAGCATTCAGACAAGGTTTCGACTTTGATATCGACTTAGCAGAAGCGCGTGAACCTATGGGGATCGGCAAATGGGACCACATCCAAGCAGTGGGTCGAATTCCTGCTGTTGACTCTCGTTGGAAGGCTCAGTTCGGACGCTCCATGATAAGTGAAGACGTTGATGCGATCTACGCGGCATTCATGCCTCTTCAAAAAGCGAAAGTAGCCGATCACGCAGCACCTATTTTGAATGCGATAGAAGTGGTCAATAACCTAAAAGAGAAGAACGTGAAGATCGGGTCTTGTTCAGGTTACCCACGTGAAGTGATGGATGTTTTAATTCCTGCTGCTGCAGATTACGGTTACCGACCAGATAACGTGGTAGCGACCGATGACTTACCTCAAGGTGGTCGCCCTGCTCCATTTATGGCACTGAAAAACGTAATCGACCTAGGTGTAACTAGCGTTGCTGCGTGTGTAAAAGTAGACGACGCAGCACCGGGGATCGATGAAGGTCACAACGCAGGCATGTGGACAGTTGGACTTGTATTATCGGGGAACGAAGCAGGGTTAACGTATCAAGAATATTTAGATGCAGACGAGACAACACTTGCGGCTGCACGTGAAAAAGCAAGCGTTAAGCTAAACAAATCAAACCCACACTACCTAATCGATACCATTGCAGACCTACCAGGTGTCATTGCAGACATTGAAAAACGTTTGTTAGCCGGAGAGCGCCCATAACTCCTGTAACTTCCGCAAATCAGGGCCTATAGCCCAATAATCCGCACACATAAAAAGAAACCTCGTATCACCTAAAAATGATACGAGGTTTCTTCGTTTCCAACATTTGAGACAACAATTAATTGACAAAAACCTCTGTAAATAGCACCTTAAATATATAAATTTTAACAACTTCATTGACCCCAATAAGCAACTACACTAACAATGTAAAAACAGTTCCAAGATAGGTTCGACCTGAATCTACGCCTGAACCACTTACTGCTGCAGTGTCCCAATCAGTAAGTCGTCGCTTTAAAGGCTCATTCAGATAACAATAAGAGTTAATCCAAGGATAAGATTATGAAAAGACTGTCAAAAATCATGTGTGCAGTAATAGCTGCTTCAGGTTTCGCTGCTGCTCCATCAATTGCCGCAACGACATACGTTGGCGCAAAAGTTGGCATGGGTTGGCTAGATAGCGCTTGTGTCGACAACGTTGATTGTGAAGATGATTCAGTTGCGGGCGGTATTTACGGTGGCTACAACTTTACCGATAACATTGCTCTAGAATTGAATGCAGATTACTTAGGTGATTATGACACCAGCTTTAACAACAACGGAGCGACTCAAAGATACAGCGATTCTATCGTAGCCATTTCTTTGAGCCCAATGTATCGACTAGCGATTAAACAACAATTTGATATCTTCTTCAAAGCAGGTCCTGCTTACATCATGCACGATGACGAAGACGACGTTGTTTTGGCCTTAGGTATCGGTGCCGAGAAACAGCTTTCAGACGATTGGGCGCTTAGAGTTGAATACCAATACTTCGATGATTTTGACGATAAGATTATCCAAGACCTTAACTCTAACCTTGTTACCATTGGTCTAAGCTACAATTTCGGTACAGGTAACACGACAGCTTCAGCCGCAACAGTAGCTACTGCGGCAGCGGTAACACAGGCTCCAGCTGAACCAATTGCAGAACCTGAAGCCGTTGTGGTTGAAGAAGAGACTGTTGTAATTAAAGCGCAAACTGAAAGCTTCTCTCAAGGCATGTTTGAGACAAACAGCACTGAACTGTCTACTGAGGGTGAAACTGCTCTAATGCCACTAGTAGAAGTGCTGCAAACTTACCCTCAATCGTCAATCAATGTAGTTGGTCACACCGATTCAACAGGTGCAGCTGAGTACAACATGATGATCTCTAAGAAACGTGCTGCCGCTGTAGCTGCATACATCGAAGAGCAAGGTATTGAAGCAGACCGTATTACGGCTACAGGTGAAGGTGAAGAAAACCCAGTAGCAACAAACGATACTGCCGAGGGTCGTGCGCAAAACCGTCGTGTTGACGCAACAATCCCAAGCTTCGAATACCAAGAAGAAGCGCAAATGGAAGAAGTTATCGTAGAAGCGGCTGAATAATAGCACTCTACTCTAGCGAGAATAATTAAGGGCGGAACACTGTAATGTGCTCCGCCCTTTTCTTTGTCTGGCTCTACCCATACGTCGTAAGCCGTAAAACATTAGCCTATCGCGAAAGTAACAATCAGAAGGCTAAACGATTTCCCAGCTGTGGGTCATCTCTACGCCAGCACCTAGCATCAGACATACTGAACAGTATTTCTCTAATGAATCCGCACAGACTTTAGCAACAAGCTCAGGATCAAGGTTGTCACCCGATACTTCAAAATGAATATTAATCACGGTAAAGATTTTTGGCGCGGTTTCACGACGTGTTGTTTCAAGTTTTGCATTACAGCCTGTGATGTTCTGGCCTGCAGATTTCAAACCATCAACCACATCAACAGAGCTACAACCACCAGCAGCCATCAACACCATTTCCATCGGGCTTGGCGCAGTTGCACCACCACTTCCATCCATCACGACAGAGTGACCTGATTGAGATTGACCTAAGAATTTAAAGCCTTCGACCCATTTAACTTCTGCTTGCATACTGTCCCTTAGATGACCGATAACCGCCATCACTGTCTATTATTTATTGTTAGTACCGACACCCTACTACTGGCGGCATTTATGAGCAAGATTTTCTCAATGACATATTTTTTTCATGAATGATGCAATTTTTTCCATCTAAAACCTGTCTCTATTCGTACATTCAAAATCGAATGAGAAGAACGTCAAGATGAGGTATCTATGAATAAATTATCTAAAATATTGGTATCACTCGTGGTTGCGCTACCACTGATTTCGCTGTTTGTAAGCCAGACTGGCACTGCCAATACAATGGATAAAACAGCTAATTCAGGTAAAAGTGAAATCGCGACACTGGCTGGTGGTTGTTTTTGGTGTACAGAATCCGACCTAGAAAAGCTGACAGGCGTCACCGACGTTATTTCTGGGTACTCTGGTGGTGAACTAGAAAACCCAACCTACAAACAAGTATCCTCAGGCAAGTCTGGTCACATCGAAGTGATCAACGTGACTTACAACCCTGATGTTGTTAGCTATGAACAGGTTCTTGACCAATTCTTCAGACACATCGACCCAACCGATGACAAAGGCTCTTTTGTAGACCGAGGCCGTCATTATCGACCAGCTATTTTCTATCATAACCAAGCACAAAAAGATGTTGCTCAGAGCTTCATGATGGAGATCGACAAAGCTAATATCTTTGGTGAACCACTAAAAACAGAACTGATTGAATTTGAAAAATTCTGGCCAGCGGAAGACTATCACCAAGACTATTACAAGAAGAGTAAAGTTCGTTATAACTACTACCGCTATGCTTCTGGCCGCGATCAGTACCTAGATAAGATCTTCGGTGACGATAGAAAAGAGAATCCACAAACTATCCGTCAGATCATCGACAGCAAAAATGCGACAGCTAATGCTAAGACCTACGTCAAGCCGTCTGATGCAGAGATCAAAGCGAAGCTAACCTCACTGCAGTACGATGTAACACAAGACGATGCAACAGAGCGCCCGTTTGACAACAAATACTGGGATAACAAGCAAGAAGGTATTTACGTTGATATCGTAACTGGCGAGCCATTGTTCTCTTCAAAAGACAAATACAAATCAGGTACAGGCTGGCCGAGCTTTACACAGCCAATCAGCGAGGCTTATGTAGTCACAACTACTGACTACAAATTGCTTTACCCAAGAACTGAGGTTCGCAGCAAGTTTGGCGATTCTCACCTAGGACATGTATTTAAAGATGGTCCAAAACCAACAGGGTTACGTTACTGCATGAACTCAGCCGCAATGCGCTTTATCCCAGCGGATAAATTAGCAGAAGAAGGCTATGAGGAATACGTTGAGATGTTTGAGGGCTAAACATTCAGCATTTAACGAACAGCCTATGACAACAAAGCCAGCATATCGCTGGCTTTGTTTTTATTTACAAAGCTTTATTTATCAGCCCGTGAACCTAATTAACCCGTTAACACCGTGTCTTCTGGATATTTCAACAAGGAAGGTTCTGGGCGAGCTAGCATATAAGCCAAGGTCAGGGGGCCGATACGTCCAATCACCATAACAACAATCATGATGTATTTACCTGGCTCAGTCAGGTTCGCGGTTAAGCCAGCCGTTAAGCCAACCGTTGCAAAGGCTGAAATCACCTCAAACATGACTCGATCAAACGCTGCCTTTTCAGTAAGCATTAACAAAAACATCGCGGTGGTTAATAACGCCCCACTTACCACAATAATGGCCAATGACTTTGTTACCGCTTGCCAAGTTACGGTTCGCTTAAACATCACTACATGCTTTTTCTGACGTAGGAAGGTCCAAGTTGCGACAAAGGCGACGGCAAAGGTCGAAACCTTAATACCACCACCTGTTGAGGTAGAACCGGCACCAATCAACATCAGTACAATCATCACCAATAATGCAGGCTGTGTGTACTGAGACAAATCCACACTATTAAAGCCAGCAGTACGAGCACTTGCCGACTGAAAAAATGCGGCTAGCCACTGTCCTTGAGTCGATAACCCTTCCATGGTTGCTGAGTTATTTCTTTCCAACAGCCAGAACAATACCGTACCTACCAACAATAGAGTCGGAGTGGCGGTTAGCATAATCTTGGTGTGTAAATGAAGATGTCCAAAACCTTTACGCCAGTTACTCGATAGGTCGCCGACGACTGTGAAGCCTAGCCCGCCGAAAATAAACAAGCCAGCTAAGGTGAAGATCACCAATGGATCATCCACAAAACTCATCATACTGTCTGAAAACAGTGCAAAACCTGCGTTATTGAATGCTGATATAGCATGAAAAAGTGCATAAAAGCTACCCGTTGACCATCCCATCTCAGGCACCCAGCGGAAACAGAGCAATACAAAACCGATAAATTCAGCCACTAATGCAAAGATGATGATCTTCTTAACTAATTTGCGAAGGTTAATCTTACGATCTTGGCCAAGCGCTTCTTTCGCAAGTGCTTGTTGTTTAAGGCTTAACCTAACACCGAACATGTAAAGCAGCACCGCAGATAGCGTCATCTGCCCTAACCCGCCGACTTGCATCAAGAACATCAGTAAGATTTTGCCCGCCAAGGTGAAATGCTCACCGGTATCGACAACACCTAATCCTGTCACACTGATCGCCGAGGTTGCTGTAAACAGTGCATCCGTAAAACTTAGGCCTGTCACAGAGAATACAGGCATCGTCAACAATATTGCAGATGGGATAAGTACGCCTAAGAAACTCATAAGGATAATCTTAGGTTCAGAGCCTTTACGTGGCTTTTTATCACTCTTAAGCGTGTAGAAAGTACCTTTTCGTTTTAACGAATTCATACTGTTACCTTATTACCAATTGCGTAGCTTTCTAGATAAGGTCTCTTTCGGCCCAGCGATGATCACCACATCCCCAATTTCTAAACTCACATCCAGTTCTGGTGCTTTAGTGAGGTTCGGTCCTCGCTTGAAGCCAAGTACCTCAACACCATTTTCTTTACACAGCTTAAGGTCGCCAAGTTTCTTACCCAACAAATTAGAACCGATAACAATCTCCGTCATCGCTAAACCGCTGCCAAGATCGATAAACTCAAGAACGCGTCTATCCAACATTTTACGCGCAACACGAATGCCCATATCTCGTTCAGGCATGATGATATGGTCGGCACCAATCTTAGAGAGAATCTTGCCGTGAAACTTATCGTTCGCCTTTACCCAAACAGCTTTTGCGCCTGATTCTTTGACCACTAGCGTAGTAAGAATACTGGAGTTAACATCAGAGCCAATCGACACCATCACCATGTCGTAATCGTCGAGTCTTAACTCTTTGACGGTCTCCTCGCTTGTACAGTTCGCAACAATCGCTTGTGAAACAAAAGCCGCCGCTTCTTTCACTCGCTCTTCATCAATATCGACGGCGAGTACCTGTGCGCCTGAACTTTGTAGCTCTTTGCAAACAGATAAACCAAATCGCCCTAAACCGATAACTGCATATTGTTTGTTGCTCATTTGAAATCCTGTTTAGAAATTTTAATTACACGGGATAGCCAAACCTACATTAGTTTCTATCTAAAAAAAAGTTAGTTCTGCAAGAATAAGGTTATACTATTGTCATAATCGCTTGATTTATAAAGGTAGAGAACAACTCGAGTTTCTGCTAATTTCCAATTCATAATTTCTGCGGCAGCACACACAATGAATGAATTCATAACCCAAGTACAAGCCTACATCAACCAGAGCCATAGTGATTGGGCAAACAGCGTCCTATTCATCACTATTGCGAGTTTTCTCGCTTGGGTAGCTTGGCGAATTATCCATAATCGCTTAGAAATTCTGGTTCAGAAAACCCCTTTCCACTGGGATGATTTGCTACTAGAAGCACTGAAAACCCCAGTCAGCACATTACTTTGGTGTTGGCCTGCTACAGTATCTGTCGGGCTAATCCTTCAAGACCAGTTTGGTAATGAAATCAACTGGTTAAAAACTCTTAAGCACATATTGATTATCTGTTCCTTCGTTTGGTTTACCTTACGAATGATCACTAACACTGAAGCGTATGTCTTAGAGCAAAAAACCAGAGACGAAACCACAGTGCAAGCTATAGCGAAAGTCGCTCGCTTGTTCTTTATGGTGATGGGTGGTCTAACCATCATGCAGGCGTTTGGACTCAGCCTTTCCGGTTTACTTACCTTTGGTGGTGTGGGTGGCTTGATCGTTGGTTTGGCAGCAAAAGATCTACTATCGAACTTCTTTGGTGGCATGATGATTTACTTCGATCGCCCTTTTAAAGTCGGCGACTGGATACGCTCTCCCGATCGTCAAATCGAAGGCACTGTCGAACGCATAGGCTGGCGTATGACCATCATTCGCACCTTTGATAAACGTCCTTTGTACGTGCCGAATTCTGTGTTCAGTAACATTGTGGTTGAGAACCCATCAAGAATGTTGAACCGCAGAATCAATGAGACTTTTGGGCTGCGTTACCAAGATGCAAACAAACTGGCTCTGATTGTGGATGACGTAAAAGCCATGCTTGAAACGCACCCAGATATTGATGCCAAACAGACGCTGATCGTTAACTTTGATAAGTTTGGGCCATCAACGCTCAACTTCTTTATCTACACCTTTACAAAAACGGTCAACTGGGTGAGATACCACGAAGTTAAACAAGATGTCCTGTTGCAAGTGTTAGCGATTATTCATAAGCACAATGCAGATATCGCCTTCCCAACACAAACACTCAAAATCGATCCTCAGGGCTTTGGTGAAACTCACGTTCTTGGTGAAGATCAAAGTATGATCACTTCCGCCCCGGAAGGTCATCAATAACCAAGCCCATATTGGTTGTCGATAAGTAAGCTGGTTAATGATAAGTAAACTGGTTATCGATAAATAAACAGCGTGAAGCGTGGTAACATGGCGCAAGTATTCAAATGCACCTAATTACCACGCTATGATTTTACCTGTCATTCTAGCCGGCGGCTCCGGAAGTCGTCTCTGGCCACTGTCTCGCGAGCTTTACCCTAAGCAATTTCTCAATATTGCCGGTGAACAGTCAATGCTTCAGCAAACGCTTCAACGCCTGCAAGGTCTTGAAGAGCACTTGATGGATAGTAAATGCGATGCCCCATTCATTATCTGTAATGAAGAACATCGCTTTATTGCCGCTGAACAAGCTCGGGCATCCAATATCCAACACAGTGGAATACTGTTAGAGCCAGTCGGTAGAAACACAGCCCCAGCTATTGCGCTTGCCGCCCTAAAGGCTTTAAGTAAACCAGCGCTTAATGAACAAAACGCATCCGATCCTATCTTATTAGTGCTGGCTGCTGATCATCACATCGCGAAAACCTCTGAATTCCAACAAGCGATTAGTCGTGGTGTTGATTATGCAAAACAAGGCAAACTGGTGACATTCGGTATAACACCTAACTCCCCAGAGACTGGTTATGGCTATATCAAGCAGGGAGAGCCTCTTTCCTCCAGTATTCAAACTGATACTAATGGGACAGAGCTCCCAATCAATCACGCCTACGCAATAGAATGCTTTGTAGAAAAGCCAGATACAGCAACAGCAGAAGAGTACATCCGCTCAGAACAATACTTATGGAACAGTGGCATGTTCATGTTTAAGGCATCACGCTATGTTGAAGAACTCGCCGAACACCACCCTGAGATATTAGCAGCTTGTAAACTCGCTCTTGCAACGCAAAATACCGACCTCGACTTTATCCGAATAGACGCTGAAGCATTCAAAAGCAGTCCGAGTGATTCTATCGATTATGCCGTGATGGAAAAGACCTCACACGCCGCAGTGATCCCGATGGATGTCGGCTGGAACGATATTGGCTCATGGTCTGCTATTTGGGATGTAAGTGAAAAAGATGAGCATAATAACGTCATTGAAGGTGATGTGTTAACCGTCGATTCTCAACACAACTATATTCATGCCGAAAATAAATTGGTTGCGACTGTGGGTGTCGAAAACCTGATTATTGTCGAAACCAAAGACGCTATATTGGTTGCGAATAAAGACAAAGTTCAAGGCATAAAATCGATTGTTAGTCAGCTGAACCAAGCTGGTCGCACAGAACATGTTCATCACCGTGAGGTGTTTAGACCTTGGGGTAAATACGATGTAATCGACCTAGGTAAACGCGACAAAGTAAAACGTATCACCGTAAAACCCGGTCATAAGTTATCGCTACAAATGCATCACCATAGAGCGGAACACTGGGTTGTCGTAGCGGGCATCGCGAAGGTGACTAATGATGAGAAAACTTACCTAGTCGAAGAAGACCAATCCACCTACATTCCATTAGAACATGTTCATAGCTTAGAAAACCCAGGCGAACTGCCACTCGAAATGATCGAGGTACAAACCGGCAGCCATTTGAGCGAAGGCGACATCATTCGATATCAAGACAGTTATGGGCGAGACGTGAAATGCGAACAACCTGACTCATCTCAAATCATCAAATCGAACTAAAGCAGCGACAAATCGATGAAATCACCATTAGACTTGAGCTGCTTTAAGAATAACGATATCCGCGGCATCATTGGTCAACAAATCAATGAACATTTCGCCTTTCTGTTTGGAAAAGCATTTGGCGAACACGTACTTTGTGCTTCAACTGAAACGTCACTCTACGACTCAGCTCAGGTAGTGATTGGCCGTGATAACCGCGAAACGTCCCTTTCATTACAAAAAGCTATCACCAAAGGCTTAAACGAGTCTGGCATAGGTGTGATCGATCTCGGTATGACAGGCACTGAAGAGATTTACTTTGCGACTCGCCACCTACAAGCTATAGGCGGAATTCAAATTACAGCAAGCCACAATCCAATCAATTACAACGGAATGAAATTAGTCGGTGCAGATGCGAGGCCGATTAGTAAAAACAGTGGTTTAGATGTAATCAAACAGCGTATTGAAGTTCTGGGTCAAGAGCTGAAAAACGGTATAACTATCAGTAGAGTGCTACCTTCTGATTCTTGCAGAAAGGCCAATATTCTTGCTCCGTACGTCGAGCACCTACTCTCGTATATAACCCCATCAAAGCTGTCACCGATGAAGATTGTGGTTAATGCTGGGAACGGTGTTGCAGGACATGTCATTGATGCTTTAGAGAATAAATTTAACGAACTCGGTGTCCCTATCTCTTTCATCAAGGTTCATCACACTCCTGATGGGAAATTCCCTAATGGTATTCCAAACCCCTTAATCAAAGAAAACCAGATTGCGACACGAGATGCTGTGCTAGCTCATTCCGCCGACCTTGGTATCGCATGGGATGGAGATTTTGATCGTTGTTTTTTCTTCGATGAAAAAGGCAATTACATTGAGGGTTACTACATCGTCGGCCTGCTAACCGAAGCCTTCTTGCTGAAAGACTCCAATGCGACTGTACTACACGACATGCGCATGACATGGAATACAATAGAGGTTGCAGAAAGACTAGGTGGAAACGCTGTTGGCGTAAAAGCTGGGCATGCTTTGATCAAAGAGAAAATGCGAAAGCTCAACGCAGTGTACGGTGGTGAAATGAGCGCACACCATTATTTCCGTGATTTTGGATATTGTGATTCAGGCATGATTCCTTGGCTACTGGTTATCGAACTAATTTCGAAGACTCAACAATCTCTTCACCAATTGACGTGTACCAGTATGCTTAAATTCCCCTCTTCCGGAGAGATAAATCGCAGAGTTTCAGATCCCAACCGAGTTATAGCTTCTGTTTTAGAACACTATAAAAAGGGCGCCGTTGCGGTAGACTTCATCGATGGTATCAGTGTGAATATGGGAACATGGCGCTTCAATCTGAGAAAATCGAATACAGAACCATTGATACGCCTCAATGTTGAAACCCAAAAAGATAAAGCTTTGTTGTCACATAAAGTCGAAGAGCTACTGTCTTTTCTCATTTAAGAGTACAAAGTGCTTCCAATTTGCTCCTAAGAGCAACAAAAAAGCCCTTACTAGCGATTGCTAATAAGGGCTTTGAATTTTCAGTAGCTTAGTTGCTGGCTGTAATTAATCTATTTGTTGCGACGAGCTTCAACAGCATCTGCCAGTTGACGAAGTACTGTTTCAGTATCTTCCCAACCAATACATGCATCAGTAACAGATTGGCCGTAAGTTGCAGCTTTACCATCAACAAGATCTTGGCGACCTTCAACGAGGTGAGATTCAATCATCACACCAAAGATAGCTTTGTCACCGCCTGAGATTTGAGCACTAACGTCATCAGATACGTTCATTTGACGCTTAAACTGCTTAGAACTGTTTGCGTGGCTGAAATCGATCATCACTTTTTGTGGAAGACCAGAAGCTGCTAGCTCTTCTTTAATCTTACCAACATGTTCTGCGCTGTAGTTTGGCTCTTTACCACCACGTAGGATGATATGACAATCAGGGTTACCTGCTGTTTCAACGATAGCTGAGTGACCGTACTTAGTTACCGATAAGAAGTGGTGAGAAGCGCTAGCAGAGCGAATAGCATCTGTTGCAATCTTGATGTTGCCATCAGTACCATTCTTAAATCCAACTGGGCAAGATAAGCCAGAAGCCAGTTCGCGGTGAACTTGAGATTCTGTAGTACGTGCGCCGATTGCACCCCAGCTGATTAGGTCAGCAACGTATTGAGGCGTGATCATATCTAGGAATTCGCTTGCCGTTGGCATGCCCATGTCAGTTAGGTCCAGCAGTAGCTTACGTCCTAGACGAAGGCCATCATTTAGCTTGAACGTATCGTTCATGTACGGGTCATTAATTAGACCTTTCCAACCAACAGTTGTACGTGGCTTTTCAAAGTAAACACGCATTACGATTTCAAGGTTATCACCAAGTTCGTCGCGCAACACTTTCAAACGCTTACCGTACTCAAGCGCAGCTTCTGTGTCATGAATAGAACATGGACCTACAATAACAAGCAAGCGGTCATCGCTTTCATCTAAAATATTGTGGATCGCTTTGCGGCTTTCAAAGGTTGTAGAAGAAGCAACTTCTGTTGCTGGAAACTTTTCTAAAACAGCAACAGGGGGTAATAACTCTTTTACTTTGTTAATTCTTACATCATCAGTCTGGAACATTGCTTACTTCTTCCTTTTTTCTATCCTTGAGCTGAATGTACGTTGTCTCACGTCACTTTCTATCAGCACTAATCTTCTTGTTCCCTGTAACTTAACTAGTAAAAACTCTAGTTTCAATCACTAATTAAAAATAAACGCAATTTTTTTTGTGTTTTATATTTAAAACACCCTGTATACCATTATTTACACGCTATCGATTGCGTATTTTATAGCAAGGTAAGAAGAGCCGTCCTTCAAGCTTCATCATGCATGTGAAATTATGTCGAACTTAAAAACAAAAAAGCTCACGTGTTCAGCGTGAGCTTTTATTTAATTACATTCTTTTCAATGGCTTGACGACACTATCAAGCCCTTCAATTTTCAGAGCAAGGCACAGTTTTAATAAATCGCCGAGTTCGCCAGACGGGAATCCCTTTTTATCGAACCACAGCAAATATTCTTCAGGTAAGTCAATCAGTGTACGACCTGCGTACTTTCCAAATGGCATCTGCATTCGAGCCAACTTAATCAGGTTCTCTTTCTCTAGCATTATTCGGTCTTTACTATGCGTCATCTATGTTGTGTAGAGTATCACCTAAACGCTCGACCCAATAGTTGATCGCGTCTTTAGCATCATCCAGCGAATCAATCATGGTTGAAAAGTCTTTATTACCCGCTTCACGGTCGATGGCTGCAAACAATGGTGTACCCTCTTGAGCATCACTGACCAATAACTCTACACTCGCACTCCCAACATTGGTGTGCTCACCAGTCGTGACCTTAGATATGGTTGACATCGCAAGGCCAAACGGCAGAACGCTGCTCGTTACAGCTAAGATCGGATTGGGCGTTTCAACGTTACTCAGAGCGATACTCAAGCGGAGCGTCTTTCCTGTCGGTTCATCGACAATCGTTTTATGAGGCGCTATTTTATCTTCCAAGCGCGCAACCATGTGCTCAGTGAGTTCCTGAATCTCTTCCTGATCCAACGAACCTTCTTCTGCTAAAACAAAAATTTGGTCGATTACTACAGAATCGTAATCATCTAACTTGGATTTCAAACGCTGTGCGTCACGTAGCCCAACCCTTGCCCAAACCAAGTCGACGCCTCCGTCAGGCCCAACCTGAAAATCTTCGTAGCTGGTAAATTTAGTAGCGGTTCTAATTGGGCCGCCTGCACAACCAAGCAAGAAAATGCTGGTTGCAACAAGCAAAAGGACTTTTAAAGGGTTCATAACGCACTTAGTTAAAATTAAGGAATCTAACTAAGTATGCCATACCCTATGTGAAAAGGTTGTAGAAAAAGGGGGTTAAAAATCAGAGCTAACTCTAAAATTAATCATGTTGAACAGTGTGTGCGTACTCTACAATTACCTGATTTCCTTCGATATAAGCATTTTGGATCTCACCATCAACACTCATTCTACTTTTCAGATAGACCACTTTAGGCCCCGATTCATTACCCTCTTTTAGCGAAGGGAATACATTCCTTGGTTCCAAATGAAGTAAACGACAAAAGTGACTAATGAAAGACATGGTTAATGGCGTCTCCCCTCTTAGCACTCTAGAGAAATCAAGCTGGTTCATGCCTAGCTTTTTTGAAAACTCCATCTGCGTAATTCGCATTCTCGATTTTTGTGACATCCACGTTTGATACAACGCGTCTCTGTCTAGTTCTGTGAATTCCATACCGACTCCTTTATATAATTCATACCAATCAATTGTCCGGTTTTTCATACATGGCGTGTCAGGGTTCGGTTAGTGGAAACCAAAGGTTTGGTTTTGATATGCGTACAATTGTTGTACAGAGCAAAACGGAACAAGCCAAATTCATTCACAGAAACGATTAGAGCGAATACTTTCTTATTTTATATCAATAATTTATACATTAACGAACTAAACATATAGCAAGTTAATTTGTATTAAGAATTAAAAGTTCGAGATTAGCATTCCACATTTAAATCGATTGATTCGCATTTATAAAACTGGTTGGCTACATTTCGGTTGCTCAAACTCACTTCTGGCAAACTATTTGAAAGAATAGGACGCAAAGCCACCGGTCTGTCGACAAATATTCTGTCTATGATAGCGGGGCCGCCACTTAATAGGATTTAAGTGTAAATGCATGCCGGAGTGTTCTCTTTTTTGTCGGCCAAATACAGTAAGGACAAATAATGAAACAACTCCCAAAAAAATCACTCATCGCGCTATCGCTTCTTAGCGTAAGCGGTGCAAGCTTCGGTCACGGTTATGTCTCGGCATACAACAATGGCGTAGCTGAGAGCCGTGTTGCCCTATGTAAGTTCCCTGCGAGTGATACGCAAGAGAAAAACACCAACTGTGGTGGTATCCAATACGAACCACAAAGTGTAGAAGGCCCTGAAGGCTTCCCAGAAGTTGGCCCTGCTGATGGAAAAATCGCCAGTGCGCAATCTTCTTTAGCAGCAGCGCTAGACGAGCAAAAGGCAGACCGCTGGGTTAAACGCCCTATCAAGTCTGGTTCTCAGTACTTTGAGTGGACGTTCACAGCTAACCACAAGACTCGCGATTGGAAATATTACATTACTCAACCAGACTGGAATCCAAACCAGCCTTTGACTCGCAGCTCTTTTGACTTAACGCCATTCTGTGTTGTTGAAGGCAATATGGAACAACCACCGATGCAAGTAAGCCACTTGTGTAATGTGCCAGAACGCGAAGGCTATCAAGTGATCCTTGCGGTATGGGATGTAGGTGACACTGCAGCGGCTTTCTACAACGTTATCGATGTGAAGTTTGATGGCGACGGCCCTATCATTCCTGATTGGGATCAAGGTGGTCAAATCAACCCGACACAAGACCTAAATGTTGGTGACGCTGTTTACACTCGTGTATTCGACCAATCTGGTGAGAACGCTTCATACAGCACAGAGCTTGTGATTGAAAGTTCAGAGCAAGGCAAAGCCAATAACTGGTCTTACGCACTTGCTTCTAAGATCAACCAAGAGCAGACGCAAATCAAAGCAGGTCAATTGAACGACCAAGGCGATTTCGCACCCGTTTACGGCACTAACCCTGTTTATCTAAAAACAGGCTCTGGCTTTAACAGTGTAGAAATCGGCTACAAGATTGATACTCCAGAACCCGAGCATGATCTTGAAATCTCGGGCTTAGAATCAGAGTACATTATCGATGAGAGCCAACCTACTCAGCTTGATCTTACGTTAGCGGCAACAGGCGATATCCAAGCTGAGCTTACCGTGTACAACCATCACCGTGAAGCACTTGCATCTCAGAAATCGGACCTAACAGACGGACAAGTTGAAGATGTTCAACTGACTCTTTCTAAGTCTGAAGCTGGCCACCACATGCTTGTGGTTGTGACGAAAGATGACCAAGGTAACTTAGTGGATCAGAATACGCTTGATTTCCATCTAATGGATGAGCAAACACCGCCACCAGCGGGCGATTACGACTTTGTGTTCCCAGAAAGCATTGAATCTTACACTGCAGGAACAAAGGTTCTGAGCAGCGATGGTGGTGTGTATCAGTGTAAAGAGTTCCCATACTCTGGTTACTGTGTTCAATGGGCTCCAACAGCAACTCAGTACGAGCCAGGTGTCGGTTCACACTGGCAAGATGCTTGGAACAAAGTGGACTAATTGTTAGCGAGTTACTTACTTTCAAGTATGTGAGCTTGTGTAATTAGCCAAACAAAAACGGATGCCCAGAGCATCCGTTTTCTTATTCAGCAACAGCAGAAATGCGGTTATCAAAGTAGATAGTGGTCTGCCAACAGAGCCACAAACAAGATCATGAGATGATAGATGGAGAACTTAAAGGTCTTCATCGCCATATTAGGCTCATCACGATATTTCAGTATCCAAGCGTGATAAACAAACCCACCGTTAAGTACCAATGAAGCGCTCAGATATATCCAGCTGCTCATGCCAACCAATACAGGCAATATACACACGATGCTAAGCAACAAGGTATACAGCAAAATAGACGTCTTAGTGTATTCGATTCCGTGGGTTACAGGCAGCATGGGGATGTTCACTTTGGCATACTCGTCACGACGATGAATTGCCAACGCCCAGAAGTGGGGAGGCGTCCAAATAAAGATGATCATCACCAACAACCAAGCGTTTGAATGCAGCTCATTGGTGACCGCCGTCCAGCCCAATAACGGAGGCATAGCGCCTGCGATCCCTGCAATTACGATGTTTTGCGGCGTAGCCCGCTTCAAGTACATGGTATAAATCACCGCATAGCCTAATAAGCTCGCAAAGGTTAACCAAGCGGTCAGTTGATTAACCCACACCACTAATGTGACAAAGCCAAGTAAACCAATGCCTGCAGCAAAGCTGAACACCCGTACGCTGCTGAGTTCTCCTGACGGCAAAGGGCGTCGGTTTGTGCGAGTCATTTGCCCATCGATCTTTTTGTCGATCAAATGGTTAAATGCCGCTGCCGAGCCCGCCATCAACCCTATTCCGATCATTCCAAACAGAGTTTGCTGTAAAGGTAATCCGTTAGGCACCGCTAAACACATACCAACCAGTGCCGTCAGCAACATCAAAGCCACTACCTTGGGTTTGGTCAGCGTTAAATAAACTTTCCAAGTGGCTTTGTTTTTTGCAGCCATTTGGTTACCTAAAGCTATGTCATTGTTGGCTGTTATCTTATGAGTTAAGGCTGCGTCTTGAGCCACCGCTTCATACTGTGTTGACGTTCTACTGACCATGATTACCTCCTTGTAATACACTGTTCTTCACCAAGCTCTCACTCGGTTTGCGTTGCCACACCACAAAATTGGTTACAACCATGCTGATGAGCAACATTGCTGCGACTAGGTTATGCAAAACCGCAACTGAGATTGGCAAGTGAAACCATACATTACTGATCCCAAGGCTGATTTGAGTAAACAACACTATTGCCACAATCACGCTCAACTTTTGGTGAGGTGCTTGGCCAAACTTCCATAACTGGTACACGACCATCAGCACCGTTAATGTCGCCACAATAGCCCCGAACCTGTGCATAACATGGATGGTGAGCCTTGCTGGATACTCCAATACACCAAACTCATAGTTATCGTGTCCATGTTGAGCAAAATCGAACGCATTTTTGAAATCGAGGTAGCTCATCCAGTTACCTTCACAAATAGGCAATTGGGTACACACCAAAGCGGCATAGTTTGACGATGTCCAACCACCAAGCAGTATCTGCCCAACCACAATGAGTAACCCAAACAGCGCCCAAAATTTAAGTGTTGGAGAATAAGAAGCCTCACCAAAACGGCTTTGGAAATGAGACAAACGGCAGTAGAGCAGACACAACAGTGACAGCAACGTGAAGCCCCCCATCAAATGCGCCATAACCACAACGGGCATCAACTTAAGAGTCACCGTCCACATTCCAAGCAAAGCCTGAAAAATCACAGTGGCTGAGATAAGTAATGGAAGACCAACTGGTGTGATGTTCTTTTTAATACACCAAGCTACAACGACAAAGATAAGCAGCCCTAATGTTCCTGCAAAGTAGCGATGTATCATCTCTATCCACGCTTTGTCTGCTTCAAGAGCTCGCTCTGGAAATTGCAGATTGGCTTGATTCACCGCTTGGGCATCAGACGGAACGGTGATCTTACCGTAACAACCCGGCCAGTCAGGGCAGCCAAGGCCAGCATCAGACAAACGTGTATAAGCGCCGAGAACAATCACGGTAAGGGTTAACAAGATAGTCACTCGCATCACGAGCATCAGTAAATCAGGGGCTTTATTCTGCATCGCTTATCTCCCTATACTTATTCCCTTTCGCTGCTTGAGCTCAAGCACTCGCGCCAACACTACCCAACTCGTGATAGCTTAAGTAGCTTTCTTAAATCATGAATCATGCCTTTGGATTGCCCGACTAGCTGCGACGGTTCCGAAACGCTTTTGTACTCCATAACCAACTGCCCTAGTGGGTCAATAATGACAATAGAAGCCGGCGCAAACTCGGTACTTAACTGATCGCCACCAGCTAGCAAAGACAGATCCGGCTTATCAAGCGAACCCGATAACGAGTTGCCTTCCGATACAAAAACAACGGCGGTCACTCGCTCTTTGTTTTTCCCTAACGCTAAGTAACTTTGATTCAAATAATGAAGCTGTTGTTCACACAAGCTTTCGCACTCCATCGGTGCGATATAACCCACTACCCACCCCTCTCCAGCCATGGGTACCGTTACGCCGAAATCCGCTAGTGTGGTTCTTGGTTCTACCAATTCGCCCGAGTTAGTGACGCCTGACGTGTACCAATTCTGATCCAACACGGTTTTGGCAATAATCGCAGGCAAAGCGAAAATCAAAACTAATCCGATTAATACCAGACGCCCCTTAGTACGACGACTTTTAAGCTCGGCCATGTTTGCATCGGTACTTTCCCTGTTCATTTGTACTTGAGATTTATCCATCTTTCTTCCTTGTTGTAGGCGCTGCTTTTAAGTCGCTATTTAAACTTCAAGTGCCTACTTCTTATTCATGTAGCTATTTTTCTTAAAATATCGGAACCCAATCAATAACATCAAAAACAGAAGTACAGCAGCCATTACAAACCATTGAAACGAGTAACCAAAGTGCTTCTCAGACTTCATTGCCGTCGGTCGCCATAACAACTCATAAGGCCACGAATCTAAGCTCTGAGGTTGGAAGACAAAGGGCAGCACTTCTTGCCCTGTATACTGTGATAACGCTGCTATGTTTAGGTTTTGGATTCTATTCGGTGTCGTATTTTCTAAACCCAACTCATGACTTAAAGGATTAACGGAGCGTGTATACAAGCGCCCTGACATTTTGGTTGGTACAGTGATGCTTCCTAATTGCGGTAGTTCTCTTCTGTCCTTACTTGCCGCAACAAATCCAAGATCGATCAACAACTGTTTTTCAGCCACTAAGGACTGGTTTTCATCTTCAAAACGAACCTTACCCAACATGTAAATCACATACCCTACCGTTCCTTGGTTTATCTGGTTGTCTAACAAGAGTATCAAGCCACTCGCATTGACTAATTCAACATCAGCCTTCAACCCATTTAAGGTTTGAGGGTTTAATGACTCTTGATTAGATAAACCCAGCTCTCGCATCTCAGAAATAACGACACCTAAAGGTTGTGACGATAGCTGTGCTCTCTCAACTAATTGCTGTTCATAACGTAATTTCTCGTTACCACGATCGAGTTGCCACAAACCTAACTTGATTAAAGCGCCGACTGAAACCACAGTTAAAACAACCGCTATCCAAAAACCTTTACTGCGGAACTTGTGTTCATCATCAATCAATCGGTTTGGAGTTATCACTATGGCGTCATCTACCTTTGTTCTGTTATTTAAAGTCGTCTTGGTCGCTTTGCTGTTTTTTATCGCTTTCAATTTGATGAAAGGTCTAATCCAAATCGCCTCGGGCAAACACAATGGAAAAAGGCTCAGTCACTTCTTGGGGCGTCGTGTCATGTGGTCAGCCGTTGTCGTGCTACTTTTATTACTTGCTCTGGGATCAGGAGTGATAACTCCCAACCCTCGCCCCTATTAATCCCCTATAGGCTCAATCGTTAAAGCACATAAACAAACACAAACAGCCCTAACCAAACCACATCAACAAAGTGCCAATACCAACTGCCCGCTTGGAACGCAAAGTGGTCTTTCGGAGTGAAATGGTCTTTCGCAACCCTTGCCAGCAACACAATCAAAAAGATCGTCCCTAAACAGACATGTAAACCATGAAACCCAGTCAGCAAAAAGAAGGTATTACCGTAGATGCCAGACTGAAGTGTCAGCCCCATCTCTTGATAAGCGTGAAGATACTCTTCAACTTGGAAGAACAGGAAGAAGCCAGCCAGAACAATGGTTATCTCCAACCAGACGATCAAAGCCATACGCTTATTTTGTTCAAGACTAATATGTGCCATGTGCAGCGTCACAGAGGAAAGCAGCAGGATAATGGTGTTCTTAAGCGGGATACCTTGCCAAGACATAGCTTCTGTCGTCACGCCATCAGGTGTCGTCGTTAACGGCCACATTGATTGAAACATCGGCCACAACACTTCATGGGTCATTTCATTGTTGCCCGCACCGCCAATCCAAGGGACAGAAATCATTCGAGCATAGAAAAGCGCGCCAAAGAAAGCGCCGAAGAACATGATCTCAGAGAAGATGAACCAACTCATGCCTTGCCTAAAGGAGCGGGATATTTGCTCAGAATAAACGCCACTTAATGATTCCGTGATCACATTACTAAACCATCCTGCGAGCATGTAAAGCAGCACTGCAAACCCAACTAACAACACCGCTTTGCCAAATACTCCACCTGCGGCGTCGGTGCCCATATTTTGCACCGTCAAGCCAGCGCCAACCGCGACCAAAAACAGCGCTACGGCACCCACCAATGGCCAGTGGCTTTGATGTGGAACGAAATAAACTTCCTTTTTAGAACTCATCGCTCAACTCCTTATGTTGATACTGGTTCTGTAAATCCCTAGTTACTTGCGAGTGTGCTCGCTTTTGGTGAGCCAGATTGTAGTGTGTTCAATGTTGATGTGCTCACTTCAGGCTTACTTGCCTCTCCACTCACCTGACTCGTGATGTTAAACAGCGTATAAGAGAGTGTAAGCGTATGTATTGATTCAGGAATGTCTGGCTCAATGTAAAATATCAAACCCATTTCTGCGCTCTTGTGCCCATCCAATGGTTGCTGATTAAAGCAAAAGCACTCCATCTTATTGAAGTAAGTAGCCCCCATACCTGGAGAAACCGATGGTACGGCTTGGCCAACCAATGAGGCTCCAGAGAGGTTTTTGGCAATGTAGTTAGTTTGAACCACCTCACCAGGATGAACCTCTAACACTCGAACTTCAGGCGAAAACTGCCACGGCATATCTGGCTTAATGTGCGACATGAATTCCACTCGAACAGTACGAGAATAGTCGGGCAGCATTCCCTGAGGTTGAACCGCTGAAACCGTGTTGGTTTTCCCGTTGATCCCCAAGGCTTCACACATTACGTCATACAGAGGAACCAAAGCGAAACCGAAGCCAAACATCGCAACCACACTCAACACCAAATAGCCCGTCAGCTTTTTGGTTGACCGCTTATTAGACAGGCGCTTTGGTTGTTTTTTATCTTGATTGGGATCGCTTTGCTTATCACTCATGGTTCTGTCCTCTAATCCACTTTAGGTGGATGAGTAAAGGTGTGGTGAGGCGCAGGGCTTGGTACTGTCCACTCAAGTCCTTCAGCTCTGTCCCAAGGCTTGCTTGGTGCAGGCTCGCCCCCTCTTACGCACTTAATCGCTAGCCATAAGAAAATTAGCTGAGACAACCCAAAGGCAAAACCGCCAATCGACACCACTTGGTTAACGTCGGCGAACTGAATCGCGTAATCAGGAATACGACGCGGCATACCCGCTAACCCCAAAAAGTGCATTGGGAAGAACAGTACATTGACTGAAATTACCGACGTCCAGAAATGCCACAGACTGAGCTTGTGGTCGTACATATGTCCGGTCCACTTAGGCAGCCAATAATAGGCGGCAGCCATAATTGAGAACACGGCACCTGTTACCAGAACATAGTGGAAATGAGCCACAACAAAGTAGGTATCGTGATATTGGAAATCAGCTGGCACGATAGCGAGCATCAATCCAGATAACCCACCAATCGTAAACAAAACAATAAAGGCAATCGCAAACAGCATTGGGGTTTCAAAGGTCAAAGCCCCCCGCCACATGGTCGCCACCCAGTTGAAGACTTTCACACCGGTCGGCACCGCTATCAACATGGTGCAATACATGAAGAACAGTTCAGCAAATACTGGCATACCCGTGGTGAACATGTGGTGTGCCCAAACCAAGAATGACAACAGTGCGATACTACAGGTCGCATAAACCATCGAGTGATAACCAAATAGGCGCTTACCACTGAATGCAGGGATGATGGCTGAGACAATACCAAAAGATGGCAAGATCATGATGTACACTTCGGGGTGCCCAAAGAACCAGAATATATGTTGAAACATCACTGGGTCCCCACCACCAGCGGCATCAAAGAAGCTAGTCCCAAAGTATTTGTCAGTCAGTACCATGGTCACAGCCCCCGCGAGCACGGGCATCACCGCTATCAGCAAGAAAGCGGTAATTAACCAAGTCCATACGAACATCGGTAGCTTGAACCAAGTCATGCCCGGTGCGCGCATGTTCACTATGGTTACGATCACGTTGATCGCCCCCATGATTGAACTGATCCCCATAATATGAACTGAGAATACGAATAGCGCGGTACTGTCTGGCCCATAAGTTGTCGAGAGTGGCGCATAAAAGGTCCAACCAAAGCTCGGGCCGCCCCCTTCTGTAAACAAAGATCCGATTAAGATTAGAAACGCAAAAGGCAAGATCCAGAAACTGAGGTTGTTCATTCTCGGCAGCGCCATATCTGGTGCACCGATCATCATCGGAATCATCCAGTTAGCCAAACCCGTAAATGCAGGCATCACGGCACCGAATACCATGATTAAACCATGGACGGTAGTCATCTGATTGAAGAAATCTGGCTCAACAAGTTGTAAACCCGGTTGGAACAGCTCCGCACGGATCACCATCGCCATGGCGCCACCCGTTAAGAACATTGCAAAACTGAACCACAAATAAAGTGTACCAATATCTTTATGATTGGTTGAATACAGCCAACGAGCCCAACCTTTAGGTGCCGCATGTGAGTCGTGATCATCAACAGGCAAATCATTATTGCCCAAGGTGCCTTCCGCAGAATGGCTCAGTACTTGATCTTCTGCTGGAGCCGATTTCACCGGCTTATTGATTGGTGAACTCATAACTGATCCTTAGCATCATTTTGTGCATCATCCGTTGAGCTTTCAGAACTGCCTTCTTGCTTCGCCTTATAAGCGTTGATATCTGAGGCCTGAACAATATCGCCGGTGTTATTACCCCAAGCATTTCGTTGATAAGTCACTACCGCTGCGATCTCTTTCTCGGTTAACTGATTATCGAATGCTTGCATCGCCGTTCCGCCACGACCATAAACAATGGTGTCGATATGAACATCCACATCACCAAGGGCAATAGGACTTCCTTTGATGGCAGGGAATGCTCCGGGAATGCCTTCACCGTTTACTTGGTGACAAACCGCACATCGAGTTTTGTAAACCTCTTCACCGATGGTATTCAACTCTGCCAAGGAAAGTGACGCATCTAATGCATCTTTCGCGGCTTGTTGTTCGGCTATCGCCAACTCTTTCTGTTCTGCTAGCCATGCGTCAAACTCGTCTTCTTCCATGGCATGCACCACGATCGGCATGAAGCCATGGGCACGACCACACAACTCTGCACACTGCCCGCGGTAGACGCCGGGCTCATCTATCTTAGTCCAAGCCTCATTGATAAAACCTGGAATGGTATCTTTCTTAACGGCGAATGCTGGCACCCACCATGAGTGAATCACATCATCGGAAGTCATCAAGAAACGGACTTTACGGTCAACAGGCAGTACAAGCGGCTTATCAACTTCTAGCAAGTAATGCGCGCCTTTCACTTCAATGCCTTCAATCTCTTTGTCACTGGTCGCTAGAAGGCTGAAAAATTCGACGTCTTCACCAAAATAGCTGTAATGCCATTTCCATTGTGACCCGGTGATTTTAACGGTCAAATCTGATTGGGAGGTATCTTCCATCGCTATCAAAGTTTTGGTGGCGGGTATCGCCATAGCGATGAGGATGATAATAGGGATGATGGTCCAAAGAATTTCGACTTTCGTGCTTTCGTGGAAATGGGCAGCAACGGCCCCCTTCGATTTCCTGTGCCTCAAAATCGAATAAAACATCACACCAAAAACAACAAAGGCAATCGCACAGCAGATGTAGAAGATCAGCATATGAAGTTCATACACCTTACCACTGATCTCAGTGACGCCTTGAGTCATGTTGTAATCACTGCTTGCGTGCACTAAAGGCGATACTAAAAGCACAACAAAACTCTTCAAAAGCCACGCTAGCCTAACCAGTAATCTTTTCAAAAGATCTCTCCTTATCCTTCCTAATTGGATACTTGCGACCTAAATGTCGTTGTGAGCTGGACAACGTTCATTGTTATTCCGGCTACACATGAAAAGGCTGAATCTCAATCTACAACTCACATGGAACTAGCCTGTAAGTGGGCTACTGACCTTATATAACCTAAGAACTAATACGGTTCAAAAGCGTTGGAGGTTTCCATGAAAGATTCAAAAACGGCGAATTTGTTAAATTTTGTTATATTTATGTAAAAGGCTAGTTAGTGATATTCAATTATTCAAGGTAAGTTTACTTACTAAACAGTCAATTATTTGAAGTGGCTTAATCTACATGCCCTCTGCCGTTGGAATTTATTTTATATCGAGTTTTACGATTGCTTTCATGGAAATGATAATCAATATCACTTAAATTAAATCAACAGTAAGTCATACCGACATTAAAAGGTTTAGTGATTATGCAAGATGCAATGAATTGGTTAGCGAGAGACCCAGACCCAAGAACTCGTGAAGAACTTCAACACCTCATCGATGAGGGAATGCACGACGAACTTGAAGACCGCTTTACCCAACGATTAGAGTTCGGAACAGCAGGGCTTAGAGGCAAAGTTGGATGCGGCCCAAATCGAATGAACCGTTTAGTCATACAGGAAACAGCAACCGGGCTCGGCCACTACTTAATCGAACATGTCGCTAATGCGACCATCCGCGGTGTGGTCGTGGGTTATGACGGCCGTTTAGATTCGAAGCAGTTCGCGATTGATACCGCTTCCGTATTCACGGCTTTAGGCATTAAGGTTTATCTAACCTCGAACGTCGCGGCGACCCCTATCGTTGCTTTTGGTATTGAGCACTTTAACGCCGCAGCTGCTGTTGTGGTGACCGCCAGCCACAACCCACCGGAATACAATGGTTTCAAAGTGTATTGGGAGAATGGCGCTCAAATCATTCCTCCTCACGATGCAGGCATTGCCGCTGAAATCGAGATCGCGTCAACTAAGCCGCTCCCTTTAATGAGCCTAAGCGACGCTGAAACGCAAGGTAAGCTGGTGTGGTTAACTGAAGGCTATTATCAAACATATCGCGCTGCGATCAATCAGAGCCCATACGTGAGTAACGAGATCGAATCGGCGAACACAACCATCACCTATACCGCAATGCATGGTGTCGGCGCACAAATGGCTGAGGATCTACTTCACGATTCTGGTTTCCATAAGGTGTTCAGCGTTGCAGAACAAAGAGAGCCCGATGGTAACTTCCCGACCGTCAACTTCCCGAATCCGGAAGAAAAAGGCGCGATGGATCTGGTGGTTAACTTAGCAAAAAGTGTCGATGCCGACATTGCTTGTGCCAACGATCCAGATGCAGACCGATTTGCGGTTGCAGTGAGAACAGATGATGGCTCATACAAAATGCTAACAGGTGACCAAGTTGGTGTGCTATTCGCTCATTATCTACTCTCAAAGCCGCATACCAAAAACCAGTTAGTTGGTAACAGCATCGTCTCATCCACCCTACTAGAAAAAGTGGCTCAATCTCATGGTGCGACTTATTTCCAAACGCTGACAGGTTTTAAATGGTTAGCGAATATTGGCATGCAATTAGAAGATGAGCAGAACGAGTTCTTGTTTGCCTATGAAGAAGCATTAGGCTATACAATTGGTACTCAGGTAAGAGACAAAGATGGGCTGTCTGCTATCGTCGTGTTTGCTCAATTGGTTGAGGAGTTAAAATCGCAAGGTCGAACGGTTTGGGATCTTCTCGCTCAAATTTCATTTGAACATGGGGTTCACACCAACGCGCAGCGAAGTATTGCCCTAGACCCAGACTCACCATCAATTGGTTCTAAGCTCCGCTCGGCACAGCCTAAAGGAATCAACGGTGTCGCTATCTCTGTAATTGAAGATCTGCAGTCTTCTTTACGCTTCGTCATTGGAGGCAATACTGAAGCCATTAACCTGCCCGCAAGTGACGTACTCATCTATCACCTCGAGGATGGTTCACGCATTATCGTAAGACCTTCAGGCACAGAGCCAAAAGTGAAAGTCTATTATGAAACGGTGACAAAGTTTGAGGGGACAGAAACCTATGAAGACACTCGCCTGCGCGGTGAGAAGTACATGGAGAAACTGATTGAACAGCACCAACAAGAGTTGAATTCATAGCGATTTAGCGCGTTCAACATGTAACGGTTAAATATAAAAATGGACGCTCGAAGCGTCCATTTTTGTCTCGCGGCTAACCACGAGAAGATGTCTGATTTGATTCGTCTACGAAGTAAAGAAAGAAGACAACATCCAGATAGCCAACACGATGAAGACTCCGCCCATGACTTTCTGTTGATAGGTACGAAATTTCGCGTTTTCTACCAGAGACTTACCAATCGTACCCACTAAAGCCACCAGCAAAAAGTTGAACGTTAAGCCAAGAACATTCAGTAATAAACCCAGAACAAGCATCTGCTGACCGGAAGTCGCTTCAATATTCGTCGACACAAACTGTGGTAAGAACATCACAAAGAAAACCAACGCTTTTGGATTAAGCAGGTTACTAATAAGCGCTCTTTGATAGTAGGCTTTTGCTGCAAAGTTATCGCTTAACTCAGGCGCGTTACCCTGTTCTGTGCGCAGACAATCCCATCCCATCTTCAACAAGTACGCGCCGCCTAACAAATGTAGAGCTTTAAGCGCTATTGGGCTCATTGCGATCAACGCTGAAACACCCATTGCAGCCAATACAGTCAGGATGATTCCGGAAGTTGCATTACCTAAACTTGCGAACACACCAACCTTGCGGCCGTAGCTCATACTTGAGCTCGCGATGAGTAACATATCAGGGCCAGGTAAAAGAAGAAGTGCAACAACGGCTGTCAGGTAAACAGGTAAGATGGCTAAGTCGATCATGGGTTTCAGTATTGATAAAAACGGAGGCGGATTTTATATCAATTACCAACACCCTTCCAGATGCAATTAGTTGTAAGGTGGTAAATTGTACGAATTAAAAACTAACTTTAACCATTCAAACCAATTTATTAACTAAACATAGAGCATTAATTAACTCGCTACCCACTCAATCTCAATCAATGTCGCTTCACCACACTTTAGACGACCAAGGAAGATATCACCTCGATGCACCTCACCAACACCTTTAGGTGTGCCTGTCATTACAACATCACCATCAAGCAAAGTCGTATAAGAAGATAACTCTTCGAGGATAGTTTGTGGAGAGTAAAGCATCTGCTCAACGTGCCCTTTTTGAACGCGAACACAGTTAATAAATAGCTCTAGATTTAAGTCAGAGAGAGCTAAGTTATCAATGGGTACAAAACGGCTCAAGACAGCGGAACCATCAAACGCTTTGGCGCGCTCCCAAGGTAAGCCTTTCACTTTTAAGCTACTTTGTAATTCACGTTTGGTGAGATCTAGCCCTAAACCCACAGCGGAGTACTGGCCATTTTCAACAATAAAACAGATTTCTGCTTCGTAGTGCAGCGCTTCTTGATGAAAAGAAGACAGAGATGACGTAACACTGGTGCTCGGTTTATTGAAAACCACCATTGAGTCTGGAATTGCGTTATTGAGTTCTTCGATGTGATCGACATAGTTACGCCCAACACACAGAACCTTGGTTGGAGTTGCTGTTCGTTTCGAATTCATCAGCTGTTCCTGATCGACAACACTGCTCATAGTTTATCCCTGAACTATTTTTTGGAGTGCAGAGTTTAACGCATCATAAAATGAGAGTCTTCGACAAGATGGTTACCGATCTCTAAATTCTGATCTTTAGCTCAATTAAATGATTTAAATACTTTTATCCGAAGATCGCGACATATATGAACTGATGACAAGAGCCATAGCTTCGTAGATCATAACTACGTAGATAAAATGAATAGCAGGGAAACATGAAGGAAAAGCTAAAACAGATGCGTATAGAACGAAAGAAGCCCTCTCAAACCAAAAGGCTGGAGAGGGCTTAGCATGGTGTCTAGGACAGTATCCGAAAAGGTAAATTTAAGGAGTAAACACTATGCTAAATAAGTCTGCGACTTATAGGTAGTAACGAGCACCAAGTAGCCATTGGTCGTCAGCTTTTTCTTTGTACACGCCAGAACCTTGTAGGTCAAACTGGTAACCAGCGAAGCCTACGAACTGAGATGTGAAGTTGTATTCAGCTTGTAGAGCAGTCGTGCTGTACACAGTTTCGCTCATCTTGTCGTCTTCTACAGCTTCGTAGTTAACGCTTAGGTTAAGGCTGTTAGATAGTGCGTAAGAAGCTAGTAATTCAACTGCAACTGACTCTTCAAGAATTTGGCCGTTACCAGAGTTCATGTAGTTGTTCATTGCGTAAACACCAGCAAGGTAAAGACCTTCAGCGCCGTATGAACCGTAAGTAGCACTTACTACGTGTGAATCAGCAGTTTGTGAACCAGCAAGTGCGTACTCTACGTCACCTGTGTTGTACGCGTAGTTTGCAGTGAAACCAGCGATTGCGTAGTTCAATGCAACTTGACCACGGTTACCGTATGTAGTTAAGTCATCAATCTTACGACCTTGCCATGCAACTGCAGCGCTTAGAGAACCTGCATTGCCGAAATCGATAGCGTTACCGTAGCTCACCATCTCTTCACCACGACCAGTACCTAGGTTACCGTGATCTTCGTAGATGAAGTCATTCGCGAATGCGATTGGCATATCTGCTACGCCAGCAACGTTGTAGTAAGGTGCCCATTGAGTACCTACTGCTGCACGACCGTAATCGTCGTGAGAAAGACCAACGTAACCAAGACGAGTTGTGAATGACTCTTCACCACCATCAAGCATGTTTAGCGCCCATTCACCTTTAGCGTCAGCAGTAAAGCCGTTGCCAAGCTCGTGAGTTGCACCGAAGTTGATACGTGGAGATACAGTTTCTACACCAATGTCATCGCTGTTTTGACGGTCATCGCTGTTTACGTCACCAACTGCAACTGAAACGTGGCCGCCAACTGAGAATGTTGTGCCATCTTCGTTGTAAAGTTCTACTGCAACTGCCTGTGTACCAAATACTGCACCAGAAATTGCTAGCGCTAAAAGTTTCTTATTCATTGTCATATCCATTATGTAACTGGGTGAGTTATTCACTAACAACCTCGTGCTTACGGAGAAGTTGTTACCTGCATTTAACAAGTAGCGAAACCCTAATATACGAATGACAAGAAAGTTGCATTAAAATATATAAAATAAAAAAAATCGCAACATAAAAAACAAAAAATCATTTAAAAACAAAGAAATAACACAGTAATTACTGGGAGTTCTTTTCATTCTTTGAGATGAACACTTTGATTATTTTTGATTTTATAATCACTAAAAAAGCATTAAAAATCTAAATCCAAGGTAACTCATCAGACCATCGAGAGGTTAACCTTTAACCTTGAAACATTTTGTAACATACAGAACTCAACTGAAATATTTAGCTTTGTGAAACAAATCCCAATTTGAGCTAGGAAAAATCGCTCAATAGAAAGTTCATTAGAGAAAAAACAAAAAAAAGGGCAACCAATCAGCGACTGGTTGCCCTTCATAACTCATCATTGGACTCTTATTTGAAGCAAACCTCGGCCCAACGAGCTAAACCTGCAGTTACTGAACCGAAGTAATTACCACTCACAATCGGTACGTTCGGCACAGCTTTTTGTACGGCTTCACGAAGTATCGGTGAACGCGCAGAACCACCCGTCATGTAGATTACGTCTGGCTTTTTCTGGCCTTGTTGAATCGCTTCTTTAACCAACTCAACCATCTTAGACTTTGGTGTTTCAATCGCTTCAACCATCTGTTCGACTGAGATATCTACCTCGACCAGTTCAGAGGCAACATTAATCGCAGCTCGATATTGAGAAGATTCTGCCAGCGCAATCTTGGCTTCTTCCGCTCTACGCACAATACCGTAGCCCAAGGTGTCCTGATAGACCTTCATCAAACGTTCTAGCTTTTGAGGCTCTGACGCTTCTTTACGAAGTAATTTCAATGCCGCTAGGTTTTCTCTTGAATAGAAGTTCTTTTGAGCTTCAACATTATTAATCGCAATAGGATTCCAGAATTGAGTCAGTGGCATATCGATACCCGAAATGCCTTTGCTACCCATACCAAAAGGTGACATAAGTTGTTTGAATGCAAGATAGATATCGAGGTCATTACCCCCTACCCTTTGTCCACTGTGTGCCAACAAACTCTGGGTACGATCCGCTTTACCAGACCAACTAGGTCCCATTTCTAATAATGAGCAATCGGTGGTACCACCGCCAATATCAACAACCAATACTGTTTGGTTTTCAGTTAATGTGCTTTCGTAATCAAGACCTGCGGCTACTGGCTCAAATTGAAAAGCGATATCAAGGAAACCTGCACGCTTAGCTGCGCGAGTGAGGATGTCTTCAGCTTGTCTGTTTGCTTCTTCACCACCTCGACCGTGGAAATTAATTGGTCGGCCGATAACAGCTTGCTTGATCTGATCTTGAGTCGTGATTTCGGCTTGATGCTTAATATTTGCCATCATGGCGCACACTAAATCTTCGAAGAAACTCACCTGAACATCATGCAGTCCACTCGCGCCAAGGAAAGATTTAGGGGACTTAACATAATAAACATCGCGAGGGTCTTCTAGATATAAGTCCAACGCAGCCTGACCAAATGCCATGTCTTCTGGCACTAAGTCGATACTCTCTTCTCTGTTCAGAGCGATCGCACGTCGTAAAACTTGCTCACCGATCGCATCACTCGGCTTGATATTCAAGTGGCGGAAGAGGTGTTCAGAAACACTCTCACGGGTAGGCGCAAACACGGTTGAGGGAATATAGTGGTTGTTACCTTCGAGCGGCAACAGGCTTGGCTCTCCATTAACCATCGCCGCGACAGAACAGTTCGCTGTTCCATAATCAAATCCAATAAACATAATATCCCCCACTCAACAAAAGGGGCGAGATGCTACATGAAAAGCCTAAAAATTACGAGGTCATTTCTAAATTTAACTGAGTAATTTCTTAACCTAACGGCTCTTCAAGAAGAAACAAATATGCTACATTTCAGCCCAAATGAATCACAGGTTAGAGAAATGAAAACACCTTGCCGAGCGGCTTGTAAAAATAATGGCGGAATGTGTAGTGGCTGCTTTCGAACAATGGATGAAATTATAGGTTGGAAAGGCTTATCTGAAGAAGAGCAAACGTCGGTTATGGATAATCTTAGTGGCGAGAGTTCGACTCACCAGTGTCCACAGTGTAATGAGCCAGCTCAATGCGATATCAGTGCCGGTAAAGAGACGTGTTGGTGTTTTGAGCTAGAAAAACGAGATACTAGTGATATTCCAAAGGCTGGAGTTTGTATGTGCCGTAAGTGCTTGTCTGCCTTGCCTGTTCAGTAGTTTAAAGCCTATTCAGCAAGCTACTAGTTAACAAGTTACGAGCTGGTTCAACATAGACAAAAAAAAGCGAGAGGTTATTTTCTCGCTTCAAAATACTGAGATTAAGTTTCGACCTAATCGTTAACTAGTTAGTGTCTACTTCGCTTTTGCAACCAGCGCAGACTGAGAAAACTGGATACCATTCCAGCCATGAACCATAAAGTTACGAATATTTTGATGGTCGCTGTGCTCAGGAAAACCTAGCACGTCGTTACGATAAAATTGACCAAAACAAGCAAGGGTTTGCTCTGCTGATAGGCCTTGCTCTAAACCAAAAGCAAAAATCTTACACGAACCATTATTCTGCCCTGCAGCGTTCACTACCTCACCATTGCGAAATTCGCTCTCAGAAAAATCATAGTGAGCTTCGATCACTTGCATTGTATCTTCAAATTGCACGGCTTCTGGGGTTTCAGCCAGAGTATTTAATAAGGTTTCCAGTTCCATTTACTATTTCTCCATCAAGTATATATCTGTCAGCAGTGTATCTTGTTTTACGACAAGAGTAAGCCGTTGTTTACTTGAGACAGCGATTCATTTTTTTGTTGTACGCTGCTAATTACTTCAATGAAACTAATGACATAGTTTTATCAGGACGTTATATTATTTTATCAAACGATTAACATTGTTCAGTAACGAATATGCATAAAGATAAAAACTTAGAACTGTTCAGATACCTAAAGCCAGGTACAAAAACAGCAGGTGTATTAGAATTTGGCCCAGACGACTCAATCCAGATCAGTACGCTTTATATCGGACACAAAGAAGATCAGTACCTTATACTAGAGCTTACGCAAAAAGCGACAGAAGCACTGACACTGAGAAAGCTCACAAACGTTGATATTATTGTTCGTGCGATTACCGACACCGAACTTGGGCACATTGTCGCGTTCAAAACCAATGTACTGGCTCATATCACCTCACCAGCACATCTAATCTTCCTTCGCCCACCCTCAAACTTTGCAACCAAGCCTATTCGTGAACACGAAAGGTATAAAGTACGTCTCAGCTGTGAAGTCACCTTTGATACCTTGTCGCTGGATGCCACACTGATCGATTTTTCAGCTTCAGGCTGCGGTATCTATCTTACCCAGCAATCAGATATCGATGTCGGCTGGAAGATTAAAGTTAATTCTGACTTAAATGAGTTCTTAGATGACGATCTGGTCTACAAAGTGGTGAGTAAGAAAAGGCAAAGACAAGGCTGGTTGTTAGGTGTCCAATTCCCTGAACACCTAGATATGAGTGATGAGTTGAAAACGCTACTGTTGGAACAAGCCTTTGTCGCTGGCTCGATATAAAGGCAGCAAATTAGTTACTTATCTTCAATAGAGTCCATTTAAGAGCACTAAGTTAAAGCCTAGTGCTCTGTGTCATTCCAGTATGAGTTTTTGAAATGAACAAATGCTTGGTGTAGCGACTCTTCTTTAATCGGTTTTACAATCACGTAATTCGCCCCTGCGGCCATAAAACTATCTCTTGTTGACTCTTGAGCATCAGCGGTACACGCATAAATTGGGGCTGACACACCAATCTCACCTCTTAGTTGCTGAGTGGTTTCAACACCACCGAGATTAGGAAGTTGGTTATCCATCAAGATCAAGTCATAGGTTATCGTCTTAGCCATCTCAATCGCTTCTAAGCCATCTTTTGCCCAAGTGACGACCATGCCATATTTCTTACAGAAAGCCTGAGCAATAAAGGCGTTGGTGTGATTGTCTTCCACCAGCAACACATTCAAAGGTCGACTAAACAACGCCTCTGGCTCAACCTCAGCTTGTTTCTTAGCATCGACTAATAGGGGCTTGGCGTGTACGACCACTGGAATTTCTATCGTGAACTCTGAGCCTTGACCTATCACGCTGCGGACTTGAATGTCCCCTTCCAGCATATCGACCAGATTTTTTACAATCGTAAGTCCTAAACCAGTACCGCCATATTCACGAGTCGTGGTCTCTTCGGCTTGAACAAAGGGTTCAAAAACAGCATCAATCTTGCTTTCATCAATACCAATACCGGAATCTTTCACTCGAACGATTAAGCTGGCGTGATCAGAGTTAAAGATACTCTCGAGCTCAAAGCTGACGGAGATACCGCCTTGATGAGTGAACTTAAGGGCGTTGCTCAACAGATTAAACATGATCTGGTTGAGGCGTACTTGGTCGGTGTTGATTTCGATGTCATCGACCAAGTGATTCACAATGGTAAATTCGATGGATTTATCTTCACACAGCGGACGATAGATGCTGTCTAAGGTATTAACTAACTCCCCCAAGCGGAAGTCTTTCTTTTGAATATTAAACTGCCCTTGCTCAATCTTTGAGAAATCCAAGATATCATTAAGTACCGCCAGTAAGTGTTCCGCACTATTACACAGTACATCCACCTGCTCACGGTTAGCTTCATTGTGCATAGAGCGCTTGAGCAGCTGAGAGACACCGAGAATGCCGTTGAGCGGCGTACGAATCTCGTGACTCATCTTAGCTAGAAAGTCTGCTCGCACATTCGCAAGATGCTCGGCTTCTTCTCTTGCCCGATCAGCCTGCCTTTCCGCCTCGATAAGCTTAGTAATATCTTGCCCTTGTACCACCACCCCTGTGATGCCGTGTTCCACGCGAATAGCAGACATGTTCCAACGAAACACCTTTTCACCAATGGGTACGTTAATACCCGTCAGTTTAGATCCTTGAACCACCATTTGAATATTAGGCAGCATTCGATGCTCAAACTCTTGGGCAATTGGACCATAATTGTCATCAGCATCGAACAGCGCCATACGAGCGGCTGGGTTCATCTGAATCAAGTCGCCTTTCTCAGACCAAACCAAAATAGGTGAATGAGCAAAGTTAAAGAGATCTTGGAACTTTTGATTCTGTTCCGATAAGCGCTCAAAGGTGTCTTCGAGGGTACAACCAATATGGTGGAATTCGAAAATGTTAGAGCCATCAAACTTGTTGTACTCTTCGCCATCGCTTGCGGAGCGGGTGAAATCCATCAGCTTATCTAGCTCAGCAGCAACCCTTCTTTGTATCCAAGTACGCGCAAAGAAAGACATCAATATGATCACCACAATCACTACGATGATCGCGCGCTGATAATTCTCTTCTAACGCAATGAAGTTATTGTTCTTTTGAACGGCTCGAATGATTAAAGGGGTTTCAACCGCGTTGATCTTAATGGTTGCGATGGTGACGAAATGACGCGGCAACTGTTCGTACATTTGATAATTGAGGATGTCAGTAATGGTGTAGCTTTCATCACCACTGAATGTCGATGTCACCGGTGTACCATGCGCTTCAATAACGATATTTTCGCAGTTACTGCCTTGTTGGATTGACTCAGCCAAAGAGAAGTTATTATCAAGCACAATGGCTATATAGAGCTGACCAAGCACTTCCCCGGTAGCGTTATCAACGATAGGAGTACGGCGAGCCAACAAGTGACGCTTACCTATATCTGTCCTCAGTTTAATAAAATGCCAATTACTACTGAAAGAAACCTCATCAGAAATATGCTTTAAGTTGGACTCATCTAAACCATAGAATTGACTGTTGCCGTCTTCCCAAGCCAAACCATCGTGGGTAGAGACAAAGCGTAAATCTGGCGCATGGTCAGGTTCACGTTGGTCAACACCAAAGAAAAAGTAGCTCAGAATCTCGTCATTACCGGTATCAAAATACTCTCTGAGAGTTTCACTGTGTGAGCTGCTGTCTTGGTGGATTTGCAGCACCGACAAACGATAATCAAACATGTTTTGGATCAGGCTTGAGGTTTGCTGAACCGTTCGATTCGTCTCTTGCTGTACGATATTACTGCTGGTTTCATAGTTATGAATAAGCACGCCAGTTGCCATCACGCCTATCACCAAAATAACGATACGCGTAATGAGTCTAGCTAAAGTGTTTCTAGGTGTACTGGCGTAGCTTTTCTTCATTATTGACCTGAGTACCTAAATGCTCGCTGTTTAAGTTCTGAAATACGTTCTGGGGAATCTTCCTTGGTCACAATTTCAAATTCACCAGAGTAAACGGTAGGCACTTCCAAACCGGCTAGATCCCACTTGATCGCCTCTGCCATCGCAATGCCCGTATCGTCGTTCATACGCATGACAGTAACATCTAAGTCGCCTCTTGCAATGGCTTCAAGTTCAGCAGAGCCGCCTCCCCAACCATTCACTAAGATGTCTTGGCCCGATTCACGAATCGCTTCCATTGCACCGAGAGCCACATCCGTTGAGCATGCATAGATAAAGTCTAGATCCTTATCGTTCTCTATGCTGATTTTAGCCGCTTGGTAGCCACTGTCTTTGTTTGATTTTGTGTAAAACGAAGACTTAAGGGTAAAGTTGGTATCCGTATTCACTTCATGGATAAAAGTATCCCCACGCGCATCACTTATATAGCCTTGTGAGTAATACAAAACAGAATACTTACTGTCTGGTGGGCTTACTTGTTTAAAATAGTCCGCCAGTTTTAAGCTGCCTGTCGCATGGTCAAAGCCCACATACATAAATGGCTGTCTATCCGCCCAAGCTCGCACTGGCGTCGTGATATTTTGAAGGATCAACTTAGTATCTGTAGAGGTCAACACGTGCTCAATAAACTTGCGGTGGCGCGTGGTATCTAGAGTGAAAATCAAGTAGTCCGTTTTGTTTTCAATGGCTTCTTGCAACGAAATACTCTGCTGCGCGAGATCGGAATTAATACGGGTAAATACTTGATTTATTTGGTAGCGGATCTTCAGCCTATCAAGACGTTTCTCAAAAGCTTGAATATTACGAACCCAGTAATCCGAGATCTGTTGACCCGGATACACCACGGAAATCGTAATCGGCTCGTCTTGGATTCTTCTCAGTGGCACAGGGTGATTTTGTACAGCCTCGACCATTTTATCGGTCAATGCTCTTTGTTCTGGAAAAGTGGAAAGATAATCTTGGTATTCCCAGTACCCATTGAGGACATGAGTACCATGGGAGAGAGCGGACGCAGAAAATACGGCAAGTCCAAACAACATCAGTAAACGTTTCATATTTTTCTCGTTTTATATGAGCTACTTTGGCTCATTTTTTAACCTAGCATGACACCATCTCTTTGTATGGCTAATGGATATTATGTAGGACAACGATGATAAATGATAGCGTCTAACACTAATTAGAACGACATTCTAAATGAGCAATATGTTAATTTGGAATGGAGATTAACAACAACGAGTTCAATCATGATTTTAGCCCATTCACGTTAAGAGTAATTACCATTTAAATTCATGAGCTTAGCTTAATTTATCATAGACCCTTACATTATTAAGATTTAATCAATAACAAACATTTTGGCTATGAATTATGAGACTTCGATATATTGAATTTTGTCTTTTTGCCACTCAATAATCAGTTTGAGTGATACCAGTTTTTCTTTGCGGGATTTGTGCAATTGCTTGATCGCGTATTCGGTTTTCAACGCCTCACTTTTTGAGCCAACACCAAAGCTCCAAACCAGCTTAAGTGGGCCTTTACCTTTTAAAGCTTTGGCGCCTTTACCGGTTTGATGTTGTTCCAATCGACGTTCTAGATTGTTCGTCACGCCACAATAAAGGGCATTGTGACGATTGCGGATCAAGTACACGACCCAATCCGCATTTTTATCAGACTCAGACATCTAAAGCAGTGATTCAACCAGAGCCTTAAGCTCTGCCACTTCTGCTCTTAGGCTTGCAACTTCAGACTCAAGCTCTTCAAACTTTTCACTCGTTGCAGAGGGTGCAGCCGCGCTGACTGATGCCGTCGCAAACGCTTCAACATCCACTTCACCGCTCAATAAGTGCTGGTAGCGTGATTCACGTTTACCCGCTTCGCGTGGTAGCTTAACCACTAAGGCACCTGCTTCTCTTGCAGCTAGCTTATCTAATGTTGCTTCTACTTCTTTCACATCACTAAAGTTTGCAAGGCGACCCGTTCGAGTACGAAGTTCACCGGGTGTTTGCGCGCCGCGCAGTAACATACAACAGATGATTGCACGCTCTTGCTCTGTAAATTGCAGATCACCGAACTCAGTGTTGCAGAAACGATGCTGATACTTATTAACACGGCTATTGAAGCTGCTCTCATCGCTCACCATGCGACGTCCGATTAAGCCATCAACCGCATCTAAAACATCTGACTCAGAAAGAGAGAGAACAGGTTCACGGTTACTCTTTTGATTACATGCCGTGGTTAAACTGTTCAGTGTCAGTGGGTAATGATCGGGAGTAGTGACTTCTTTCTCGATCAAACAACCGATAATTCTCGCTTCAATTGGGGAAAGTACTGTGTTCATCGTTTTTCCTTTTTATTATTTTGATAATTCCATCTCAACACCTAACAATACAGTAACTAGTGTTCAGACAAAATTGGTACTCGTTTCTTTCTGCCCTGTTCATCAATCATTATGATCTTAGAACGGTTTAGCTCTATTTCCACGACTTCCAAATAAGTACGCTCTTGTACATACGCATCACGAAGCTTGTTCTGCTCTGCCGAAGATTCAGTAACATCGTCACCCAAATCTTCTGTTTCCAATTGTTGTTGATTCATTTCACATATCGTATCAATGCAGTATCTACATAGGATACTAACTTGAACCGCGAGATAAAAACAATCACACGTTAGAGAGAGTGACGAATAATTAAACAACCTTACTTTTGCTTTGATCTAAAGACTGTTACATCATCAATTGATGTGCTTTAATCAGAACCAGACAACGTATTTGACGAATAGGAAAAGGAATCTATGAGCAGCGTATTTGAAATTGTTAACCAAGCACGACGTAAGAACAAACTTAAGCGTGAACTTTTAGACAACGAAAAGAAAGTTCGTGACAACCGTAAGCGTGTCGACCTTCTTGATAACCTACTTGATTACATCAAGCCAGAGATGACTCACGACGAGATCCTAGGCATTATCAAAAATATGAAAGCTGACTACGAAGACCGTGTTGATGACCACATCATCAAGAGCGCCGAGATTTCTAAAGCTCGCCGTGACATCAGCCGTCGCATTCGTGAACTGACAGAAGAAGACAAGCAAATCCAAGGTAAGAAATAATCTCACCTAGTTGATTAACTTGTAATAATGTTAGTAACCCACTCTTTGTAGTGGGTTTTTTTGTACCTAAATTCTAGCGTCTATACTTAAGCGTACCTAAGTAACCGCATGAAATGAACAACTATAGAACACTGAACCATTAGAGAAAACAGAGCAACCGTAGGAAGAAAAATAACTAGGTGAACATCAGCGATGGAGAGACCGTATGTACGCAAGTATTCTGATTACCTTGGCGTTATCAACGACACAACCTTACCCTGAAAAATTTGAGAAACTTTATACCGAAGAAACCGAAATCACTTATGACGATCTCGTGGTCGATGTTCATGGCTACAAGGTTCCGACCCGATCAGCATTTCGAGGTTGGATGCTCCTTAACCACGCCCAAGATCAAGTCAAAGCGATCGGTCAACAACTAAAAGACAACGGCATCACTCAGAGCATGCCTCTGCATTTAGTCTTGTTGCAAGGCACGGATTGGGCAATGAGTAATACGACCCTGTTCACCCTTCCCAATAAGAAACATGTGCCAAACATGGTCAATACCCTTAAGTACATACAACAATATATTGAGCCTGAAATTGGCGTGGTTATCCCTGTGTCCGGAGAGCGAACCAATATCTACAATCAACAAGCTGGCGGCGCACTGCGAAGTAAACACTTGGAATTCTGCGCCTTAGACTTAGTTCCTGCGAATGATATTACTCGCGAAGATCTACACGTGAAACTTAAAAAGGTTCATGCTGAATTTGGGCAAAAAAATAACGTTGGGCTGGGGTTGTATTCTGGTGTTCGATTCCACATCGATACTTGCGGATTCAGACAGTGGTAATCACACTAGAGAGTCATAAAGACATGATAACCACCAAAGTCATTATGACTCGCAAAGTTAACAGGACACTTTAACTAGTTGATTTAATGATTAAAATAAAACTGGAACGCTAATTGCTATTGATAACGAGTATCATAATCATTAATAGCAATTAGGAATTCAATATGAAGACGATGACTCAACGCTCTCAAACGCTACTTTCTGTTTCAAACTTCAGTCTAGCAACCACCGCCTTGCTTATGCTACTCAGTATTATCGTTGCTTATCCAATGGCCGATCACTTCTCACTGCCAATTCAAATCGTCGCCCACATCAGCACCATCTTAGTCGCAGCCTTGTTGAAAATCAGCTATGTCGGTCGTTGCCTTGCACAATACAACCTTGGATTAGAAGTTCGTTAAGTAGCACCTCGTTAGCCTTGATACGGGAACCCTTAAACAATATCAAGGCTACTGAAAAGATCGTACAGCTGGTGAGATTTATAGGGTTTCGGTAAGTAGGCGTTCATACCGGCTTCAAAACAGTCTTTGATGTCTTCTTCTAGAACACTGGCGGTTAAAGCAATGATGGGTAATGGTGTGACTTGTTGATCGGCTTCCCACTGACGAATCGCACGAGTCGCCGTTATACCATCCATAACAGGCATCATGCAGTCCATTAAAATGGCATCAAACTGAGCCCCCTGAGTGATGACATCCACCGCTTCTTGGCCATTACTGGCAATCAAATATTCATAACCCGCTTGCTCAAGGAAGAAGCTCGCTATTTTTTGATTCATCAGATTGTCTTCAACGATCAAAATGCGTCGATTCAGAGAGCGAACTTCTTCATCTTTTGCTTCCACTTGAGGCGTTTGCTCTTCGCCCACATCGAGAGATTGTAAGCTGGTTAAGAAACGTCGGCCCAAGAATGGCAAGGTATGAGTCGAGTGGACTGTTTCTCTGATTAGGTTGGTTTTAAATAGGTGATGCTGACAAACGATGACGCGAGCAAGAGGATATATCGCCTTCAACGTCGCAAGATCTTTTTCCATAGAGTGGTGCAAGGTATGACAATAAAGTATGAAGTCGCTTTCTTTAACACTTTCACTCAGGGCTGCAATGGATGACACCACATTGGCTCGAACATTCAAACGCTCACACTCTTTCACAAGCTGATCGAGGTAATTGAAAGAGTTCGAGATGATGGTCGCTCTACTCAGGTTATTGAAAGTTTGAACAGGCGCTTCTACAATATCGACATACAAACAAAACGTGAATGTAGAGCCCTCTCCTTTCACTGAACGCGCGGTAATGTAACCACCCATCAAATCAACAAGCTGTCGACAAATCGCAAGCCCTAGCCCCGTACCACCAAATTGGCGGGTAATGCTGCCATCTTCTTGAGTGAAAGGTTCAAATATGGACTCTAGCTTCTCTGGCTCAATCCCAATTCCAGTATCAGACACACTGCATTCAAGCTTACCTCTGCCCATAGACATAGGTGTATAAGCAATGTCCGTGGTAATCGTGCCCTTTGACGTAAATTTGATGGCGTTAGACAGCAAATTGGTCAGCACCTGCCTCACACGGTACTCATCGAAAAACAGCTGCGGTGGAGTTTGGGAATCGATATTGATGTCGAGTTCGATATCCTTACTTATCGCTTTGGATAAAATCACACTTACTGAGTCGTAAACCGCCTCTCTCAGATCAGCGTTGTGTGGCGATAGCATTAAGTTGCCCGACTCGATTTTGGACAGGTCAAGAATGTCATTAAGCAGAACCAGTAATGAGTGAGAAGACGATTCGATATCTCCTAACACTTCTTGTTGATTTGGGCTCAGTTGACTTTGAGATAAGATCTCAGCCATGCCAATGATCCCGTTGAGTGGTGTACGTATCTCATGGGACATATTGGCTAAAAATGCGCTCTTGGCCTTGTTAGCCGAAATTGCATCTTCCTTTGCTTCTACTAACTCTTTGTTATGTTGATAGTTGCGCTCCATCACTCGATTCAAAGTTTCAGTGAACTCGGCAAGTTCATCGTTGCCTTGAATATGAATAACCTTGGGCTTGCCGTAGCTATCCGCGCATTCAGACACCCCTTTCAAGATAATCGACAGGTTTCTGTTTAAACGCAGAGACGTCGCGACCCCAAGCCACATCAGAACACCAGAAGCGATGAGTATAAGCAACGTCATGACCAAGGTTTGTCTTTTCTGCAACGCGATATTCTTGGTCAGCTCAAACTGTATTTGATTGGTGTAAGCGCCAATCGCTTTTGAAATCGCCCGTTTTTTAAGCTCTAAGCTTTTCAAGTGTTGATATATTTCGGGTGATGAAAAGTCCCCTTTGAGGATTCGTGATGTGAACTTGTCTTGGAATTCATCCTTGGCGACAGCGTTTAACAACAGTCTAATGTTTGGAGAACGCGTATCCGAACGGAAAAAGGTATCTAATAGCTGTTGCTGCCTCTCAAGAGCACCGACATAGCTAAGCAAGTATTGGTTTTTAAACTCTGGCGAGCGATACAAACTGAAACTTAACCACGCTTCTCTCTGAGTCCAAAACACGTAATGCGTAAGATTGATGAACATCGCATCCGCTTGACCAATATTTTCATCGACTAAGGCCATGCGATATTCAGACAGATCCATTAGCACGTCTTTTAATAAGTCGAAAGCGCGCTCTGTCGATTGTCTGCTGTCTCTGGTTTCAGATGTACTAGCTAGGGTCATCAACAGCTTTTTCAATTCAGCTAACTGAGGATCAATACTCCAATTGCTGTCGAACTGTTGAAGTCGCATTCCATACTGAGTCAGTCTATCCAGTTCTGATTGCAACGTTAAAAGTAACTGACCTTTCTCAGGGGAGTCATTAGACAGCACCAACCATCGATAAGCATCACTTGATACCGTATTAAAAGATTGAAGCGCTTCGACCTTAATACGCGTTGTTTCAAGGTGATTCATCTTCTCATCGTTCTTAAGCACTTCATTCACTGTAAACCCGAACATAATGAGTACAGAAACCGTGGAAAGAAAAATAAGACGCCATCTAATTGACATATTTATCATTTTTATAACTACTCCCTTCCCGAAAGTAATTTACCTAACCCAAATTAAGAATAGGACATTAACAGGGGGTTATTGATCAAATTGGATATGAACAAACGATACTCTGAGCCCAGAACGAAAAATTAAAGCCAACTGGTATCCAGAAAAGAGCTTTAAAGCGGAAAGGCGTGCTTTTATTAAGACTGGTTTAAACAAGCGAGGTTTCAGAGAGCAAAATGTAAACAAAAGACGTTTTCTCCAGTTATTATCACGCGCATAACAAGTGAACGGCCACATTTCGCGTCTCAACTAGACTGTGAATAATGACTCTGCGCGCTAACAAAGCGGATAGTTAGGTTAAAATTGTGACATCCAATCGTTTGCGTAATGCACTTTTCACGCTCAAACTAGACTTATTAAAAGGTCGAACAACAATACTCGCTGATTCCCTTATTTGTCGTTTACTGTTTACGTGTAACTTGAGTTAGCGATCACATCTTTAATGTTCAATATGACCTGTATTACATATTATCTTTTGAATTGAGTATTTTTTGACGAAAAATAAGTGCTACAGATTGTTAAAGTCAATAGTCTTTATTGACGTTCAAATCTTGATTTATGGCTAATATAAAGCCAATTTACAGATATTTTGTCTGCATTTATTTTTCCTAGCAGAATAACCCGTCGTACCTTACAATCCTGCCACATAAAAATTACAAGTTACACACAAGGTATATCAGCACATTTAAGTGGCAATAAAGACCACAGCCTGATGCCTCAAATCCCCTATGCTGATTGGCTTCCCTACAACCGCCATGAATGCAGAAACTTAACGTGAAAGGTCCCGAGTAAAGATGAGTCCCGAAAAGCACCTCCTAGATTGGCAAACTAGTCAAACCATTGCTGAATCCATCGCTCCAACTTTAGGTCAGTTATACCGTCAAAAAGGCGTAGAAGTTATCCTCTTTGGTAAGACCTTAGTTAACGCGACAACTATCGACATCATCAAAGCTCACCGCATCGCAAAACGTTACACTGGTTCTCCTCTTACAGCAGAACAGACTCAACCTATCATTCAACACCTTCTCTCTATGGACTTATCTCCATGTCGTATTGACGTTGGTCGCCTTGCACATTCATTCTGGCAAGATCGCGAAGACACACACGGGTTGGATGATTTCCTACAAACTGCGCTAATTGAATCGCTTGAAGGCGATGCGATGACAGAACCTCGTGACGTTGTATTGTACGGTTTTGGTCGTATTGGCCGACTGCTCACTCGCCTGTTGATCGAGAAAAGTGGCCCGGGTTACCCACTGCGTTTACGTGCAATCGTTGTACGTGGCGGCAAAGATGGTGACCTAGAAAAACGTGCAAGCCTGCTTCGTCGTGACTCTGTACACGGCCAATTCAACGGCAGCATTGTTGTAGACCAAGAACGCAAAGCGATCATCGTTAACGGCAACTTCATCCAAGTTATCTACGCAAACAAACCAGAAGAAGTGGATTACACGACTTACGGTATTGAAAACGCACTTGTGGTTGATAACACAGGCGTATGGCGTGACGCGGAAGGCCTGAGCCAGCACGTTGCGTGTAACGGTGCGAAGAAAGTGCTACTGACTGCGCCTGGTAAAGGCGACATCAAGAACGTGGTATTTGGTGTAAATGAAAATGTTATTCAGCCAGAAGACACCATCATCTCTGCAGCAAGCTGTACTACTAACGCAATCACTCCAGTATTGAAAGCGGTTCACGACAAGTTTGGCGTGCTGTCTGGTCACATCGAAACGGTGCACTCATTTACCAATGATCAAAACCTAATCGATAACTTCCACTCGGGTGATCGTCGTGGTCGTGCTGCATCATTGAACATGGTTTTGACATCGACTGGCGCTGCTAAAGCAGTATCAAAAGCGATGCCGGAAATGGAAGGTAAGCTAACAGGTAATGCGATTCGCGTACCTACGCCAAACGTTTCAATGGCAGTAGCGAACCTAAACCTTGAGAAAGGCACAAACAAAGAAGAGTTGAACGAGTACCTACGAGAAATGGCGCTGTCTTCTGCTTTGTCTGCACAAATCGATTACACAGACTCGACTGAGATTGTATCTACGGACTTGGTTGGCTCTCGTCACCCAGGCGTGGTTGACGGTGTGGCGACTATCGCACAAGACAACCGTGCCGTGCTGTACATTTGGTACGATAACGAGTTTGGCTACAGCTGCCAAGTTGTTCACTGTATGGAACAGATGATGGGTGTACGCTACAAGACATACCCAGAAGTTTAATTAACTTCGCTCTTGTAGATACGTCCATCGCGACAAGCTCCACAACATAATAACTATATCTGCGAAGTCTGTATGGGCTTCGCAACCCCTTTTGTTTTACTCCCCCGTATAAACAAGAGGGTTGCCACTTAGATCTGCTCTCTCTAACTGATCTAGGTGGCCTTTTTACATCTAGCGCTCTAACTTTTATCGCTATGACAAGACCTTGTCTTCATCACTCTTGCACAGCTTCGCGTCTGTTATAACTCCACCTCAACATCTGACTGAATCGAACTTGAACATGCGAGCACGTAGCCCTGTTCAATCTGTTCTGGCGTCAATGTTTCTTGGCTGCTTGATTCCACAGATCCTTTGGTCACTTTGCACTTACACGAACCACAAATCCCACTACGACAAGCGATAATAATTGGAACGCCTGCTTTTTCTAATGAATCCGCCAATGGTGTACCAGTTTCCGCTTCAACTTCAGCGCCGAACGCTGGCACAAATACCTTAACTGCACTATTCGTATCGTCAGCAACTTCGGCGTTTGACGCTTCTGATTGAGCATTCTGAGTAGCAGGAGTAAAGCTTTCTTGATAGAAGTTATCCATGTTGAACTCAAGCTCTTTCAGATAGCTCTCAATATCTTGCATGAAGCCGACAGGCCCACACAGGTAAACGGTTCTCTCTAAGATATCTGGGCTCAGTTTCACCAACCAGTTTTTATCTAAACGACCTTGAGGAGCCATTGTTCCTTCATTGTCTTTTAGCAAAAGTTTTAAGTTGAAGTTCGCATGTGATTCATCGAGCTGATGAAGTTCTTGAAAGTAGATAGTCTCAAGCTTGTTGCGTGCCATGTGGACGAAATCAATCTCGATGTCACTGTCTTGAGACAACCAATACTTTGCCATCGCCATCACTGGAGTGATACCGCAGCCTGCACTCACTAGCGTTACTTTCTTTGTTGCCGTTGGCATGCAATCAATACAATTAAACGAGCCTGCCGGCTTCAACACAGAAACCTCGTCACCTTCATCAAGCTCATCAACAATAAAGTTCGAAACCAAGCCACCTTCCACACGCTTGACCGTCAACTTCAGGCGGTTATCTTCGGGGCAAGAAGCCACTGAATAAGCACGGTAATCGGTTTTCGTCGGCATATCTAAACCCAAGGTGATGAACTGACCGGGCTTAAAATTGAAATGTAAGTCTTGTGGAATACTGCCAAGCTCAAAGCTGACCGTATCTGGCGTCTCGTGCCATTTCTTTAAACACACTAAATTGATTGAATCGCTATCCGACCATGCATACATAGTTCACACACCTTACTGATACTAAAGAATTAAATCTAGAAAGCCCCGCCGCTGCACGTTCCTAGAGAACAGCAACAACGGGGCTTGGGAGTGGGCTTATATTAAGCCGCTAAGATTGTTTTAAGATCTTGCTCTGGCGTTGAGATAGAACGCATGTCGAACTCGTCTTGAATAATCTTTAGTAGGTTCTCTGTTAAGAAAGCCGGTGCTGTTGGGCCGGTGTAGATGCCTTTCACACCAAGAGCAAACAGAGTAAGCAGGATAACGATCGCTTTTTGCTCGAACCAAGAAAGAACAAGTGTTAGCGGTAGTTCGTTGATGCCACAATCAAACTCTTGAGACAGCGCAAGAGCTAGCTGAATCGCTGAGTAAGCATCGTTACATTGACCAACATCGAGCAGACGTGGAATACCGTTAATGTCGCCGAATTGGTTTTTGTTGAAACGGAATTTACCACACGCCAATGTCAGAATTACTGAGTCTTCTGGCGCTTGCGCTGTGAAATCTGTGTAGTAGCTACGCTCAGATTTGTCGCCGTCACAACCACCCACTAGGAAGAAGTGTTTGATGTTGCCTTCTTTCACTTGTTCAACAACCGCTGGTGCAGCTTCCATCAAGGCATTACGACCAAAACCGACAGTGATCATTTGCTCGATCTCGTCATGCTTAAAGCCTTCTTGCGCAAGAGCACAATCGATCACTGCACTGAAATCGTCACCTTCAAGGTGAGCAACACCCGGCCAGCCTACGATGCTACGCGTAAATAGGCGGTCAGCGTACGAGCCCACATCAGGGTTAAGCAGACAGTTAGATGTCATTACGATCGCACCTGGGAAGTTCGCAAATTCTTTTTGCTGGTTCTGCCAAGCGCTGCCGTAGTTACCCGCAAGGTGCGGGTACTTGTTTAGTTCAGGGTAACCGTGTGCAGGTAGCATCTCACCGTTGGTGTAAACGTTAATGCCCTTGCCTTTCGTTTGTTGAAGGATCTTTTCTAGATCATGCAGGTCGTGACCAGAAACAAGGATACAGTGACCTTGCTTCGTCTTCACATTCACGGTTGTTGGTTGAGGGTGACCAAATGTATCTGTCTCGCCTTTATCCAACATTTCCATGACTTTGTAGTTCATTAAGCCAATCTGCATAGACGTATCTAACAGTTGTTTTAGGTCTGATGGATCTGTACCTAGGAACGCCATGATTTCATGGTATTCAGCAAAGATAGCATTGTCAGTTTGACCAAGAACACGAGCGTGCTCCATGTAAGCTGCTGCACCTTTTAGCCCGTAAAGACAAAGAAGGCGAAGACCAATCACATCTTCGTGTTGAGAGTCGTGACCACGGTTTACCGCCGCTTGAGGGGCAAGCGCCAATAGCTCTGAAGAGTCCGTTGGAAGGTCGAATTGAGCAGCAGCAGAAAGCGCTGGGATCTCAAAACCAATCAATGTCGCTGCCGCGCGAACCTGTTGTTCTAAGCGCTGCTTAAATTCGTGAGATTGCTGTGCGAATTCGATGATACGAGCAGGATCGAAGTTAACGTTGGTCAGTGTTGCGAAAAACGCTTTTGGCGCCCACTCGTCGATTTCAGTATCAATAACATCACAAGCACGGCCTAAATTGGCCCAAAAAGAAACACCTTGAAGAGAATGCACCAACACGTCTTGAAGGTCGGATACTTCCGAAGTTTTACCACACATACCTTGTGCGAAAGAACAGCCTTTTACGGTTGGGGTTTGAATTGTTTGTTCACATTGAATACAGAACATATAAGGGCTCCAGTAATTTTTATTAACTGTAAGTACTTTGCTTACAGTGACTTATTCCAAACCCTACAGAGCATCAAGCGTGCCAACTTTTAACCTGTTGATTTTATTAGATTTAGTTTTATTCCATATTTTTAGTGCGTGATTATGACTACATATAAACTCCCCAACAGCACACATCCGTGTCATAGTGACTCTCAGAGATTATTTAACGGCGTTCATGTTTCGTTCAGAATAGAAGCGATAAAGTAACAACATAGAAAAAGAGGAATGAATATGAAAAATATATTAGTTACGATTGTTGCATTGTTTACTGGCCTTTTGGCGTTATTCACAAGCTTGATCCTTGCTATTCCTTTAGCTATTGCAGCTTTAATTACTGGCAAGCGCATTCAGAATCAAATGAAGAAACAAGGTTTCGCAGCACATATGAACACTCGTCAGTCATCAACCAATGATGCCGGTGTTATTGAAGGTGAATACGAAGACCTTTCAAGCAAGAAGTAACCTAAACTTTAGTTTCAGACATAGTGAAAGCACAACAGAGACAAGATTACATAATGCAAAGAAAGCCCCTCCTAGCACTGCTGGCCTTAACGACTTTAAGTCTCGTTGGTTGTTCCAACGAGACACCGATACCCGCTTACGAAACTTCTCCAGACTTGCCTAGCTATCAGCAAGACAGCTTTGATGCCTATGTTAATGACACCCAAGATTGGTTATTGAAAAACCGTGTGTTCATGACGGAAGACAAGCAACTAGAGATCCAACTCAATTCACCAACCGAGTATCAACCAACCTCGCCAAACGGTAAGGCGGTGTTATTGGTTCATGGATTAGGCGACTCACCTTATTCATTTAAAGACATCGCTACCCATTTGGCAGAGCAAGGTTACTTAGTGAGAACCGTATTACTTCCGGGGCACGGCAGTCGCGTGGGTGACTTAATGCAGCCGAGCCTAGAAGATTGGCAAGGTGTGGTGGCTCATCATACGAAGTTACTTGAGCAAGAATATGATTCGGTTTGGCTAGGCGGCTATTCAACCGGTGCGAACCTCGTGACTTCACAGGCGATGAACGATCCAAAGATCTCTGGGTTACTGCTGTTCTCACCTGCGTTTCAACCGAGCTCGTCTGCCGTTCAATACGCGGGACTAGCAAGCTACTTTGTCACTTGGGCTGACCAAGATCCTGAAGACAATGTTTTACGTTATAACTCGTTGCCAATGAACGGTGCCTCGGTTTACTACGAGACATCAGAAGTCGTACGTGATGACTTGCAAGATAAGCACTTCGACAAACCAGTGTTTATTATGATGAGTGAAGGCGATAGCGTGATTGACACCAACTACGTTCAGCAAGCGTTTACTGAATCTATGCAGAATCCAAACAATGTGTTGGTTTGGCAAGGAGAGACGACTCTCGAGGATCCTCGCGCTGTTCAGTACAGCATGAAAATTCCAGAGCAACGTATCTCGAACGGCTCTCACATGGGCTTACTGTTCTCACCAAACAACCCTTACTACGGAATCAATGGTAGCGAAAAGATTTGCTCCAATGGTCAGGCTGAAGGCTTTGAAGAACAATGCAACGCAACCAGTGAGGTTTGGTACTCAGCTTGGGGCTATCGCGAAGAAGGCAAAAACCATGCACGTTTGACTTACAACCCCTACTTCTCAGACTCGATGGCGAAGTTAGATACCGTGCTGAACTCTGAAGGCTAACAAGCTAAAGCCTGTCGAAGCCAATCCATAGAAATCAAAAAGGCTCACTAGATAACCTCTAGTGAGCCTTTTTTAATGAGTGTCGTTTCTGGTGAACGTCTCGTTACTTATTCTTATCGCGCACTGCTATATCGTCCACACCACACGAACAGCAAGCAGGATCAGCACCACGCCAGATAGTCGATCAATCAACTGAGCTTTCGAGCGAATGCGTTCAACAATCAACGGGCTAGACAGTACCAAGGTGATAAAGGTGTACCAAAGGCCGTCGACAATCAGCGGTGTTGAAACAATAATCACTTGATTGGTCAGTTCATTACCTAGCGCAACAAATTGGCTAAACAGAGCGATGAAGAACAACGCGATCTTTGGGCTCAAGATAGAGATCAAGAAAGCTTCACGAGCAGACTGCATGTAACTCATCTTCTCACCTGCTTCTAATTTAGCGGCAACACCACCTTTCGAACGCAACGCATTAACGCCAAGATAAAGCAGATAAGCAGCACCCGCTAAGCTAATACCTTTGAACAACATTGGGGATTGCTCAAGCACAACGGCTAAACCAACAATGGTTGCGAACGCATAAATACCGATGCCAGCTGCGTGTGACCAAGCTGCGATAAGCCCGTTCATACGGCCACCAGCCAAACTGTGTTTAGCGATCATCGCCAAGCTTGGGCCCGGAGACATTGCACCCAACAAGCAAATCGCTAATAAAGAAAACCAAATTGTTACTGTCATCATTCCATTCCTAATAAAATAAAGCGTTCCAGTTGAATGCTCTACGCTTAATACTTGGCACTTACCATAATTCGCAGGAGGTATTATTTGAAATCAAAGATTATCATCACACCTATGATTTCAAGTCATACTGATATTGTAACTCGACTTTTGCATGGCTTGGAATGCTTTTTCTCGCGCCCATTTGTGGGCAGAGTCGTTGTCATATTTAGGGTGCCACATTAACCAATAGGTATGCATCTCCGTATCAAATGGCAACGAAAAGTAAGCAGTATCGAGGTGTCGACCTAGGTTGTAGGCGATATGTTCTGGCACGATCATCAGATAGTCGTCTTGCATTAACACAGTGCCAGCGGATGAAAAGAACGGGACCTGTAAAGCCACTCTTCGCTTCAGCCCTTGCTTCTTCAATGCTATGTCCGCGTAGCTGTCTTTATCTCCACCACCCGTCACTTTGATGTGAGAGTAGTGAACAATATCTTCTGCACTCAAAACTGCTTGTTGAGCCAATGGATGCGACTTTCGCATCAAACACACCGACTTATCTTCGCCAAGTTTGATGCTTGAGACATGTTCAGGCTTTGTGGGAAACATACTGGAAGCCAAGTGAATACCCGACTCGTTCAGTGCTTCAAGGTAGTTTGGCTGCCACAGACGATAAGCTAAATTGATATTTGGCGCCTCAGCGGATACCTCTGCCACAATCACAGGAAGAATATACTGAGCCACATAATCACTCGAGGACAACACCAATTCACCCTGCCAATCTTGCGGTTCGAAGGGTTTATCATCTAACAGGTGGTCAAACTCCCCAAGCAGGTCGTCGAGTTTGCCTTTAAGCAGAAGTGCGCGGTTGGTCGGCACCAGTTTGTTGCCGTCACGAACCAGCAAAGGGTCACCACACAAATCTCGTAACTGGCTGAGCTGGCGGCTCACTGCGGATTGTGTGATATGCAGGCGTTGAGCAGCACGGCTTACGTGACACTCTTCAAGAAGTACATGCAGAGAGCGCAGTAGGTTTAAGTTTATATTGCCTAACATGAATGCACCGTCGCATTCTGTTTGTTGAAAAACTCGGTCAAAACCGTATGAGTCATTAAGTGGCGCAAATCTGGGTAGCTTTGCAGCTGATCGCGAACTCGGTTCAAGCTCTCCATGCTTTCAACTTCAACATAAAGCATCATATCGGTCTCACCGCTAATCGAGTGGCACCATTGCACCTCTTCGATACTCTGGATTTGTTTCGCGTAAGACTCACAGCTATGGTCACTACTCGACATGTCGAACTTCAACAAGATATAAGCGCACACATTCTTCGTTTGGTTGGGTTCTGCCACTTGAGCGCAGTAGCCCGTAATCACTTTGTCGCTTTCCAGTTTCTTGATTCTGGCGTTCACAGCCGAACGTGAGAGGCTGACATCTCGGGCGATATCACTCACTGAGCATCGTGCATTGGTTTTGAGAATATCCAAAATCTGGCGATCAAATTTATCCATGCTTCTGATTCTTTCCATTTATTGTTCTATTTATAACGCCTAATTTGACACAACTTTCCGACTTATAACAGCCATTCTGACAGCCGACACTTTCACGCTGAATCGGATTAATACCGTTAAAATGACGGTGTCTTACGACGTTTCGCTAGCTGTATTATTGATGTCGACAATGTATGCTCTCAATCATAACTTCACACCACCAGAAGAAAGTTACTGGAAGACCGTGACCAGAATCAAATAGCTAGGAGAGCGAATGACACAACTCAAACAAGAAATCACGCTTATTTCAGGAATAGGACAGCTCTCGACGACCTTGCTAGGCACGGGATTATTTATGATCCCTGCGATCGCAGCAGGCATTGCAGGACAGTTGTCTCTTCTCGCTTGGTTAATCCTGTTTATCGCTATTTGCCCGATTGCACTAACCTTTTCAGCATTAGGAAAACGCTACCCGAATGCGGGTGGTACTGCTTATTTTGTGCGTCAGGCGTTTAGCGAGCGATTAGAAACAAGCGTGGCGTGGTTGTTTGTGAGTGTTATTCCTGTCGGTATTCCAGCGGCGATTGCATTGGCAGGTGGTTTTGCTCAACAATTGTTACCCGCACCTCTCGATACACCATTGGGGGCTCAATCCTTTACTGTAGCCCTGCTTATTGCCGTCAATTTGCTGGGCAGTAAGTCTTCTGGCCGACTGCAAACCGTGATTGCGTTGTCGATTTTTGCCTTGGTTAGCGCTTTTGTCTGGAAAGCCGACATCACGGTAGCCGATGTGGCTCTTCCAGCCATCTCGTCCGATTCGGTGTGGTCTATCGGCGCGGCTTTGGCTGTCATGTTTTGGTGCTTTGTCGGAATAGAAGCTTTTGCTCACATGGGAGAGGAATTCAAAAATCCACAACGTGACTTCCCAATCGCCATCATTGCAGGCTGTTTTGTTGCGGGGTTAGTGTACTGGGCTTGTTCAGTGGTGATTCTTAAACTGGGTGCTTTCGGTTCACCTGAATTCGATGCAGCATCCATCCCTTGGGTAACAGAACAACTGTTTGGTAATGGCTTCAAAACCGTCATCAGCGTGCTGGGGTTCTTTGCTTGCTTTGCTAGTCTGAACCTTTATACACAAAGCCTATCACGAATGATCTGGGCTCAAGCTCGCCAACACAGTCCTTCAAGTAGAATGGCTCAACTGACCAGCCACGGCGTACCGCTTTACCCAACGTTAGCCATTGGCTTTGTCGTGCTTATCTCGTGTGTGATTGGTGAACTCTCTAACTTGGACCTTGAGTTCTTTCTCAAGCTCGCCAACGGTATTTTTGTTCTGGTTTATCTGCTCGCAATGTTAGCCGCTTGCCGATTACTGACAGGCGCATCTAGATACACAGCCATGCTTTCATTGGTCATCTGTACCTTGGTGTTTATCTGTTTAAGTTGGTCGATGCTCTATGCCGTGACTATTTTTGTGACATTGTCACTCCCCTGGCGAAAGTGGTTAGGTAAACCCACTGTTTCTGTCGACAAGCTGTAAACGATACCTACCAATATCACTGATAAAAAAGCCGAGCGATCTGTTTGATCTTCGGCTTTATCTCAGCCAACCGTATATTTCCAAACCCCAGCACCGCCCCACTCCAATCACGAGCATCACTCGAACCGTACTCATAAAAATCAAACGGACGAATGATGATATTTTCAAGCTCAGCTCGTCGGCTCCACTCATGTTCAGATATACCTTGATACCACTTCACGGTCACATGTAGCCCTGCCGCCTGACTGATCACTTCAAGATCGCCATGAAACTCGCTTTCAATCGCTTCTATCATGGCTTCATACTTGAGTTTGTATGACCGACGCATCTTTCTAATATGACGCAGTAAGTCGCCTTCTCGAACAAAATCCGCCAAAGCTTCCTGTGTGTGGGATGCCGTGTCTCCCGTTAACGCGTCTTTGATCTCAAGACACTTCTCCACCAGACTTTCTGGCACCACTAAGTACCCTAATCGAAGGCCATTGAACATCACCTTACTCAGAGAGCCGACATAGATGATGCGATCATCGAACCCCAACTTTCCCGCCAACCCTTGCATGCAGGTATAAGGGCGATGAGCAAATTGGAACTCACTGTCATAGTCATCTTCAATGATCCATGACTGATGTTGATTGGCCCAGTCGATCAGTTTAAGGCGTTGCTCAGTATTAAGGGTCGTGCCCATTGGGTATTGGTTACTCGGCGTGACATACAGAGCCTTAGCATTGCTAGCCAACACTTTTTCAATATCTAGCCCCACCTTTTCACGCACACTTACACCATCCAGCTCTAGTCTCAACAGATCGATAATCTTATGCACTTGTCGATAACCGGGTTCCTCCACAAGAATTTTGTCGCCCATCGCTAACGTCGCCATTAATCCGATTGAGATGGCTTGCTGCGCACCTGCAGTGATAATGATTCTGTCGGTATTACAGTGAACTGAACGACTGCTTGCAAGGTACCCGCTCAATGCTTCTCTCAAGGCTAAACTTCCCTGAACCTCTTGATTGCCTGCAATGTTCTGACGTGTAGAGTGGCGTTGCAGCAGCCTCTGCCATTTCGCAAAAGGGAACGCATCTAAGTCAGGGACTCCGGGGGCAAAGCTGCAGTTAATGTCGTTCGGTGTCGCTATGTTTGCACTCGGTTTACTGACTGTTTGTTTGACCTTCGGATCCTGAATACTGTTTGGCTTAGACAAACTTAGAAAGTGTTCTGGTTGTTCAACCGAGACATAAAACCCTGAGCCTTGCTTACTCTCGATATAGCCTTCGGTGACCAGTTGTTCGTACGCGTAAATCACCGTATTTCGACTCACCGATAACTCGACGGCTAGCTTACGAGTTGAAGGTAACTTACTGCCCTTGCTCCATAAATCGTGAACGATCTTCTCTCTTATCGCGTGGAACAAGGCGGTTTGACGCGTGTCGTGTTGTTCGACTAACTGTAGGTCACCGACATCGATAGGTTGCATAACTGGATCCAAATAGTCTTTAAAAGTGGCTCTATTTAATAGACCAGTTAATCGCTACATTAATCAAAAGGCAATGATTAAGGAGCGATTATGTTATCTAACACGAAAAGAACCACGATTAAAAAAGGGGCTCACAAAGCCGTATTTGAACAAGAGAAACTGCACCAAATTATTGATGAGAGCTTAATCGCACACATTGCATTGCAGGGCGAACAAGGCCCAATGGTTATCCCGATGCTCGCGTGGCGAGTGGATAATATGGTCTACATTCATGGGGCTAAAAACAGTCGCCTACTAAAAGGGCTAAAAAAGGGAGAACCCACCTGCTTAACATTCACCTTGTTCGATGGTTGGGTGTTGGCTCGTTCGGCATTTCATCACAGTGCGCATTATCGTTCTGCTGTGGTATTGGGGTCATTTTCAGTCATCGATGACAATCAAGAAAAGGATCGCTTGTTGAATATCTTTATTGAGCAAATCGCGCCGGGCAGAACCGATGAAGTCAGGCTCAGTAATGAAAAAGAACTCACCGCGACCGAGTTGTTAGCGATACGTTTAACAGAAGCTTCCGTGAAGATTGGTAAACATGGAGTGAATGATGATAAAGCCGATATGGACATTCCAGTATGGGCTGGCGTATTGCCTTATCGAACGGTTGTTGGGCCATTAGAAACCGTTCCAGAGCAAGAAGGCATCATTGAAACACCAGATTACCAACAAGCTTATGGTGAACGCTGGTATCAGAATTAACACGCGAAGATGGTGAACTTGATAAAATTGTATACAATCTGACTTACAAAAATTTAACATGACTCAATAATGTAATCAGACGATGAAAACGAACAAGGATATTCTACCATTTCAAGGCTTGCTCAATGGCATTGGGCAAGTCTATTTCACACCGTCTGTCATGACGTCGATTTTACTGTTGCTTGCCATTTCTATAGAGTCACTTGCACTGGCTTTTCTTACTTTGCTTAGCGCCAGTTGCAGCTATGTATTAGCCTTCTGTTGCTATATGTACACCAACACCAACACCAACACCAACACCAACACCAACACCAACACCAACACCAACACCAACACCAACACCAACAAGGCAGCTTACGATATTGATAGTGGTATGTATGCGTTAAATGGGGCTTTAATTGGTTTATTTATCGGTAACTTTTTTGGTGTCACACCATTATTGGCTTTAGTGACTGTGTTAGGTGCAGTACTCACAGTGCCGATTGCCCACATCGTATTCAGTTTTGAGAAATATCGCGGTTACACTAGCGCCTTTATCTTCACCACTTGGTTGATTTATATTATCCAATCAACCTTTGAGCTGTCAGCATTTTCGACATCTGATTCCGCACTGATGCCACTCATCAGTATTGAGGCTAACTCATGGTTCAACCTGCCGACAGTGGTTATCCCGTTGTTAAAGGGAATAAGCCAAGTCAGCTTCATCGAAAATGCATTGTCGGGGCTAGTTATCTTGGTTGCCATCGCACTTAACAACCTAAAGCATGCCATTTGGGTTGTGCTAGCAGTAATAATTAGCACCATTTTTAGTAAGATGATCGGTGCTTCTGGCGCGCTAATTGAGCAAGGTCTTTATGGGTACAACGCCATTCTTGCCACTCTAGCACTTGTGCTCTATCCGCGGATCCCTTGGCCGTTAATCCTATTAGGCATTCTTTTGAGCTGCCTTGTTACACTTGGCTTTCATGAACTGTCACTACTGCCACTCACCGCCCCTTTTATTTTGAGTACTTGGGCTGTGGTTTACTTGTCCAGCCTGATCCATAAGCGAACCATAAGTTAGCTCTGTATAGTTACAGGCCGGTTTTTAAGCGCTCCACATATTGCTTGGGCGTCAAGCCTCGATGTTTCTTAAACATCCGATTAAAGCTCGCGACGTTGGTATAACCTAACCTCGTCGCCACTTCTTCCACTGGCACTGAATACAACAATAGCTCCACCGCCACGTTACTTAACGCGTATCCCATGATGGTAGAAAAGTTAACACCCAATTTGTGTAATCGTCGCTGGAACTGCTGCTCAGATAGCCCAAGTAAACTCGACACTTTATGCAGTGTTGGCAGGCCGAAATGGCGACTGTAATTGATCATCTCATAGGTCACCTTATGCTCATCCGCGGCATCAGGCATGTTGAGGTAATTATCTAAGTCATGAAAATTCATGGCCAAGCTCATCTTGCCGATCGAAGGGGCTTGATTGATCGATAACCTCGACTGGCTTGGTATCCAGATTTCAGTTCGTGGCTGGCCCCACTGAATATTGCACCCAAAATACTCTTGATAGAGTTGAGTGTTCTCGCGATAACCTGCGATAGAGACGGCTGCGGGGGTAAAGTCGTCTCCCAAGTAACGCCTTAATATCTTCATCATAAAGATGGCAACTCGAATCGAGTCATGAACCTTACCCACCTCAGTATAAGCAGAATTGTCATAGCACCATTTGATGAAATTACCGACTTGAGCGCCATATAGGAAAGCCCCAGACTGCAAACAGTGCAACCCGATGTTAACTCGGCGTATGGACGACGCCAGATCGTGCCCCGAGAAAAACCAGTTAGAGAGAGGGCCTAGCCTTTCAATATCCACTCTATCAGCCAGCTTCAAGATAATATCGGAATCGTCGGTTTGTTGTTCAAGCAAGCCATACCATTTGTCCACTTCACTTACGGGGATAAGGTTCATCGGGTTATTAAACACCGATTTAGGAATACCTAATTGCTCAGTATTCACAGCCTTATTAGTCGTTGCGTATTGGTAAATACCCAAAATACCCAATGCTCTTAAGAAGTTACAATTGTTCATTAGCCACCATACTTAGAAGTCACTATTACAGATCAAATCATAATGACATCATTATTAAAGTAATTGGTAAATTTTCAACTTCTAAATCTGATATCAATCACACTCGGCGCTCAATTTAACCTAGGGTATATCAATGAGTTTAGTTAGTGTCCCATTTGTCGGAACCGGCGCAGATACCGCACTACACGTAGTTGCAGGCGTGGTGTTAGTCGCAACCATCGCTGCTGCATGTTACGGCTTCTGGCGTGTGCATGAATTACCAATCAACAAGGCTCACAGTAAAGAGCATCAACAACTCGGTTTGATCACCGCATTAACATGGATTGGTTTTGTATGGCACTGGGTATGGGTACTAGCAGTAATTTTGGCCTTCGTTGATATGGAAAAAGCCATCATCAATCTAAGAGACACATGGAAGTCACCAACCACAACCAAGGAGCAAACAACTTCCGACAAGCAAGATGAGGAGAGCCAAACATGTTAGAAGGCTTGGCAATTTGGGCACTGTTCATTTACTTACTCAGACTTGTTGGTATGCCTTGGAACAAAGGCACCAAGGCGTTTGCATACCTAGGTGGTACATCTTGGTTGCTGTTTGTATGGGTTGGCCTACTCAACTTTACTCCGATGGATCTATCTGGAGGCTCAGTGGTTCAGTCTCCACATATTCAGTTGCGTCCAGATTCAACTAATGTGTCGGGAAAAACTTCCAAAGTCCACATCCATCCGAACCAAGATGTGACTGAAGGGCAGCTAATTTACGAGATTGATGACACCAAATATGTCATCGCAAGAGACAAAGCCAGCGTTCAACTTGAGTCTGCCGAGGTCGCTTTAGATACAGCTCGCCAAGAAGTGAGCATTGCAAAAGTCAGCTATCAATCGGCGCTTGAAGACATCAAAGCTTCAGTCGCACAAATAGATTCGGCTAAAACAGACTTAGTACTGCAATCTAAGACGCTTGATCGTTACCAAAAACAAAACAAAGTGGTAGAACATACGATCACTGAAACTGACATCGACCAACAAACAGCAAAGGTAGACTTAGCGACGTATAACGTTACGACATTGGAATCTCAGCTCAGCAAGAAAGAAGTCGATGCCGAGAATGCGAAATTAAACATCCACAAAGCTGAAACCAATGTGAGCAAGAAACAGACGGAGGTCGATTCAGCAAAGGCAACACTGGCACAAGCACAATGGGACTTGAACAGCACCAAAGTCACGGCACCGACTGACGGCTTTGTAACGAACTTTATTCTTCGTGAGGGTCAGCGCGTTTCAATGATGCCTCGTATCCAGATGTATACCGAAGAGAAGTACGTGCTGATGCGAGTGAACCACCAAGCGATTCGTAATATTAAGGTCGGTCAACCTGCGGAATTTGCGACAGCGGTATACCCAGGAAAAGTGTTCTCTGCAACCGTAGAAGGCATTGTAGAAGCCACTGGTGAAGCGCAAGCAAGTTTGCTGGGTATCGATGAGCAGGTTCGTGTTACCACAGGCAAAAATCTTCAGAACAAGCACCACTTTGTTCGTTTAAAAATTGATGAGGCAGAGGGTTACGATATTCCTGTTGGCTCTGTCGGATTAGCCTGGGTAAGCGGTGAGAAGCCTATCAGCTTTATGGCGTTCCTAGACGTAATACGCGGGATCATCATTAGAATGAAGTCTCAACTGTACTTCTTCTACTCCATCTAATACTTCCTATTGGTGAAGCAATACCCAAGCCCGTGCGCTCTTAGATCGCCGGGCTTTTTGTTTATTTCACTATTCGTCGCCAGAAAGAACACAAACTCGAAAAACGAACAAACACTCTAAATTTGCAAATCGCAATTGCATTTTGCAATTAGACATTACAAAAACGCAAATTAAACGCTCAAATACGCACCAGATTGCTATAAAACTGCCGTTTTACGTGGTTTTAAAAGTTGGCACACTAACTGCTATGTATATATTGATCCTTCTTAAGCCGAGGGTCACCTAGCCAACTGACGTTGTTAGTGAACCTATTCTTGTTCACAAAATATATAAGCCAATTGCGATTATTGCGATTGGCTATTTTTTTGCCTGCTGCTTGGCCGACCGCCCTCCTCTTCGATACAGACACCCATTCAAACGTATAATAATCAACATTCATAGCCAACCAATAACAGCAGATAACCAACGCGTTATAGAAAACGTTTTCTATTTATTTTTTTGAAATAAATGCAGAAAATAACCTTATGTTTTACAAGATAATTACTGTAATAACTGATTTTAAATCGCCCTTATTGATAAAATTAGCATTGACTATGTGATTTATATCACCATAATGCGCACGTTTGCCTGCAATACGGCGACCGTTAATTTTAATTTTGATCATTTGCGGAGGTAAAAAATGGCTGCTGATAATAACTACAGTCTAGGGCCGGTTCCTACATCGGCTAGGAAAGGAGTCGCTTCACTCACCATGGTAATGCTTGGACTCACTTTCTTCTCTGCAAGTATGTGGACAGGTGGTTCACTCGGGACAGGTCTTTCATTCAACGATTTCTTCCTCGCCGTTCTCATCGGTAACCTAATCCTCGGTATTTACACTTCTTTTCTTGGCTACATCGGCTCATCTACTGGCCTCTCTACTCACCTTCTTGCTCGTTTCTCTTTCGGTACTAAAGGCTCATGGCTTCCTTCTTCGCTGCTTGGTGGTACACAAGTCGGTTGGTTTGGTGTGGGTGTTGCGATGTTTGCTATTCCAGTACAAAAAGCAACGGGCATTGATACCAACACCTTGATTATCGTATCTGGCTTGTTAATGACGGGTACGGTGTACTTTGGCATTAAAGCACTAATGGTACTTTCAGCGATTGCGGTGCCTGCGATTGCGATTCTGGGTGGTTACTCAGTACTGACTGCCGTAGATAGTGTTGGCGGACTAGAGCAACTGCAACTAATTAAACCAGAGACGCCAATGGACTTCTCAATGGCGCTTGCAATGGTTGTTGGTTCGTTTGTAAGTGCGGGTACGTTGACTGCCGATTTCGTTCGCTTTGGTAAAAAGCCAGCAAGCGCAGTATTGATTACTATGGTCGCGTTCTTCATCGGTAACTCGCTGATGTTTATCTTCGGCGCGGCAGGCGCAGCAGCAACCGGTCAGGCTGATATTTCAGATGTGATGATCGCGCAAGGTCTACTGCTTCCAGCTATCATCGTGCTTGGCTTGAATATCTGGACAACCAATGAAAATGCACTTTATGCATCCGGTTTGGGTTTATCTAACATCACAGGTCGCTCAAGTACTACAATGTCTATCATTAACGGCATTATCGGTACGATTTTCGCGCTTTGGTTATACAACAACTTCGTTGGTTGGTTAACCTTCCTTTCGCTGGCAATTCCACCAATTGGTGGCGTAATCATCGCCGACTTCTTCGCGAACCGTAAACGTTACAAAGATTTTGCAAATGCAGAGTTCCAAACCGTTAACTGGGCTGGCATTATCGCGGTAGCAACTGGCGTAGCCGCTGGTCACTTCCTACCTGGCGTTGTTCCTTTGAACGCAGTGTTAGGTGGTGCAATCAGTTACCTCGTGCTTAATCCTCTATTGAACAAAAAAGCTCTGAAATCTCAGGCCGCTTAAGGACACACTATGACAACCTTATTAATCAAGAACGCGAAACTTCAAGACCAAGAGGGCTTGAAACAGATTCTGATTGAAAATGGTCAATTTTCTCGCATTCTCGATAATGACGCACAAATCAATCATCAAGGTGACATCCTTGATGCTGAAGGTGGCATTGCAGTTACTCCTTTCTGTGAACCGCACATCCACCTAGATACTACTCAAACTGCTGGTGAGCCTAACTGGAACATCTCTGGCACTTTGTTTGAAGGTATTGAGCGTTGGGCTGAGCGCAAAGAACTGCTATCAATCGAAGACGTAAAGTCTCGTGCCAAGCAAACACTGAAATGGCAGATAGCTAACGGTGTTCAACACGTTCGTACACACGTTGATGTGTCTGACCCAACACTCGTTGCGTTAAGAGCGATGGTTGAAGTTCGTGAAGAGATGAAAGAGTGGGTCGACATCCAGATCGTTGCATTCCCTCAAGAAGGCATCCTTTCATACCCTAACGGCAAAGAGTTGCTTGAAGAAGCAGTGAAGATCGGCGCTGACGTTATCGGTGCTATCCCTCACTTCGAATTCACTCGTGAATACGGCGTTGAATCTCTGCATTATGTGTTTGAGCTTGCACGCAAGTACGACTGTCTGATCGACGTTCACTGTGATGAAATCGACGACGAACAGTCTCGCTTTGTGGAAACATTAGCAGCTCTTGCTCATAAGTTTGAAATGGGCGAGAAAGTAACCGCTAGCCACACGACTGCGATGGGCTCATACAACGGTGCTTACGCATCTCGCCTGTTCCGTCTATTGAAGATGTCAGGTATCAACTTCGTGGCAAACCCGTTAGTGAACATTCACTTGCAGGGCCGTTTCGACGATTACCCGAAACGCCGCGGTGTAACGCGCGTTAAAGAGATGCTAGCAGCAAACATCAACGTTTGTTTTGGCCACGATGATGTGTTTGACCCATGGTACCCACTGGGCACAGCGAACATGCTTCAAGTTCTGCACATGGGACTGCATGTGACACAGGTGATGGGCTACGACCAAATCAACAACTCACTTGATTTGATCAGCAAGAACTCTGCTCGCACATTGAACATTCAAGACAACTTCGGCATCGAAGAAGGTAAGCCAGGTAGCTTGCTGATTCTTCCTGCTGACAATGGCTTTGATGCAGTGCGCCGCCAAGTACCAGTGCAGTACTCAATACGCCACGGTAAGGTGATTGCAGAGACTCAACCAGCGAAAACAAAAATAAATTTAGATCAAACTGAAGATATCAACTTTAAGCGTTAATATCGTCTATACTAATGATCAAAAGGAAGCTGAGATGCTTCCTTTTGTTGTGTTGGACGAAGCGACAAAACTATCACTAAATCAGTGTAAATCTTGTACATTCGCACGGTATGACAAAAAAAGCACAAATTTCTTAAGCAATGCGTGTACATCTCAAAAGACTGTGTTAACATGCTCTCGCTCTGTTAGCCGGAGTTATTTAAGTTAGATGAATAGTAAAAAATTGACATGTAAAATCGTTACCCGTTTTTGTAAGTAGTTTTTCCTTATTTCTTAGCAATATTAAATAATTCAATTATCAGCGCATTGCATTAAATGCAATCAACAACTTAGAAAATTTATGAATAAGGGACAAATTATGTCTAACACAAATACTGGCACTGTAAAATGGTTTAACGAAGAGAAAGGTTTCGGTTTCATTTCTCAAGACAACGGCGGCGCTGACGTATTCGTACACTTCCGTGCAATCGTTTCTGAAGGCTTCAAAACTCTGAAAGAAGGCCAAAAGGTTTCTTTCGAAGTTGAAAACGGTCAAAAAGGCCTACAAGCAGCAAACGTTGTTGCTCAATAATTAGCTCTTAGCTAAAAAAGAATTTTAAAGCGCTGATTTTTATCGGCGCTTTTTTATGCCTGCTCATAAACATTTCCTCTCTCGATACAAGCTTCCCCCGTAAATTCTGAACAACTGAAAATCACCTGCAAAGCCCCCTCAACCTAAACTCTCTCTGTTAAAGCTCTACGATCAATCTACTTCACTTTTTGTATGCACTTCCCTAGACAACAATACTCATTTCTCACTAATGTTTTGATACGAACTCACTCTATGCTGAAAGTTTGATAAGCCCAAATATGGTTAAAGAACAATCCATTAGAATGCACTTATGAATACGCAATCGATATTCATAATAAAAATGAGTTATTTATCCAATCCTCATCCATTAATCATATAATTTTTAAAGCAAAGACCTTCGAAATCCGCTAACCTTGTTCGCAAGTGGCTTAGTTGTTTTGGTATCTGCAGTAAAAATAATGAACAAAGACGAATTTCAGAAATCCACCGCAAATCTAAAAAAAGCGGTGCCTCTTATGATGAAGAACAGGGTGTCAACGACACCTGCAAATTACGCACTTTGGTACACCTATGTTGATAACGCTATTCCCCAGCTGACTCAAGACATGGATGGTGTTTTAGAACACTACGGTATTTGTCCTCCTGCCGTGGGTGAGCAGCTATACAACAATTATGTTGCCAGCAAATCCGAAACCAATATCAATGACCTTCGCGCTAATTTGGAACTGTTAGTTTCTGAAGTTTCCAATTCAATGAATGACACCCTGACCGACACCTCCGCTTTTTCTGACATGATCGATAAAAGCTTCGAGGACTTGGCTCGAGTTGATAATGAAAGTTTATCTATTGATGAAGTCATGTCCTTGGTTCGACAGCTGGTGTCTGAATCTCGTCATATTCGTCACTCTACTCAGTTTTTAAACTCTCAGTTGAACTCTGCAACCTCAGAGATCACCAAGCTGAAAACTCAATTGGTAGAAGTGCAGAAAGATGCGCTCTTCGATAGTACAACCACACTCTATAACCGTCGCTCTTTCGACCGTGACATAGAAACCTTGTGTGAAGCACAACAGTCTTTGTGTCTGATTCTTCTCGATATCGACCACTTTAAAAATTTCAACGACACCTATGGCCACTTGTTTGGCGATATGGTTCTTAAAGGGATCGCTCGTAAGCTGAAGTTAAGTTGCCGTGAAGGTATTTCTGCTTATCGATTTGGTGGTGAAGAGTTCGCGCTAATTGTGCCTAACAAGTCTTTGCGTATTGCTCGTCAACTCGCTGATAGCAATCGTCGCTCTTTAGAAAAGCTGTCGATTAAAGATCGCCGCAGTGGTGAACAAGTCGGCAGTATCACTGCATCGTTTGGTGTCGCTGAACTTGAACCCGGCGAATCAGCTCAATCGCTGATCGAACGTGCTGATAAGCTACTTTACGAAGCGAAATCACTTGGCCGTAACCGAGTCATGCCTTTGTAAAACACACCAACAATGCTCTTATAGACATATTAGTCGGCTCGTATTGAGACTAGAAAGCCCCAAAGACATTATCTTCGGGGCTTTTTCTTTAGCTGTGTAAATTACTTTAACTAACTAGGATTCACCGTTAGATCTGGAAGCAATAATTCAAGCAGTAATCTTCACCACTCTTTGCTCTGAACTCTTTGTCTTCACTGCATGCCTTTGGTTTACCCTTTGCGTCACCTTGAATCAAACTGATCCAGTGGCGCATCGCTGCAATGGTCTCTTCACGCATTATGGTTGTTGCTTCCATTGGCGATTGGCCAAACGTGGTGCATGATTCCAGCTGAATATCATCAATTTCTACTAGCTCAATACAACCTGTCCCTTTATGGCAACCAAACATCACCTCTAGGTGACTGCCACTGCCATCTCGGAACAAGATAGAGTCTGGGTCGTTCTTCTCACCCATATAAGCTACAAACTGCTTAGGGTGCTTCAAACCGCTGTGCTGACCATCTTTAAAGTAAGCCATAATATGACGGTAATCAACTACGTAGCTGGTTACGTCTTGATGCGAGCCATTCTCTAGTGGGAATAGTCGATCAAGCAGCTGCTTTGCTTTCACTTGCTTTTCAGTTTGCTGATTGGCACTGATTGTCTCCACGGCAAAGACAGCTTCAGCGATAAATGGCTTTGATTGTTTTTGGATTTCTGTTTTATCGAATGTAAGCATATTCATAGTCTTTCCCTCTTGACCAGTCCGGTGATAACCACCGATTTCTACAGCAAAAATGTGTCCTAGAGCAATTATTCCAAACTAACGTTTAATTTATTTGTCATTTTGTGAATTGCTTAGTTTGTAGATTAGCGCTTTTTTACATACAATTTCACAACAAAAATTTTACAATGTGAATTTTACAAATATGGCCTTGTCAAAAAGTTTAGTTCGTCAGTCACATTTCCTAGGGACGAAAATACGTAACCTAAGAAAACGTAACCATTTAACGATGGAAGATCTGTCTGCGCGTTGTATTAGAATCGACCCAGAATATGCACCTTCCGTTTCTTACCTTTCAATGATTGAACGGGGAAAGCGGGTTCCAAGCATCGATATGCTGGAAGTGATTGCACAGGTCTTTCAGAAGAATCCAACGTGGTTCCTCGACGACGAATCTGAACAGCAAGCCATTGCTCCTGATAAGGGGAATCGTGGTGGGATAAGTGGCATGGCACTCGAGCCGAGCTTCCTATTCTCAAACGACATCCTGCAAATTGCGATTCCTGAGATGCTGTCACAAACGGGCATTTCAGGCCGCCAGTTTGCGCACCTCTTGATTAGAGCACACCAAGAGAGCAATCAGAACCACTTCCCTGACCTTGAGCGCGCTGCGGAAGAGGTAGGCTTAAAACGTCTTAACCTCAGTGTCGAAGACCTGATAGACATCGCTAGAAGCCTAGGAATCAACATCCGCTGGGTGACGCGCACGCCGCAAGACGTAGTCGATGAGCTCGGAATTAACGCTAAGCAGTTAGTGACCTCCTTCTTTGAGCCTCCCGGTACTATCTTCTTAAACGAGATTCTTAAAGAATACCCAACTCGTCTGAAATACGACCTTTCGGTTTATATCGGCCATTGCATTCTGCACAGCAAAGAAGGCCTAAAGAGTGTGTTGTCGGTCGGTAACAACAACACATGGGATGACAACCAGATATCAGGCTCTTCGCAGCTCAACTCCCAAGACATTCTTCAAGCATGGCGAGACTTTGAGTCCAGCTTCTTTGCTGGCGCACTTCTGTGCCCGAAAGTCCCGTTTAGGCAGCTACTCGACCGCACTGGTTACGAAATCGACGTTCACAAAAGAGCAGGGGTTTCCCCCTCTGTTGCGATGCGTCGAATGACTGTAGTATCGCCCTACCCTCACTGGCACTACTTTGATGCTTATGGGCCGGGGAAACTCAAGGCGGTATATCGCGGGAACGGGATTCCACTGCCTTGGGGAAATATGAGAACGGTCGCTGACCCATGTCAACATTGGGCTGTGTTCCGTCGATTATCAGAACCTCGAGCGGGAAGCTCGGCTCAAATCTCCATTTTGAACGTGGGTGATGAGCCAAGGATCTACTGCTGTGAATCCATCAATATGACGGATCCTGCGGGTAACAATCGTGTGTTGTGTGCTGGTATAGATCTCAACCCTGCGATTGATGCTCAAGGCGGTAATTCAAGAGACATAGCAGAGCAGCTAAAAGCGTCATGCGTTAACAATGGTGGCTCTGTGGCAATTCCGCGTAACATCAAGAAAGATCTCACGACAATAGCCAAGATTCTAAATATAAATTGGATTGAACGTGGGATTGAGACAGAGGCGAGGCTTATCTGCTCCAGAGGTGGAGAATGCCCACGCCAACCAAGCTGTTACTCGAAGTGTGGTGAGTAAAAAAGTAATAACAAAAAATAGAACCTAAAATTCAGGCAAAAAAAAACCAATCACAATAAGGGTGATTGGTCATATATTTTGTGTGAACAAAAAAGGTTCACTAACAACGTCAGTTGGCTAGGTGACCCTCGGCTTAAGAAGGGTCACCATTAATAATGCAGCATACGTGCCAACTTTTAAAGCACGTATTTACTACGCATCTGGACACGTATTGGCCGGATATCCTTGTTTGTTTTGCAAACTGGAATTGCAAATTGCGAAATTCAACAAAAACGCTAGTGATTATGTTGTTATTAATAAATCATTAAAGATTCATTACCCTTCCCAAAAATGTCATATTTCCCTTAGATTCAATTACTTTAAACAGCAATAAACCTCCCCCTAGGGTTACTCAACATAAACGGCTACTCAACATAAACAACCCCCTAAACAACGCCCATGAAAAAACGCGAACATTGAGATTCAATATTCGCGCTTATTCGATTTCTATGACAGAAAGAACTTAACCCACGAGACGCCTTTTTATAAAGCGACTCCTGTTCTTCAATATCTCAGCAAAGATTACTTCTGAGGAGCTGGCTTAGAGCGGCTTCTCGACGGTGAAGGTTTGTTGCCTGTAGGCTTATTTGACGACTTGCTTGGGCCGTAGCTACCGCCGTAACCAGACTTCTTCGGCTTGCCTGCAGGTTTACCCGCGTTGTTTGGCTTACCAGTACCGTTAGATTTACCCGCACCGCTTGGTTTGCTTAGAGTATTCTGAGCACCCGCGTTATTTGCAGCAGGTTTATTGCCCGCACTACCGCGCTTAAAGTTGCTGCCGTTGTTTCTTACTGACTTATCTTCACCTGTCGCAGCTGAATTGTTTTCAGCCGGTTTCTTTCCAGATGTTGGTTTACGCTTTGGCGCCGAACCATTGCCTGCTACATGACGCTTGTTCTTACCTGCTGGCTTGTGCCCGCGAGCGTTATCACCAGAGCGTTGACCATCAGCATGCTCACGTGGCTGTTTTGCTTTCTTCGGCTTCTTTGGCTTGATTGGACGTGAATCCAAGCGAGACTCAGGTAACTTGTTTACTGGAGAGAAACCTTCCAGTTCACGACGCTCTAGCACTTGTTGAATAAGGCGTTCAATACCGAACAGTTCACCCACTTCATCCGCACAAACCAATGAAATCGCTTTACCTACTTCACCAGCACGGCCAGTACGACCGATACGGTGTACATAGTCTTCTGATACATGAGGAAGATCGAAGTTAACTACTTGAGGCAGTTGTGGGATATCGATACCACGAGCAGCAATATCAGTTGCAACAAGTACTCGTACCTTACCTGTTTTAAAGTTCTCTAAGGCTTTAGTACGTGCACCTTGGCTCTTGTTACCATGAATAGGTGCAGCAGTGATGTCTTGCTCTTCAAGGAAGCGAGCAAGCTTGTTAGCACCGTGTTTTGTCTTACTGAACACCAACACTTGTCGCCAATCGTTATCTTTGATTAGCTTCGCTAGCATTGCGCTCTTTTTCTTTTTGTCTACTGGGTAGATGCTTTGCTCAACCGTTTTTGCCGTTGAGTTTGCAGGGCTTACTGAAATCTCAACAGGATTGTTCACCAAGCCTTTCGCTAAGCTGCGGATATCATCAGAGAACGTCGCTGAGAACAGTAGGTTCTGACGCTTCTTAGGCAAGAAAGCTAAGATCTTACGGATATCGCGGATGAAACCCATGTCTAGCATGCGGTCCGCTTCATCTAACACTAGGATTTCTAGTTGGTCAAAACGCACTGCATTTTGGTTGTATAGGTCAAGTAGACGACCAGGTGTTGCCACCAACACGTCACTGCCTTTACGCAGTTTTTGCATCTGAGGGTTAATCTTCACACCACCAAACACTACCGTCGAAGTCAGCGGTAAGTTAATACCGTACTTCACTACGCTGCCATTCACTTGCGCAGCAAGCTCACGAGTTGGCGTTAGCACGAGCGCACGAACTTGGTTCTGACGTACGCGAGTACCTTTCGATAACATTTCAAGAATAGGTAGCGTGAAGCCTGCAGTTTTACCTGTACCTGTTTGAGCAGCGGCCATAACATCTTTGCCCGTTAGGACAGCTGGCACGGCTTTCTCTTGTATTGGTGATGGCTTATCGTAACCTTGTGCTTCAATAGCTTTAAGGATCGGTTCAGAAAGGCCAAGGGAGGTAAAACTCATAGATTATTTTCTCAGTTGAATAACATTTAGTATGAGCAACACGTTAAAAAGTGCGTTGCTTCAGCTTTTGCTCATCAAATACATTGATACGGAGCAAAGCGCGGTATTCTGAGGCTTTTCCCCCCATTCAGCAACTAAATTCTAATCGCAGCTAAAATTCAACCTAGATAACTTGTCGCTTCTGTTCGTACATTTTTTCATCAGCGGCTTTCAAGAGCGCATCGACATCATTGTAGTTACTATTGTGAATAACCCAACCCACACTGATTCTGAGATAAATAGAGTGCGCTTCGTACACAACTGGCGCCGAGCATATCGCCTTTCGTAGTTTAGTCACGATTGAAGATACGTGTTGATCATCGATGATGCGTGGCAACAAGACCAAGAACTCATCACCGCCTATCCTTGCGACGATATCTGAAACTCGTAGTTCACTCCTAATTCGGTTTGCACACTCGATCAATACCTGATCGCCAGCTGCATGACCATAAGTGTCATTGATCGCTTTAAACCCATCGAGGTCGATATTTACAACGGCAAACGTTCTCGCTCGCTGTTTTTGAGTAGTTTTAAAGGCCTGCTTGAGGCTATACATAAAGTATCGACGATTCGGTAACATCGTTAGCTCATCATGCATTGAGCGGCTATCTGCAATACGGTACAGGCGATAAATCGTAAAGAAGGCAAACGCCAGCACTAGCATTATGGAATAACCCACTAGCCTTACCGCTTGGATTCGGTACCAAGGTTCATCCATCAATACATATTCGTTACCAGAAAGAGCAAGGTACCAACCACCATATGGGAAACTTACCTGTTCGGTGGCAAACGCATTATCGAACACATCCTGAGTACCATAAAAGACAGCGCCATCTTTACCTGAACTGTTTTTACCACGTATCGCAAGTTGATACTTGTTCTCGATCTTCCCGATTCCGACATCTTCAAACAGCTCGTCTAAGCCAATAGCAGCGCTAGATACACCCCAGTAATCTTGATTGAAAGGCGGATCTCGGAAGATCGGAGTACGTGTAATAAGGGCTTGCCCTCCTTGAAACAGCTCAAAGGGACCCGCAATAAACGTATTGCCAAGATTACGAGCTATCTCTACAGACTCCCATTGGTTTGGGTGATCGCGATAATTAATACCTAGAACCTGCTCATTACCTTCCAGAGGGTAAACAAAATTTAGAATGTCGTCTTTGGCGAGTGCGATAAGTCGAATATGGAAGCCATCTTGAATGATATTCTCAGCAATCTTGTCCCAGTTTTTCACTTCACCATCAGGGTTAATGGTCACTAAAGTCGAGAAATTATTGAGGATATACATATCCGACACGATCGCGACTTCAATCCGAGAACGAATAATGGATAGTTGCTTTTTTGCCTCTGAATACGATTCGTTTTTAAGAAAAATTAATTGCTTGGCGTGAAAAAACTCAATCGCGCCAACTATCGTAAGGAAAAAAAGAACAGATACTATTTTGGCAGACCACTGCTTGCTAGAACCACTTGGCATTTACGAACCTCTAACACTTTTGTTCTATATACTGCCTGATAACGGCTCATTTCTGGCTTATTGCTCCAGTATGCCGCTAAGTCATTAAAAATCTATACTAACGTCTACTATCTATCAAATATTGTGCCATTCATCACTTCAGGTCTGTTAACTATACTAATTACTTAATCAAAAAGGGTTAGTAAACCTTATAAAGCTTACATTGTATTGACTCAAACCTTACATTAAAGGATTCATCGATGTTATTTTACATAGACTATTAATCAGCTTGGTACCTCACGACATGAAGCTAAAAACGATTACACTGTGCACATTACTATCGGCCTCAATTACGGTCGCTGTTCACGCACAAGAGAACGCTCTGGCGACAAATGTATCGAGTATTCAATCCCAAGCCGATTCGCTCAATTCTCAAGAACAATCTTTCAAGCAATCTGCTGACCTCATTCGCGCTACCTACGAAAGCCAACTTTACACCCTGCCTGCATTCAAAGAGGGTCACTACGGACTGCGCATGTATCGCCAGACATTAGATGATAAGTATTCTGCTGCGGTATGGAGTGACATGGCACGAGTGGCAAGCAAGCTCAACACCCTGTCGAATGACGTTCAAACCATGGAACAAATCGTGCTCTACTCAGAAAAGCGCGTTGCATCTTATGTTGGCGATAGCGATGAACGCAGTGTTCGACGCTACAACATCACCAAGCACATGCCAGAATACCTTTACCTAGGCGTTGACCTTCTTGGTTCTATGGCTCGTGCCAATGAATACGGTTTAGAACACAAGAACGATGCCAAACTACGTGAAATCATTCGTCGCTATGACTTCTCACGATACGTTACCAATGAAGACATGGTGAAAGCGTGGGCAGCTCAATTAGCCAATCAAGTCTACTGGCTACGCCAGCTAGGTGAACAAGATGTGGTTGATGAGTTCGTCGACACCTTCAAAAAAGCGTACCCAGACGATAAAGACAAGAAGCTCTCTAGCCAACAATACGGCAATAAGATCTATGGTATGACACACGTGATCTTTGGTGATTCGGAATATTATCAACACCAAGTAAGCGAACAAGATCATCAATGGATCTACGATTACTTCAGAGAAAACATCGATACGATATTGCTTCGTGCGAAAGAAGATGTCATTGCCGAGGTTGGCTTAACTTTCCTGTTGGCAGGCCTTGAAGATGATCCAGTTGTAGAGAAGACTCGACTTGCTATCCAATCCTCGATTGATAAGAAGCGCGGTATGATCCCTTCAATCACCGGTGATTTTGACCTTGAATACGGAGAGCACCGTAACGTATTGGCAATCATGTTGCTTGACTGGCAACAAGTGAATGAAGCACCAACCTTCAAAGGGAACCCAAAGATATTTAAAACGATTCCTTACGGGCTCGTTGAGAATAAATAGAACACTTAAGCCAGACGACAAAAACCAAAAAGCCGCACACCTTTAAGGCGTGCGGCTTTTTAATACCTGAAAAATATCAATAGCGCGTACAAAGCATAAAGCTAAAACGCTCAGACAGCCTTGTTCATCACTATCGTGAAATCCCCTTCAGCATAGCCTTCTATCAGAGAGACATCGTCACACAGCGTTTTACAAAAGCGATAAACACCTTGAGGATGATAGCTCATCAAGGTATTGCGCGAAGGGTACTGGCTAGAGTCGAGAAGATTAAATATGACGGTTTGATTCGCTAGGTCAAACATCCGAGTAATCATATTCGTCAGGTAATCAGAATCTCGAGAAATGTAATTCAATGAGCCGCTAGCAATAACCACGTCATGGGTTTCAAGAGGCATCTTGCTCATATCACCCGCAATAAATTGGCAGCGAGCTTCTGTGTACTTTTGCTTGGCCTTTTTGAGGAAGCCTGCGTGTTGGTCAACACCGGTGTAAGATTGAATGCGGTAGATGCTGTCGAGCAGCTCGAACAATTCCCCATAGCCACACCCTAAGTCCAAAACACTCTTATTTTCGAAATCAGCCGAACGAGCAATCACTTCGAAGCGACACAACTGACTCTCTTCATTGGTCCAACCTAAAGACTTTGCCTTATCCCCTTTCCAACGCTTGGTTTGCTTTCGGTGATACCAATACACCTTAAAACGATCACGCCAATGCATTACATACTACTCAATCATATGATCAAATCAGCTAGACTTTAGAGTCGTTCGAAAACAGACCACCGATCTTGTATCCAATCGCATAACACACCACAGCGGCAGTCACAAACACCAGTGCCGAGAAGAAGTACGCGACCGATGCTGCTACTCCAGTACCCCACACGACGCTAAACACCAAACCGAGATAAGCCTCTTGTGGCCACTGATAGATAGGAAACTGAGATCCACCAGCAATAAAATAAACCATCGTAAACAAGCCAATGAAAGTAGCAATAAGACCGATGATAACGCGCATATTCATGGAAAAACCTTTGATTTATTGGACTTGGTTGCCTTTGTTCTGAATCACAACCTAGTGTTCTTAATCGCAACCCGATGATACACAAGTATATCGGATAAAAGAGGTTGCCTCTATTACTCTTCCGAGTGAGCGTTACCCACCGTATAACCAATGACGTAATGGCCAGACTTAACGATCAGGCACAAAAAAGCGGACACCCTTCTCACGTTGAATCCGCAAGAAAAGTGTCCGCTTTAACTGAATCTAGCTTAAAGCAGGATGAAGATACCCGCTAAACATGCGCTCATTAGGTTTGCTAGCGTACCAGCTGCTACTGCTTTCAAACCTAGGTTAGCAACTTCAGCACGACGCTCTGGCGCCATCACACCGATAGAACCCAGTTGAATCGCGATAGAGCCGATGTTAGCAAAACCACATAGAGCAAATGTCACAATCACTTGGCTGTGTTCAGATAGCAGTGCTTTGTTCTCAACGAAATCGATGAAAGCAACAAACTCGTTCATTACGATCTTCTGACCGATGTAAGAACCCGCCATCAATACTTCATCACTCGGGATACCAATCAGCCACGCTAGTGGTGAGAACAGGTAACCAAAGATAGCTTGCAGCGTAATACCCGCAAAACCGAACGTCTCACCTAGGCTTTCTAGGCCTGTGTTGACCATCGCAATCACACTCACGAATGCAATCAACATAGTACCAACAGCCACTGCGACTTTCATACCGTTCATCGCGCCGCTTGCCAATGCATCAATCACGTTGCTTTGGTCTGCTTTATCTAGTTCAATGTGGTCGTAGTCACTCGGTGTGCTGCGTTCAGGAACAATGATCTTCGCCATTAACAAGCTGCCCGGAGCTGCCATGAAGCTTGCGGCAATAAGGTATTTAAGTTCAACACCTAAACCAGCATAACCACCAAGTACACTACCGGCTACCGACGCCATACCACCTGCCATGACAGCAAACAGTTCAGAACGAGTCATAGACTTTAAAAAAGGACGAATAAGAAGAGGAGACTCACCCTGAGAAAGGAAGATATTACCTGTCGCAACCAGAGATTCAGCTTTACTTGTACCCAGCAGTTTTTGCACCGCTCCGCCCAGGATTTGAATCACTTTCTGCATGATACCTAAGTAATAAAGCGCAGAGATCAAAGCACTGAAGAAGATAATGATTGGAAGTACGCGAACCGCGAAAATGAAGCCTTCAGTAGCAAGGTCACCGAAAAGGAAAGCAATACCAGCATCTGCAAAACCAAGCAGGCTAGAAACGCCGTTACTCAGGCTTGTTAACGCCAACTGTCCCCATGGGAAATACAACACTAGAGCAGCAAAGCCAATCTGAAGTAATAGAGCACGAGAGACCGTTTTCCAGTTAATCGAAGAACGACTTTCAGATAGCAGGTACGCGCAAGCAATCAGTGCAATAACACCGACAAAACCAAATAGAATATTCATAATGTGTCCTAGTAATCCTTATAGAGTGAACATGAGCCAAGCAAATGACATCAAAGGAACAGGACAAAGAACCGCAAGCAAAACGCTACGCGATGAAGGAGCTAACAGAGTTAGCGACTGTAACAACGAGTTGTTCATGTAAAAAATCACCTTATACAAGCAGTGGAACGTAGCTGGTCCGGTCCGTGGGGTCATTCACATATCCATGTGACGGCTTGTATTGGCTAAGCACCGGCTTAAAACCGGAAGAGAAGTATAAACAGTTAAGTGAGACTTTCATCACATTTTTTAACGCAAACGATCGCGCGGTCAAGGATTAAACAAAATGTATTGTTTGTCGTCGTTTTCGAGCTTCAAAACTGTAGACAATTTGTAGGGAGTTGAATTTGTAATGTTAAGTCTTTAAGTGTGTGAGCGTAATCACTCGGTTAATTCTGTGTGATTCTTACTACTTTTCTGTGCTCTGCCTCATTTCCCGAGACTTCAAGATTCATCTTAAGTTTAGATGCGTATATACTTTGTATGATCTCACCAAGTAATTATCTATAAAATACCAATAGAGCTGATTAGATATAACAGCCATCGAGACTAAGAGAGGAAACACGTGAAGAAAATGGAAGCTCCGCACGATATGAGCAATGGAGCTAGATTCAAAACAAATAGACACGGCTATGTGACAGTAGTTGAATATTATAATACCTATACTGTTATTGTCGCGTTTGAAAACACCGGAAATATCCGTGCTATCAGTGCGGCGAAATTACGTACAGGCCAACTAACCGATCGCTCTGTCGCACCTGAATCAATTATGATTGGAGAAAAGGTTGAATCTGTTAAACACGGAATATTAACCATTACTCAAGTTGAATCTGAAAATATTGTTGTACTGACCAATGCAAATAATGAAGAAATTAGAATGTTATTGCCTGCAGTGCAGAAAATGAAAGATAAAACTGAAGAAGTCGACAGTGAAAGTATTGCCTCCCCAAAACCAACCTCACTTAGCCAGTTGACGAAAAGAAATAAAAAAACCAAAGACGTTAATAGCATGCTTAAGAAAATGCTTACTGACTACGGTCGATACGATTAATTCTCTATTTTCTACAATAAAGCCTCTATAGATTTATATTCTGATATAAAAACTAATTAAGCCTGCCTTTCTCAATAAAATACGTTGCATATTCGAGTGAAAAGTTAAATTTGATCAAAGTCTCACTCTGGATCTTTACTACAAATTAACGAGATCTCCATCACAATCTCATTTTAGCTTTGTGATGAAGATCTTATTGAAATCTGAATATTTCCATTACTATGCTCTCACACAATAAGAGAACGAAGTTTCTCAACCCCAAAAATCCAATTGAGACAAATATTATGAAAAAGATTCTTGTAGTTTGCGGTAACGGCCTTGGTACTTCTCTAATGATGGAAATGGCAGTGAAAGAAGTCGCTAAGAAAATTGGTTTTGAAGCAGAAGTTGATCACGAAGATCTATCATCTGCAGCATCAAGCAATGCGGATATTTGGGTTGCAGCAACAGATGTTGCCAACCAACTAAAAGATGCTGGTAAAGAGAACATCATCAGCCTGAAAAATATTTTTGACAAAGCATCAATTGAAGAACAACTAAAAACTTTCATGTAAGGTCAAAATTATGCAAAACTTTTTCGAGTTCATGCTCGGCTTATTAAAAGAGCCGGCAATCATGGTAGGTTTAATAGCTTTTATTGGCCTTGTTGCACAGAAAGCTGATATTTCTACCATTCTGAAAGGCACCATTAAAACCGTAATGGGTTTCCTAATTTTAGGTTTCGGTGCAGGTGCTCTTGTTGGCGCACTAAATAATTTCTCAGTTGTATTTACTGAAGCATTCGGCGTAAGTGGTGTTATTCCAAATAACGAAGCAATTGTTGCATTAGCACAAGAAGCATTCGGTTATGAAATGGCTCTAATTATGTTCTTCGCGTTCGTTGTGAATATTTTATTGGCTCGTATTACTCCTTTAAAATATATATTCTTAACGGGCCACCACACAATGTTCATGTCTATGCTAGTGGCAGTAATTCTATCTACAGCAAACATTGAAGGCACGGCACTCGTCGCAATCGGCTCGATCATTGTGGGTACATTGATGGTTGTGATGCCAGCTCTAGGTCAAAAGTACACAGAAAAGGTGATGGGTACTGATCAGCTGGCTATCGGTCACTTCTCTACCCTTTCTTACATCGTATCTGGCTTCATTGGTAGCAAGTTCGGTGACACATCGAAAACAACTGAAGACATCCAAGTTCCAAAAAGCTTGATGTTCCTACGTGATACACCAGTAGCCGTAGCAACAACGATGGCTATCTTCTTCATGCTTGCATCTATTATCGCAGGCGGCGAGTTTGTAGAAACAGTATCAAGTGGTCAAAACTGGGTTGTATTTACTTTCATGCAATCTCTTATCTTTGCCGGTGGTGTTTACATCGTACTGCAAGGTGTGAAGATGCTAATTGCTGAAATCGTTCCTGCATTTAAAGGTATCTCTGACAAGCTAGTACCGGGCGCGAAACCTGCTCTAGACTGCCCAATGGTATTCCCTGTAGCGCCAAACGCGGTACTTATCGGTTTCCTTTGTTCTTTCGCTGCTGGTCTACTAGCGATGGCTGTACAAGGTGCCCTTGGTTGGACAATTATTGTAGCTGGCGTAGTTCCACACTTCTTCGTAGGTGGTGCAGCAGGCGTTTACGGTAACGCGACAGGCGGTCTTCGCGGTGCAATTCTAGGTTCATTCACACAAGGTCTATGTATCTCTTTCCTACCAATGCTACTGCTTCCAGTACTAGGCGGCCTAGGTCTTGAAGCAACAACATTTGCGGACTTCGACTTCGGTGTGGTTGGTCTTATCCTAGGGTGGATTGTTTCATGAGCCTATTCGATTTAATTGGTAACCAAGGCGTTATCATCAACTCTGAAGAAAACCTAACAGTTGATGCCGCAATTGATGTGACCTGCTCAACTCTGCTAGCGAACAACAAAATTGAAGCAAGCTATGTTGAAGCTATCAAGCAAAAGCACAAGGACATCGGCGCGTACTATGTTCTAGCTCCAAAGATTGCAATGCCTCATGCTCGTCCTGAAGATGGTGTGAACGAAGCATCATTGCAAGTAACGGTATTCAAGAAGGGTGTTGATTTAGAGTCGGAAGACAACGGTGACGTTTACCTTTCAATTACTCTGGCGGCAATGGACTCAGATAGCCACATCCATACGATTATGGCGCTATCAGAGTTGTTCCAAAATGATGATGACATTGATGCCATTATCGCAGCGGAAACTGAGCAAGCGATCATCGAGATCTTAAAGCGCTACTAATCTAGCCCCAAAGATCCTGATAAGACCCCCAATTAAAAAAGCGATAGCCTCGGCTATCGCTTTTCTGTTTCTGGTATTAAGTCATTTTTCATCGAGCGTGATTTAGGGAATCACACATCTAAAAGACTCACTGGCACTAAAACGCGTACATTCTTTTATCGGTCGATAATTCAAAGCAGTACTGTGCGTGTTTTTCAAGACATTCAAACACTTCTCGATCTAACTTATAGTTTTCAACATGGTCTCTCAAAATAGCCATCGTCTGTTCTAACGTCATGCCCGCACGATAAGGGCGAGACTGAGTCAACGCTTGGAACACATCCACCACAGCAACAATTCGACTCGGTTGATCCAGCTCTTCCGCCGTTTTACCCATCGGGTAGCCTGAGCCATCTAACCTTTCATGATGATTAGATGCCCACTGGCAAACCTGAGGAGAACTGAATAGCTCCTGCAGAGCGAATCGCGTGTCCGTAGCGTGGCGTTTAATGCAGCAATATTCTTCTTCAGTAAGTAAATCCGGCTTATGCAGAATGTCGTTAGGGGTTTGCAGTTTACCGATATCATGAACCAAACCCGCTAAATAAAGTTTACGCTGAGTGGTGTATGAATAACCCATCTGCTTGGCGAGGTATTCAGAGAGCTGCCCTACCTTCAGCGAGTGCTTAAAGGTAAACGAACTCTTGGTATCAACAACATTGGCAATAAATTCAGCGAAGGCGACCGTCTCATCCAACGACATTTGCTGAGAGAAGAAAGGCACAGGTTCAAAGTTATCCCTCATATTTTCAATGTAAGGGATCTCCATCGAGAACCAGAAATCATCCAAATCGACCAATTCGCACATATGTTGCACAAGGTTGGATTCGAACATTTCATCCGCTTGTTCTGTTAAGAGTTCAATAATGCTGGCTTTGCCACCGGGTGTGAGGTTTCCATAACGATCTGAAGAAGTGATGCCATACAAGTAGTCGACCCTATCGGCAAGCATAACGATGGCTGCTAACTCTTTTTCTAACTCGCTAATATGAATAGCCTTTAACTCAACCCAAGGGGTGTGATGATAAAGCACTGGCTTAGCGAATATAGAAAGAACCGGGCACTCTTTTAGAATTTGGTAGCCCTTTTGACAATGGTGGTAACTCGAGTCAGGAATGAACCCTGAAACCAAACTACGTTGCTCATCAATTTGAGAGACACCACAGTCGTGAATTAATCCCAATGAGAACGCAAGTTGCGCTTGTTCTTCTTCCCATCCCACACTCAGAGCACATCGATACGCGATGTAACCCACCCTCTGTCCATGATTTTTGCTTTCGAAACCGACGTTATCAAGCGCCTTAGCAATACCAAATAGAGCCTTCCTTAGGTCTACGGTCACGTCCTGGCAATGTTGATTCATTAATTAAGCCTAGATTTTTTATAGTTTTTATATATTTAGGCCGCTAATACTAATGCATACTTAATGATTATATACACAACTATTGTAAGGTTTAATGAGTTTCGTGATAGATCTAACGTATCACGAAAATTCCGTGCTACAAATGGTTGCATATTAAAAATCATGCGACATTATATACTGCCGACTAAGATTCACTAAAATCAGTAGCCATAAGAAAAGGAAAGACATGTTTAAAACAGTTATTGATGACGAACTATCCATCGCATTGGTTGAAGAGAGTTTCGCTGTTCATTACGCAGAGATCTCACAAAGCCAGAATGAGTACCTAAGCCAATGGCTTGTGTGGCCGCCACATTGTAAAACTGAGCAAGATTTTAGGATCTTCATCCAACGCTCGCTGCACGATTATGCGGAAGGTAAAAGCATGACATGTGCGATTATCTATAAAGACAAGGTCATCGGTAACTGTAGTTTCAATACCATTGATCATGATAAGCAAAAGGTGACGATAGGTTATTGGTTATCTGAGACATACCAAGGAAAGGGGATTGTGACACGCGTTGTCCAGAAGCTGATTGATATTGCTTTCAATGAGTTAGATATGGAAAAGGTCGAGATATCAGCAGCAACGGGCAACCAGAGCAGTCGCAAGGTATGTGAGCGCTTACATTTCACGTTAGAAGGTATCATTACACGTAACGAGAACTTGAATGGTCGCATCGTTGACCACGCTATTTATGGCCTTCATCGCTGTAAGAAGTAACTAGCTTGAAAAAGCCACAGCATAAGTCCGTGGCTTTGTTATTTTACGAGCCTGAAGAGCTCTTAAAGCTACAGCTTATGCGATTTTAGGAATCACGATACTGAACTTGGCGCCACCAAAGTTGCTGTCGTCAATTTTGATATCCCAAGAAAGCTTTTTAGCCGCCGATAGAGCAATCGCGAGGCCTAACCCCAATCCACCGGTGGTCGACGCTCTGCTTGAATCTAATCGAGAGAACGGTAGAAATACCTCATCACGCTTATTCTCCGGTATTCCAGAACCATTATCTTCAATCACCACCAGCCAGTTTTCTGAGTTCTCATCTAACGTCATCCACACTTTGTCTTGTGTGTAATTGCCAGCATTCTTGAGAACGTTATCAAACACCAAGCGCGCCATTGAACAGTCACACTTAATCTTGCACTCTAGCTGTACCTTAGATTCAAAGGTGGCATTCTCTAGTTTCGAGTAACGAATTCGGTCTAGGCAATACTCACGAAGATCGGAGGTCACTTTAACGAGCTCAAAGAAAGAGTTATCCATGACATTCAACTTCGACAGCATGATGATTTCTGACGTGAGCTCGTTGATATCCTCAATGTAGGTATCAATGTCATCGAAAAGAACCTGATGATTATCGGGTGCTCCCCTTCTTAGGATATCGGTCGCCAGTTGAATACGACTTAGCGGAGTTCTCACTTCGTGTGGGATAGCTTGAGCGAAGATATGACTTTGTTTTACTTTGCTCTCTATCTCTTCAGCCATGAAGTTAAAACTGCTGGCCAAATCAGAAACAGGATGGATGTCGTCCATGTCAGATCGAGTACTAAGCTTGCCCTTACCAAACTGTTTCTGCTTCTCGACGAGCAACTCTATTCTTTCTTGAAAACGCCTCACAGGTAAGTAAACACTTGCTCCGATCGCCACAATCACAGCCAACAACAGCCCTAACAAAAAGTGTCGTTCTGAATCCTCATACCATTCAATGTCAGGAGAGAAAAAGTCCCCTACCTCACTGAACCCAAAACTAAATTTAGAGTTTGGTAACTGAAACACGGCCGAATAGAGGTTGTCATCACTAAGATATATCGGCACACCATTTAAGGTTGTGTATAACTCACATTGTTGGCAAGGCGCCTCGCCCGACCAATTCTCCAACAGGCGTAAATTGAAGATATAAAATTGTTGGTAGCCTGTTCTATCGAGCTCTTTATAGAGTGAGTTTTCTTGATTGTGTTGACGAACATACTGCTCCGCAAAGTAGATGCCATCATTGAGAAAGGTTTCGATCTCGGTGCGTCGCATGTGCCCTTCACCAAGGTTCAAAAACAAAAATATCGTTGCCGACATCCCAGTCACAATCCCAAGGTATAAGCGAGCAAACATCGAAACCGAGCGAAGCTTCGTAGCAATGAACTTACGCAACCAGCATGTATCCCTTGTTGCGAACCGTACGAATCAACTGTTTGTCTTTTGCGTGAATGCGCAGCTTTCGGCGTAACCCAGACACGCGCATATCAATCGAGCGATCATTAAACGCGTAATCAATTCCTCTAAATAGCTGACAGCACTGGTCTCGAGTCACGACCTGACAGATGTTATTAACGAGAAGGTTTAAGATTTCAAATTCAGCAGAAGTAAGCTTGAGGTTTTGGCCATAGAGCGTGGCACTTTGAGCAGAGCTGTTGATTACAATATCGCACTGTTTTTCAGCCGTGGTTTCTTGGGTAGTTGTTACGGGAGTGGCTCGACGCAATAACGCTTCAATTCGCGCTAATAAGGCATGGCCACGAATCGGCTTGGCAACGTAATCGTCCGCGCCAAACTTAAATAAGCTGACCTCACTCATTTCATCGGCAGAGGCCGTTAGCACTAAGATCATTCCATTGTAGAACTCACGAGCTTGACGGCAAATCTGCGCGCCGCTCATCCCTGGAAGCATCAAGTCCAACAGCACTAAATCCGGTTCAATACTGCGAATCGCTTCAAGTGCCAAGTTCCCTTCATGAACAACGCTAACATTGTAACCTTCGGCTTCGAGGTAAAGCGTCGTTAAACGAGCTATCTCTTGGTCATCTTCAACAATGAGCACTTTGGTTTTCGACATTCCTATCACCAGTATTTATTAAAAGCGAGGGCAGTATATATACTGATCATAGATCATCAATATTGCGATCAGAGCCCTAGATTTACCGTACGCAAAACATAGTAATCACTTTTGTACATACACGTTTACAAAATAGAGAAGCAACAACCGGTGCGCCTTGGTTTATCAAGGTTTTCTCCTTCAGAGCACATTATTTGCTGTGTTTTAATCGCCTACCGCCCGCTTACATTTGCTTTATTTTCTTACGCGCACTTACATTTGAGGTGTTTACAAAACCCAATCAAACCAACTATCCATACACCAATGACATAACAGTTAATAGCACTGCAAATCTCAATTTTACTAGATTAAAAATTCAAACAAATAGACTTACAAGTAAAGGTAATCGATTACCTAGACCCACACTCAGAGCTTTCCATTTTTCATCGTGAGGTAGATCCTGTTAAGAAATACCTTCTTAAAGTAACATTTACCCAATTAATGAATAGATTCAACATTACGCAATAATCACTTCCACAGGGCCCATTTTAAGATGAATAAAACGCTTTCACTGTTACTGACCACCACCGCTTTAGTTTCAACACCAGTCATGGCAGACACCAATAAACAAGAAATGGTGAACCAGATTCAAGCGCAAGTCAGTTCTTGGATAGACATTCAGGAAACACCACAAAACAGCATTATTCAAAAGATGGTCTTCAACTGTGAGTTCTACAGTGCAACGCCTTACATTAAGTCACCAGACGGAAGCGAGAGTAGTTCTGGCTCATACCGCTTTTACGCACATAACGGTGTATTGGGCTCGATGACAGAACCCTTCACCACTCAACCTCTACCTGAGTTGACGATGTGCCTGAAAGAAGAGTTCGTGGTGACCAACCAAGATGAAGCACAGCTATTATTTGAAGCTATCGAAACGGTCTATCCAAACCACTCTATGTTTGATGAGAACTTTCCTAAAGAGATCATCCAAAAACCAAATGGTTGGCACTTCATCGACGGAGAGATTTTTGATGATAAGAAAGGCTACGTCGTCGAAAGTACCCCTGAAGGTAAATTGACCAAAATCATCCGCTCACTGAACCTTTAACACGCTGTTTCTTCTGTAGCACTTTGCTGTTCTGTAGATCATTACGGTTCTTCAAAACAGCTTCTTAATGCGATTAAAGGCCAGAATTAAATTTGAGACGCGACCACCGAACACATGATTTCGGTGGTTGCTGTTCGACCAAAATATCAGTTCACCGAGTTCAATATGATGACAAGTTATCAACCCTTCGAGCATCTCCAGTGTCCAATTTGGATATATGACATTGATAATAAGAGAATAACTTGGGCAAACAGCAGCGCCCTTCCTCTGTGGGAGTCTGAATCTCTATTTGAGCTGACATCTCGCGACTTTAGTGTCGAGATGTCAAAAGCAATCGAAGCGACATTGGAAGAGTACCAAAGGCAATTTCTACGCAACGAAAGCATCAAGACATGGTGGAACTTCACTCCCAACTACATTTCGAAGCGTGCATTATGTCTGTTTTCTGGGATCCCATTGCACGATAGTCGAACGGGTATGTTGGTACAAGTCGTCGCTGAAGAAGGAAGCTTAAGGCACGACCTCGCTTGCTCTGATGGTGCAAACCTCTCCCTTCTGTTTAATAAATCGGGAAGCGTAGTGAGTGCTAACTCCGCATTTTTTCACAACTACGGCTCACCGTTTAGCACTCTATCCGAATTCGTTTCGAGTGAAGAGAGAGCAGCACAATGGCTGTTTACCGTGCGTAAAGGCCGAGAGATATTAGAAGAAGTCAGCTGCGAAATAGATGGCAAGACACACCACTTTGATGTGCAAGGAAAGTGGCTCTTTGATAAAAGCGAATTGCTGTTAAACCTAACCTGTACAACTAAGCAAAAAGAGAAACTGATAAAAGCCAGGTACAACGCTGAACACGACTGTTTAACGGAGCTTTATAATCGCCGTGGGATCACCAAGCTTCTAGAAACCAGCATTGCCTATCGCTCACCGTTTGAATTGATGTTTGTCGACCTTGATGGCTTCAAATTAGTTAATGACACTTATGGGCACACTGTCGGAGACCAACTACTCAAACAGGTTGGTGAACGCCTTAAACAGTTGGTTGATGAGAAATGCATGATCGGGCGATTTGGTGGCGACGAATTCATTGTTATTGCCCACACCTGTCGAAATCAAAATATCCCACTACTCTGTTCTCGTATCATTGATGCATTAAACCGAAGTTTCCATATCAGAGGCATCGGCAGTTTGTCTGTCGGTTGCAGCATAGGTACTGCGCATTTCCCTGATAACGCGGTTGACCAAGAAACATTGCTAAAGCAAGCAGGCATGGCGATGCATCTTGCAAAAGCGAATGGTCGAAACCGCTTCCAAACGTTTACCCCAGACTTAGCGCAAACCCTGCATCGCAAAGTAGAGATCCGCCACCGACTGGCACGCGCCATAGAAAAAGACGATCTCAACCTTCACTATCAACCGATCATGAACACCAACAGCGACAAGGTGAAAGGGTTTGAAGCCTTGCTTCGATGGTCAGATAGAGAGCTAGGTAACATCGGCCCTGATGAGTTTATTAGCTTAGCGGAGGAGACTGGACAGATTGTACCGCTCGGGAAATGGGTTCTTAACTCTGCACTAAAACAGTTATCAGTATGGCAACGTGAGTTTGATAGTGAGTTGATGATGAGTATCAATATTTCGAGTATTCAGATGCACGCTACCTTTGCCGAGCAGCTATTAGCAATGTTGAACTTCTACAATATCCAACCTCAAAGCATCGCCCTTGAGATCACCGAATCTTCCATGATCTTCAAGCACGGTGAAGTCAGGCAAGCATTAAGCGATATTTCTAAATTGGGTGTTGAACTTCACCTTGATGACTTTGGTACAGGCTACTCGTCACTGTCGATGTTGCATGACTTACCAATTAGCACCGTAAAACTTGATAAAAGCTTCGTCCACGGTTCACATAAAGGGAGCAAAGCGATTGTCCAAGCCACCCACGCTATCTGTGAAAAATTGGGGTTAAAAGTGGTTGCTGAAGGTGTCGAAACCGAAACGCAAAAAGCGTTCTTAATCGATTGTGGATACGAGTATCTTCAGGGATTTTTATTTAGTAAGCCAATTCCCTCAAATGAAGTCGAAAGTCAGTTTTTGAGTGGTCGACAATCCTACAATTAAAGACTTATTTATCAATAAATTAAGTCGTTTTAATGTTTCGTAAACAATCGGCTGCTGTGGGTGTGCACGCTTACGTATGCTTACATAGCGTTTAACAGTAAGAGAAAAGAAACTAAGCTATTGTTTATAAAGAAAATCACTTAGAAATTCACCCAATAAAACACCAAACCATTATACGTACTAACTGTAATGACTTTGGTATTTAGATTACCCTCATTCCGTCCCTTTAGCAGAGCAAATAATCGATAACCATGAACAGACAAAACGGCTTCACTCTCTTAGAGCTCATCATCTCTGTATTAATTTTAGCGGTCGTTTCGGCGACAGCTATGGTCAAGTTCTTAGACGTTCAAGGAAGTGCTCGGGCGAGCAAAATACACGATGTGGCTGGTAACCTTCGCACGGGTATCGATATGATCTACGCGAAGTCAGCAATTGCTGGCGTTGAGGATGAGTGCAACTATGTTGAAAAGACGGAGATTGAGACCTACTACGTCTGCCACGGCTATCCAATCGCCTATGTTGATTCGCTAAGAAGACTGCTCAATATCGACGCAACAGAGCTTCATGTTATCAACAAAGAAGTAGACTCTGGCAGCAATGCAGAAAGAGTAGCCGCCATCTCTTTCGACACCGAAAACTACACCTATTCGCCAGAAGGAGACTTTTGTCAGGTGCTTTATCAGCCAGAAAAAGAACCACAAATCGTGGTGCTTGATGGTGCATGTTAAATACTCAACGATTGCATGCTTTCATAGTTAGCATACAGATATCGCAACAGATCTTTGAATATCATGTGGTTGCGCTAACATTTACTCAAAAATAACACTAATTGATCTAACTTGTTACTGCTTACACTTTTAGGTAGTGCTCATGGTATAACACCAACCTCATTCATATCTTATTTTCATCACTAGCCGATGAATATTTACATGGACACATTTTTGATACATGTGTCAATAATAATCCCATTAAAATCCTTTAATCAACACCTCATGATAAAAATCATCCTTTCCCTATTTTAAATATCCCACCTTAAAGTTTCATCATTTAAAATACGTAAGAGAATAAATTAAAGTCAATTATTCAACAAATATAATAAATCCTATCATTGACCAATTTAATTTAATCACCAAACCAATAAGAAAATTAAATTATATTAATATCACATAAACTGACATAATTTAATTTTATCCTGAAAAATTCTGATAAATCTGACACATCGATAATCTGAATGAATACTATCAGAAGCTACATTAGAAACCTCTAAATTCAGTCGCTAAACCTACCGCGTAGAAGCTGTGAAATGGATAAATACCAAAACAAATGGATAAATCCCCCTTACCCCTTGTAAATCATTGGCTTTCATTTATAAATTCAACTTTTGGGTGAACATCTCCATAACCTTTCATTAAAGCCCAAATTCTGCGATTAGTATCAACATCTTGAGAGAAAATGGTGACATTTTGGTTATATTATTTAGATCGAACTCTTGTGTTGAATGAAAATCCCAGCCATCACATATCCATCACAAAAATATAATAACTATCGCTTAGGAGTTGAGCTATGCACTGTTCTTTCAATATAAATAACAATAATGAGAGCTTGCAACTAATCTACAATGAAGAAAAAATATACATAAAAAGAGACAGTAATAAGATATCAGAGGAAACTCTTAATAGTAAAGAGAGTTTTGTTTTCAAATATCTTATTGAACACTCGTCAATATCAAACCCTCAATCTGCAAGAGATGTTGAAGAATCTTTTAAACTACACTTTGACGAAGAGTTTAGCTTATACGCGTTAAAAAACATTATTGCTTCTATAAGAAAGAAATATCGAAGCTTATGTAAAAAAGCGAAGGTTGATAATAATAGCGAACTTATCTCTAACCTTTACAAGGTAGGTTACTTTATCGATCTCGATAAAAGCTCAACCAACCGTATCGCACCAAAGTACGACATCAACCAGTTCAAGCCCAGCCAGTTCGAGATGTTGAAACTGATGTTCAACACCTATCATCGAGAGCTGATCAAGGCTCTGATAGCCGTGTTCACCATCTCTTCCTTTTTCCTATTCGTTGTCTACTTTTTCCAAATCCTTTATACGACGAAGATTGCGAATGAATACAGTGAGAACACCAAACATATTGCAGCCGAAGTCATGGACTACGGTTGCGATAGCCACGGGGCTGTGCACTCGCTAAGGCACTCGCTCAACCTTGATTCTGTCGTCATGACCACACCTTATGGCTCATGCTATATCTCAAAAACACGTTCTAAGATGATAGAGCTCGATCAGGTAGACGACTTCTACGATAGCGCTGATTTTGCCTATTCACGCTTCATAGATACCGAACACGACATCGAGATGATTGTTCGAATATCTAAACGCTCTATCGAAGCTCGATACAAGAACTCATTATTGCCTCTGTTAGTCGATTCTATCTCCATCCAGAAGAATGGTTACTACATCCTAAACCTTGGCGAAGAAAGTAAATCTATCTATCAAACATCCCTGCCAACCGGTGCGACCATCACCTTCTACAGTGACGATATAGTTGCGCTGTGGATTGCACTTTCTCTGATACTCGCCACCCTGCTTTATCGCTCCTATATTCTGGGCTTTGTGATCTACCTGTTTCGTTGGAAACACATCTCCTTTGAAGAAGAGCCGATCATCAACACCGAAGACAACAGCGTTCTCTATTACGAGTTGTTATCTCGTGTGCGTAACGTTGGCGTTTTAAGCTTCATCAACACCATGAGACGTACCAATTTACTCACCTTTCATACAATTTTGCTCATCGAGACGGTTAGAAAAGCGAAGTTAAACAACAGCCATGAGATCTATGGTGTCAACGTGTGCCCGAGTGCTTTGGTAGGGTCGAACTTCGCAAGGCTCAGAGAGCATTTAGCCGCGATGGAAGCGAATGAGTTTGTCGTAGAGATTACTGAATATTCGAACATTGGCTATGGGTGTGAGGTTATCGATAACATTAAGGATATCAAAAAGCTTGGTATCACCATCGCTCTAGATGACTTCGGTACGGGTAATAACAACATCGAAATCATCAATGTCATCTCTCCTACCTATCTAAAACTGGATCGCTGTTTTGTTAAGGATATCGAGTCAGGAGAACACCATCAGGGTGTATTACTTAATATCTCGGAGATTGGACGCCTATCAAATATCACAATGATCTATGAAGGTGTCGAGACGCGTAGGCAGCAATATATCTTGTGTCAGTTAGGCTACAACTTACATCAAGGTTACCTGTATAGCAGGCCTAATGACTCAAAGGAGCAATAGGTCCAGCCTAATAGGAATCTTGATCAGCAACCATTCCCTATTCAAATATTCGTCGCTTATACAACTGCTTGAGAGCCCACAAGGATGTAGGCTTCAAGTGCCCTCCCCACCAAACATGCTTTATCCAAACATAAAAATACCCGATGCATTTTCATAAAATCCTTGCCAACTCGAATAAATAGGTTAGTGTTATATACATGTATATCACCATGCAGTTTTAATTATGACCGAATGGAAAGACGACCAGCCGATCTTTAGGCAGCTTGCCGCCAAGATCAGTGACCAAATTCTTCAAGGTGTTTGGCTAGAGCTACAAGCACTTCCCTCTGTGCGTGCGGTTGCTGCCGATCTCAAGATCAACCACCTTACTGTCATGAAAAGCTACCAGTTACTGGTGGATGAAGGCTTGGTAGAGAAAAAACGCGGCCAAGGCATGTATGTGGCCGAAGGGGCACTTCAAAAATTGAAAGAGTCTGCACACCAATCATTCATCAACACACAGATCCCAGCCATCGCTGAGACGCTAAGCATCATTGATATGAGTGTCGAAGAACTCGTGAAACAGCTAGCACAACATATAAAGGACAAGTCATGAGTACTTTACTTTCCGTGAAAAACGTAACCAAAACCTATTCAAATCAAGTGGGTGTCGAGAACATCAGCTTTGAGTTAAAACCGGGGCAAGTGCTTGGACTGCTAGGCCACAATGGCGCAGGTAAATCGACTCTGATCAAATCACTGCTTGGCGGACACAGCTATCAAGGTGAGATAGAGGTTAATGGCTACCACCCTATCCACCAGCATGCAGAACTCATGCTGCACTTGTCGTACATCTCAGATGTTAACGTGTTACCCGAGTGGATGACCGTTAAACAACTTCTTCGATATACCCAAGGTGTACACCCTAGCTTCAACAAGCAAAAAGCAGAGCAGACATTAAGCAGCACCAACATCAAGCTCTCTTCGACTATCAAGCAACTTTCTAAGGGAATGAAGGTACAACTTCACCTTGCGATCATCATCGCGACAGACACTCAAGTGTTGATCTTAGATGAGCCTACACTTGGCCTAGATTTACTGTACCGCGATACTTTTTATCGCCATCTACTCGAGTGGTTCCACGACGGTGAACGCGCCATGATCATTGCAAGCCATGAGGTTTCAGAGATTGAACACCTATTAACGGATGTGCTGATTTTGAAACAAGGCCATTGTGTGCTGCAAAAGAGCATGGAAGACATCGAGAACGACTATTTCATTATCGAAGTCGCAAATAACCATTCAAGCGAGATACAGAAGCTCAACCCACTGACCTCGCAATCAGGCCTTGGCACCACTAAGTGGTTATTAGAAGGTCAGTACAAAGCGCAGGTTGAGTCACTGGGTAACATCTATAACGTTGGTCTCGCAGATCTATTCCTTGCAACACAGACGGAGAAGGCATAATGCATCCAAGTTTTTACATGCTAGAAAAAGAACTCATCGAGCACAAAATTAACACTCGATTGCCTCTGTTTGTCGCGTTATGTGGTTTCTTACTGTTCGTTAGTCTGTTCTTCAATGGCGCAGCTCAGCATGAGTTTTTCTTCGAAATGCAAGTGAACGGTGACGTGAGCGACATCCACAGAGAGTTCGCACAAGACCTCAATTCAGTGATCTACTTTGGCGCGGGCCTTATTTCACTGATCCTATCGACGCTTTACATCCCTAAAACGCTGCGTAAAGAGCGCCAAGAAGGCAGTTCGATGTTTTGGAGAAGTATGCCGGTATCTAACGCAATGACTCACGGTGTGAAACTCGGCTTCGGTTTAGTGGTTATTCCCGCAATCTGTGCGTTGCTCGTGCTGTTCGCCGATTTCCTATTCTGGATATTGAACGTGTCTAGCGAGCAACAACTGGCGCTGCTGGTTGAGCAGCAATCCCTATTGTATGTGCTGAGTAACTGGTTGGTGTTCTTCGGACGAATGATGTTAGTTGCACTGGTTTTACTACCACTGGCAACTGTGACCCTAGCGATTTCGCAATTGGTGAACTCTCCATTGCTTGTCATTTTTATCTCAAGCTATGCGATTAAGTTCCTCTCTGTCGCTGTATTTGGCTTCCATGGTATCAACGACTTCCTATCTCTCATCGCATCACTGCCAATGAAGGTACTCACAGCAAGCAACCCATTCAGCGCGATTGTTGAAGCGCCGGTTTTATCGTTAAGTATTTATGTACTGATTGGCGTTGGCGGTTATCTGCTGAGCCTAAAACTAAATAGAACGGACGATGTGAGCTTAAAGACGCTGTTCCAACGCTAGAGTCTATCCTAAGCACTAGCCTTTATCGGGCAGTCACATCAGATACCAAAATCTAAATCAAAGCTTCTGAGAAATCAGGGGCTTTTTTATTATCAGGACTTTAACGAATACAAGGATACGAGAACAAGGAACAAACAAGTTTTAATTTGGAGAACAGATTTAACAAACGAAGATAAACGTAGGGGAGGTATTAATGAGCTGACATTGAATTGCATTGTTGTTAATGCCTGCCAGCTCTTTGGGGATGATTTCGCTAGTCGCCGACCAGATGAAGGTCCTTGAGAGTGCTAATGAAATCAGTTTGTTGCGTTTTACATTTGATTAAGCTTTTCAGCTTTTAAAGCTTTACGATTTAAAGCTTATTTCTTTGATGCTTCTTTTGACGTGTCTTTCCAGTATTGGATACGAACGCGATGAAGCTGTGCTCTTCTCATTTTTTTCATAAGGGATATTTCCTTTTCTTTAACTGCTCTTCATGAGCTATTTTTATTGCCAACCATTCGAATCTAACGGTGTTTGATGCCCAGATCAATGATACAAATCACAAAATATATAGAGTTTTGAATACCATTTACATCAAAGTATGACCTAGATATCAACTATGGCTCAATTCAATCCTATGAGCCGCTGTTCAAAATTAAGGTTAGTTCTCTCAGATGACAAATTCATTTCAGTATCAATACAGTTCAATGATACTAATTTAATAGACCGGACCAATGCGGATTTAGTTCCAGTGTCTTATCATTTATTGATTACATCGCCCCTAAAGTTACGGCGTAACTAGACATGCATTCACTGTGAACAAATAATCGCCACATTAGCCTATACGTCACAACATCAAAATGGGATTATGTTTGTAACGGATAGAGCTTTTGATAGAAAAAAGCCGTAATGGACAAAATTAAATAGACGTAATTAAATGGACGTAATTATGAGTAAAGTAATTCTGCAAGGGCATATTCTAGTGCCAGACAACGACCTAGAAGCAGTGACACAAGCCTTAGTTGTGCACAAAGAACTGACACTGGAAGAACCTGGTTGTATCGTCTTTCGAATCAGTCAAAGCACCCTTCAACCCAATCGCTTTGAAGTGTATGAAGAATTCACTAGCCGAGAAGCATTCGAAGCCCACCAACAGCGAGTAAAAGCCTCTGAATGGGGTGAAATCTCCCAGAACGTGACACGTCATTACCAAGTCACTGATGTTCCGACATCATAATGATACATCCGCTAGCCAAACGCATCGTCACGTTGATTAAACAAGATCCCTTACGAATGAAGGTTTTAAACTGTGTCGCTAAGTTGGATTTACCGCAGTGTTATGTCGCTGCGGGCTTTGTGAGAAACCTCGTTTGGGATCACCTGCATGGTTATGCCTCCCCGACCCCACTCAATGATATTGATGTGATCTACTTTGATCCCATTGATACCTCTTACGAATCAGATCTTAGATACGAGGCTCTGCTTAAACAACGGTTACCCGAACTGAATTGGCAAGTTCGCAATCAAGCCTACATGCACACTAGAAATGGGGATGAACCTTACCAAGGCTCATTGGATGCGATGAGTTACTGGCCAGAGAAAGAGACCTCCGTCGCCGTAAAGCAAAGCCTCAATGGAGACATCGAGTGTCTTGCATCTTTTGGTTTAGAGAGTTTGTTTGATTTGCAAATCACACTCAACCCAAAGCGTAGCCGAGATATCTTTGATCAAAGAGTACAATCCAAATATTGGCTAACCCAGTGGCCCAAGTTAACGATTAGTCACAGTGAACTAGCTTTCGAATTCAAAGCTAAAACCATTGACTAAAATCCCAATCAGATCGAACATGCCCCACTTATCAAATCAAACGCGCACTTCATCAACTGCTGCGCCCTCGTCATACTGAGTAACGACCATGAACCAACAATACATGCTGCAAGCACTTGAAGCTTCGCGCCAAGCCCTACCTGATTGCCAACCAAACCCGCCAGTAGGCTGCGTTTTGGTAAAGAACGATAAGGTGGTGTCTGTTGGGTATACACAGAAGGTAGGTGGCAACCACGCCGAGGTTGAAGCACTCAATAACTATAACGACAAAACGGACGGAGAAATGGAAGGGGTTACGGCTTACGTGACATTAGAGCCATGTTCATTTGTCGGCAGAACACCCGCTTGCGCCAATACATTGGTTAAAGCAGGTGTAAAACACGTAGTCGTGGCGATGCTAGACCCAGACCCTCGTAATAATGGTCGTGGAGTTGCGATCCTTGAATCGCACGGCGTGAAGGTGGATGTGGGGTTGTGCCAAGCGCAAGTGAGCGCCTTTTTAACCCCTTACCTTAGTAAGTCCTAGAGCTTAAACAGCCAGTTTTAGTTCAATTTCACTCGGTAAAGTGGGTTTACTGGTTTGTCGACAAAATACGACCAGATATGATCGTAGACCGCATGTTGGTTGGGGAATGGCGCTAACGCTTTTGCCTCTTCTAAATTGCACCAACGGTAGTCCGTATGCTCGTCATTAAGTTCAATCGCTTGGTTGGGCGGGCATAGCACTGCAAAGACAGGGATTAGCTGAATCACATTCACGTGCGCCTCATAAAACTGCTCCAGAAACTGCGCGTTATACAAAGCTTCCACTTTAATTTGGGTCTCTTCTTCAAACTCGCGCACGATAGCCTGCCAGCCTGTTTCACCTGCTTCAATCGAGCCTGCGACATGGCACCAAAACTCGCCCTTCACACGCTTCATTAGTAGCATTTTCATTTGTCCGTCGATCTCTGAAATAGCGACACCGGAGACAATCGAAGTATTGAGTGGAATCATAACGTTACCTTAGTTTTCATAAGAGTGCGGCAAGGCTACCACCCTTGGTTTGTTAAATTGTCTTCTATGGTTAAAAACGAGAAGTTACTCATCAATTAATGGCGTTCAAGCCATAACTCATAGGCTCAGTGTTAACCGTCTCGCTTAGCTATCCAGTAATAGAACCATTTCTTATTTGAGGCGCTTTTCGATAAAGAGTAGAATCGCCGCCTTGTACTGTGTTTAACGTCTCTAAACATACACAGTAGACTCACAACCATTTATCACCACGATATAAGTATTAATACGACTATGCACTCATCAAAACCAACGCACGACTCAGAAAACAGCCACACACCTGAGCATTGCTTCACTCGTTTTCAACAGCCGATCGAGTCATATTCGTTGCCTGAGCGTTTCACATTCCCGTTCTACTACGAACCACACCCATTGTGTGAAATCGCTTCTCATCAGCTTCAACAGTATCTAGAAACTCAAACCGACTGGCAGCATGACTTCGGACTGGATTCTGACGCTGGTCGCGGCAAAATGTTTGGTGTGTTACTGGTGAAAAGCCCTGAAGGTGAATTGGGTTACTTCTCTGCTTTCTCTGGAAAGATCGCCGACCAAAATCTATTGCCTCACTTTGTACCGCCCGTGTTCGACATGCTGAGCAGTGACAGCTTTTTCCATCAAGACACAGCCGACATGATGGCTGTAAACGCTGAATTTAAAGCGCTGCAAGCAAATACTGAATACCTTGAATTGTGCAAGCAACTGGCACAGCAAAAAGCGCAAGCGGAGCAAGAGATTGAAGCTCAGCGCCTATCGATTATCGAAGGCCGAAAAACGCGTAAAGAACAACGTGAACAAGGTAAAGAAAACCTTGATGAACAAGCCTTCGAACAACTGAACAATGAGCTAAACAAAGCCAGCGTTGCCGACAAGAACCAGCAGAAATACCTAAAGCTCAACTGGGAGCAGACTCTGCAAGTGTTGCAGGCTAAAGTTGATGTGTTCACCACTCAACTGGCTGAGCTAAAAGAGCAAAGAGCACACATTTCTCATCAGCTTCAACACAAATTGTTTTCACAATACGCTTTCCAAAATGCGGAAGGAAACGTTGAAGACCTTAACCAGATCTTTGAAAACACGCCAAACAAGATACCACCAGCTGGCTCTGGCGAATGCGCTGCGCCTAAATTGCTGCAATACGCGTACTTAAATGGTTACACGCCACTGGCATTGGCTGAGTTTTGGTGGGGTCGCTCTCCAAAGTCGGAAATCCGTAAGCACAAGAAATACTACGCCTCTTGCCAAAGTAAGTGTGTACCGATTTTAGGCCATATGATGAAAGGCCTAGAAGTCGATCCAAACCCATTGCTAGAGAACCCAGCTGAAGGCAAAGAGCTGGATATTCTGTTCCAAGATGATCACATCGTGGTAGTACACAAGCCAGCAGGTTTTCTATCCGTGCCGGGTAAAACCATCAAAGATTCCGCCTACACACGTGTTCAAGAAATGCATCCCGATGTTGAAGGACCATTCGTTATTCACCGTTTGGACATGGCAACCTCTGGCATTCTGATATTTGCCCTCACTCGACGTGCGAACAAGAGCTTACAGAAGCAGTTCATTACTCGTGAAGTCGAGAAGCGATACGTGGCAATGATTGAAGGCGTTCTAGCAGAAGATGAAGGCTATGTTCGACTGCCATTGCGTGGTGATTTGTATGACCGCCCTCGTCAGATTGTCTGCTTCGAACACGGCAAGCCTGCAGAAACCAAATGGGAAGTGATTGAGCGAAACGAGCAAACCACTAAGGTTTACCTGCACCCTAAAACAGGGCGTACACACCAGTTGCGTGTTCACTGTTCACACGAAGAAGGTCTTAACATGCCTATCGTCGGTGATGGCCTATATGGCAATAAAGCCGACCGACTGCACCTACACGCAGAAAGACTTGCGCTGCACCACCCTGTGACCAAAGAGTGGATGGAGTTTCAGTTCGACGCTGAATTCTAAAACCTCTCATTAGTACCGAGCTTTGATAAGGAGTCACAACCACTTGTGGCTCCTACCTCTTTTGGGTATATCTCCACGCTTATTGCACTACATCAAGATTCACTTTGTCGTGAAGAGTAGCATGCCCACCTTCTTCTCTCCTTGAGGCCTTTGATATGTCATCAGCTGCTTTGAATTTACAACCTAACAAACTGACTTCCCCATTAATTGCGACTCAAGCACCAAGCTTGAAGCCACTGACATCCAAAAAGCCAGACTTAAACTCGGCAATGCTTAACTTAATTGAAGAAGTTAAAAACGAACTCCCACTTTACGAGTCGGAGACGTTTATCTGTGGTCCAAAAGGAAACTGCTCGGGTTGCTCTAAGAAACTACTTGAGATGGTCGACAGTGAGTTAATGTATTGGGAGCACAGTATTTCCATTGGCCAAGGCCCTAACTTCGAAGAACTGCGCCGCTTTGGTAAACTATGCAGCAGCGTTCGACGTGGTTTAGAGCGTAACGGCTTAGTCGAAAAACGCCCAAAGAAAAGATAACAAGCCAAGTCGATAATCATTACAATGTGTCGCTGGCGATTACACGCTACACTGCTACTAACTGATTGAACTCGTTAGCTATAAAAGCAATAATGTTTTGTAATACAATTCAGAGCGCAGACCGACTTCGTAGATTCGAACTCATTAGAGATCAGTTCATCGATACTTTCAGCATATTCCTGAACGACTCTATCCTTCTTGTCTGACGTGCATTAACCTTCTGTATAGCAATATCACACCAATTAAAAACCTATCTTGGACAACGGAGAGCCACCTTGAAGAGACCACAACCAGTACTGGGAAAGACCGGTATGCTATTTTTTCTCGTCATAATAAGTGCTTTCCCTCCATTGACCATCGACCTTTACTTACCTGCACTTCCGCAGATGGTAGAGGTGTTTAATACTGACCGATCCATGGTCAACCTAACCCTGAGCAGTTACTTCGTTACTTACGCCATCGGTCTTTTGTTCTGGGGGCCGCTCAGCGAAAAATTTGGTCGTAAGCCGATCCTATTGATTGGATTAGTGGGCTATATGGTCGCGAGCATATTGTGCGCGATGACCAATAGCATCGAACAGTTAATTGGCGCTCGTGTATTCCAAGCCTTTGCTGGCAGTGCAATCACCGTTATCGCTACCGCCATTGTCAAAGATCTTTATGATGGCCGAGAACGTGAAAAGATCATGGCGACTATCATGTCACTGGTGATCATCGCGCCGATGGTTGCGCCTGTATTTGGTGCCTTCTTACTGAAAATTGCGTCTTGGCGAATGATGTTCGTCACCCTCGCCATTTTTGGTGCATTTGCGTCAGTTTTAGCTTGCTGCTATCGAGAAACGCTCGAAACCAAATACCAAGGTTCTATGTTCCGTTCATGGGGAAGAATGGGCGTGGTCATGAAAAACAGCTCGTTCCTCAAGCTACTGGTCATTTTCTCTATCATACCGATGGCATTAATGGGCTTTCTTGCGGCGGGTTCTTATATCTACATCGATCACTTTGGCTTGACCGAACAACAGTTTAGTTACGCGTTCGCATTCAATGCATTGTGCGCCTCATTTGGTCCAACAATTTACATGAAGTTGTCCTACCGAATGCCGGTTCAAAAGGTCATCTCAGGATGTTTTGCTTTGCTGGCGCTTGCCGGCATCTTCACCCTAACCATTGGTGACCTATCCCCTTGGTTCTTTATGTTCATCGCTGCACCAGCGACACTGATGGCGATCATCATGCGGGTACCGGGAACCAACTTGATGCTGAACCAACAAGATCATGACACAGGCTCTGCCGTCGCATTAATTCAGTTCTTCAGCATGATTTGTGGCTCGCTTGGCATGGTGTTGGTTTCAATACGCCCAGAGTCACTGATTGAAAACCTAGGCTTTATTCAATTATCCATCGGTACGCTAGGCGGCCTGATGTGGCTGATGGTCAGAAACAAAGAGTTCGTGACTAATAAGCTGAATTAGACCCTTCCAAGATAATCACTGACAGTACCAGTCGTTAAGCCTGAGGAATGGTGGCTAATAAAGATCATTCCTCAGAGAGAAATCTAGAGCGAAACCTTGATGGTGTTAAGCCAATGATTTTCATGAAGACTTTTCGGAAGCTGTTTACGTCCTCATAGCCAACTAGGTAGCTAATCTGCTCAACTGGTTTGTGGGAGCTTTCCAATAACTCGCATGCACTTTGAATACGCACGTGTTGGATATAATTGATAGGCGTAAAACTGGTCGCTTTAGTAAATTGTCGGATAAAGGTTCTTCGAGTCATGAAGGCTTCTTCTGCCAATTGATCGAGCGACAAAGGGAGATGATGATGCTTCTGAATAAAACGCTGCACCGACACAATCTTGTCATTGCCGTGAGCATAATTCGGCACAAAACTCTGATAGTAGCGCTGCTCTCTCAAGCCCGTATCAAGCACTAGGTATTTACCGAGATTACGAGTATTGGTCGGTGTTGTGTATTTAGTCAGAATAAACAAAGCGAGATCCATCCACGACATCAAACCACCCGCAGTAATAATGTCAGCGTCATCGATCAAGATTTTGTCGACATCAACATCGACCTCAGCATATTGCTCTGAGAATTGTTGCTGAGCTTGCCAATGCGTTGTCACGGTTCGTCCTTGCAACAAACCCGTTCCCGCCAAAATAAACACACCTGCGCAAGCAGAACACAGGATCGCCCCACGTTGATGAGACTGCACAAGGTAGTCCAATAGCCCTTCATCTGGTTCTAGGTAGTATCTACCATCTAAGTTTGGCGGCACTAGAATAATGTCGGCCTTTGAGTTCTCAAGTGATCCGTTGGTCGACATAGACAAGTCGTCGTGAGGCTTAATTTCAACATGAAACTGAACCTGCTCATTGGAAGACTCAATGCTATTCGCCAACTGAAGAAACTCTTTCACTCCGAACACGGCACTTTGCAAAGAGCCTGGATAGTCGATGATTTCGACCACAACTGATTTTGTCACTATTGCCATAGAGTCTGTCATTTTTGACGTGCGATAAAAACTACAGAGTATTCATAATATCCCTACACCGCAACACACCAAATACAAAGGTATAGACAATGAAGAACACTGCATTACTACTTATCGACTTTCAAAATGACTATTTCCCTTCATACGAAGGTGCAAAGTGGGCACTGTCTGAAACAGAAAAGGCAGCCGAAAAAGGTGCTCAGTTATTACAGGCTTTCAGAGACAAGCAACTACCAATCGTTCATGTACGCCATGAATTTCCGACCAATGAAGCACCCTTCTTCCTGCCAGATTCAGACGGTGCTCAAATCCACAACAGCGTGACTCCGCTAGAGGGTGAACCTGTTATCGTAAAGCATGAAATCAATAGCTTTAGAGATACTGAACTGAACAAGGTGCTAAAAGGTCAAGGCATTGAGAAACTGATCATCGTTGGCGCAATGAGCCACATGTGTATTGATGCGGTGACTCGTGCAGCAACCGATTTAGGCTACGAATGTCACGTAGCGCATGATGCTTGCACAACCTTAGACATGGAATTCAACGGTATTAAGGTTCCAGCTGCGCATGTCCATGCAGCATTCATGGCCGCATTGAGCTTTGGTTACAGCAATGTCGCGACAGCCAGCGAACTTGAAAGCCAACTTTAATAAAGCTCAAAACCGTCCACATGGGCGGTTTTGTCTATGTTCAAATCAGAATTAACTTCCAAACAATTCGTTCAGGCGCAAAAAAGGCCCCTTTCGGAGCCTTCTTATTAGAGTCAGCGAGCACTCAGTTTGGTCAATTACTACTAAGCGTTAGCCACTTTACGCGCAGGGTGTTTAATAAACACAGCGACCACAGCCACGATTGCAAGCGCGAAACAGTAGTAAGAGTTAGACACGATCTCTAGCGGCGATAGGTTAAACACAGAGCCCAATAGCAACACCTGAGCACCATAAGGCAATACGCCTTGAATCACACACGAGAAGATATCCAATAAGCTTGCAGAGCGGCGTGGAGACACATCGTTCTCTTCTGCTAATTGACGAGCAACACTACCAGAAACAATGATTGCTACCGTGTTGTTTGCCGTACATAGGTTCACCATTGATACCAAGCCTGCTATGCCTAGCTCACTTGCGCGGCCATTCGCTTGCTTAGAGTGAGAAGAACCAAATGCACGAATCAAACCACTCACTAAGTTAGTCAGAAACGCTAATCCACCTTGGCGACGCATCAACTCACTCAAACCACCAATCAGCATCGACAGTAAGAAGATCTCTTGCATGTTGCCAAAGCCTGCATAGATGTCTTGAGCGTAATCCGTCAAGCCGTAGTTCTCAACAGAACCTAGGCTCACTCCACCCGCTAGCAAGATACCAATCGTCAACACAACGAACACATTCATGCCCGATACCGCAAGGATTAGGATAGTGATGTACGGAAGGACTTTCAGCCATTCAATTGAGCCTGTTTCAGGAACTTGAGTTGCTGTGCTGTTGAAAGCAAAGATAACAATCGCGATAAGTGCAGCAGGCAGTGCAATACGGATGTTCTCTTTAAACTTGTCTCTCATCTCACAGCCTTGCGAGCGAGTCGCGGCAATCGTGGTATCTGAGATGATAGAAAGGTTGTCACCAAACATAGCGCCACTTAGCACCACGCCAGCGGTCAGAGGAATGCTCATGCCAGCTGAATCTGCAATGCCTAGTGCCACAGGAGCTACCGCAGCGATAGTACCCATAGATGTGCCCATTGCGGTCGCAATGAACGCCGAAATAAGGAAGATGCCCGGCAGGATCATGCTCGTTGGGATAGCCGATAGACCAAGGTTTACCGTCGCATCCACGCCACCAGAAGCTTTAGCCACAGCAGCAAAAGCGCCCGCCAATAGGTAGATCATACACATTGCAATAATGTCTTTGTGACCCACGCCACCTAAGAACTGCTCGATCGCACGGTTCAATTTATCTTTGCTCAATAGCAACGCTAACATCACGGCAGGCAGAGCCGCAATCGGAGCTGGAAGCTGATAGAAAGCAAAATCGACGCCTTGTAGCGACAGGTATGTACCCACGCCAATAAACAGCGCAAGGAAAACGATCAGAGGGATAAGCGCCACTGCCGAAGGGGCAATTACCGCGTTAGAATTTTTTGAATTGGACATGGAACGACAACACAATAGAACAGGAAGGAGAGCAGACTAATGTCACACTTAGAACTTGTCAACGTCTAGACGTCTAAACGCCTAATTTAATGCAAAGTAATAAGAACCCTATTGAGCATCACGTAATAAAAAAGGCTATTTACTCATCAGTAAACAGCCTTTCGATAACAGATAGTGCGTCGCTAGAAGTTAGCGTTTCTGCTTGAACGTTACTTGGTATTCGCCAATACCTTCATAATGGAAGGTAGTTGGTTTATCGAATTCCATTTCCACGATACCGCAGTAAGAGCCCGTGATAATGGCTTCACCCGCTTGGAAATCAACACCACGACGCGTCATGTAGTTAATCAGCCAGTAAATTGGGCTTGGTGGCAGTGTATTCGGGTGCTTACCGTCGAATACTTGAACTTGCTCGCCTTGGGTCACTTCAATACTGATTTCTGCAGAAGTGAACGCTTGTTCGCGATCAATCTCAGGGCCAATGAATAGACCTTGGTTTACTAGGCCATCGGCCAGCTTTTCATAGAACTCAGCGCCGCTGTCATCCGCAAAACGAGATTGCATTAGCTCAAGTGCCATGTGGCAAGAACCAATCGCTTCGTTGATTTGCTCTTCGCTGTAGCCTTCTTGGCTTGCAGGCAGGCTCTTAGCAAGCGTAAATGCAATTTCAGGCTCAACGCGTACCACGTCGTTGTCTGCAAACAGTTCACAAACTTCGCCTTGTTGAACGCTGCCCGAGAAGATTGGCGCAACAACAAACTTGTCTTCAGCCAGAGGAAGTAAGCACTTCCAACCGCCGACTTTATCGCTTTTCAAATCGATCATTGAAGATTGGATCTTTAGCGCATCTTCCAAGTTATTCGGACGGTACTGCTCGTCCAATCTTGGTGCTTTGGTGCCAGCAACGCGACGACTCAACAGTTCTTCAGCTGCTTGTTTAAATACATTTGTCATATAATACCACTTTTAGTTTTATGACCAGTATAATATCGGATTTCTTAAAGCTTGAATAGACAATTCAACAACGGTGCTACACCGAAAATTCAGCCATCAATTTTCCCACATTCTAGACGCAAACAACTGAAATTATTTTGATTTAAAGACAACAAAAGCCAGTAAGTTCGTTACTGGCTTTTCGATGTGTTACTGATGATTAGGCTTTACTGCCCTTTCAAGGTCTTCTTAAGGTTCTGCATGAAGTCTCTGAAGTGAGGCATAAAATTAACAAACAGAGGATGCTTTCTATCTTGCATCATCAATGGGCCGAGTAAGCGGATACTCACACCCAGTCGTGCTGCTGATTGCTCATCTAAGCCGCTGTCTTGTTTGATCTTCTCAACAATAGCGAACATGTTTTCTCTGTCTTCAATTTCAAACTGCATGGTTTGAAGTTCGCGGTCTTCTTTAACGCTCACTTCTTCAATAGTGATGCGGTAGTTATTGTGTTTGCCTGTAAATGCTTTCATGTGGATCTCCTACAATGCTGTGAAATGTTTTGGCTAGCTCTTCATGAATCGTTCTAGCTTAGGTTTAACCGTCATCGACATTACGACCATGATCGTAAGGCCAATAGGAAGCGCGGCAATAAATCCATTAAACCATCCACTGGTAAACGCCGATGTATCCGAAAATCCAATATTATTTGCCGCTGTTACAAATGCCATCATGGACTCCATAATGAATGCCATGATCAGTCCTACGATCAGGTTGCGAACTTTCTCGCCATAAGTTGTGAACACTCTAGCAACGGCTTTGGTTACTAAAGCCATCATCACTGCACCTATTGGCATCATGATCACGACAACAAGGGCTAACGAAGAAAGCCAGTTGCCAATAAATGCCTCGCCGAATCCGACATTCATGTAAGTCATCACGGCCGTTAAACTGCCGCCAATCGTCAGCATTAAGCTCATCATGACCAAAATTTTGTATAAAACCGGTGTGCCTTTTTGCTCAGGAAGAGTTGGCGTTAGAGTTGCTTGAATCGTCATATCTATTTCCTGTCTTGAATTTACGAACAATTAAGTTGATAATGTCAACTATAAATACAGTAGTTGACAATGTCAACTATATTTCTAAGGATCGTTTATGTCTGATAACACATCGCTAGAGTCTATCTTTCGTTTAGTGCACTCTTTGAAACGTCAAATGAGCGAACAGATTGAGAGCTTAGACTCAGAGATTGCACCTATGAACATTCGTGTCATGAAGATCATTACTAAGAAGTCTCCATGTACCGCTATCGATATCGCACACTTCCTAGATCGTGATAAAGCACAGGTCACTCGGCTTATTAATGCCTTGATCAATCAGGAACTTGTGAAAAAGTCTCCGAACCCGGAAGACAAGCGCAGCCAGTTATTGGTTCTGACTGATAAGGGTCAAGAGATCATGAGTAAGGTCTCGGATATCGATCGAGACATGCTGAAGAGAATGACCAAAGGCATGGCCGAAGACGAGTTAGAGCAATTCAGAAAAATTGCGAAGAAAATGGCGCAGAACTTAGAGAGCTGATCTTCAAAATAAAACGCAAAAACGCCACCGAATCGAATGATCAGTGGCGTTTTTTGTATCAGCTGGCTTTATATAGATTAGCGGTATGGTGACTTCTAACTTAGATGAGAGTGTTCATTAGATACCCGTTCTAATTAGTTACAGCTCTAATTAGTTACAGCTCTAATTCGATGCCAGTTTCCACCATGCCTGAACAGGTACAGGCTCTGAGATCACCAAACGTTCACCCATCACAGGGCTTACCATTTGTACATCTCGCTCTTTGCTTATCGCCAGTGCTTGTTCCATTGGGTCTTGCCAATCATGCATAGAAAGATCAAAGGTACTGTTGTGGATTGGCATCATCACCTTACCTTGCAGATCAATGTGCGCCTGAACACTCTGCTCTGGGAACATATGAATATCCGACCAAAGTGAGTTATACGCGCCCGTTTCAACCATGGTTAAATCAAACGGCCCGAAACGGTCGCCAATCTCTTTAAAGCCGCTGAAGTAACCAGAATCACCGCTAAAGAAGACTTTCTTGTCTGAAGCGTTAATCACCCAGCTGCCCCACAGTGTTTGGTCACGATCAAGCAAGCCACGGCCAGAGAAATGCTGTGTCGGCGTTAACGTGAACTCAATGTCTGAGGCCGTTGCCGATTCCCACCAGTTCAATTCGATGATCTTCTCTTTATCCACGCCCCACTTTTCCAACAGTGCGCCAACTCTTAATGGCACTAAGAACATACCCACTTTGTCGGCGAGCACCTTAACGGCACCTTTGTCTAAATGGTCGTAGTGATCGTGGCTGATCACCACCACATCAATATCGGGTAGGTCTTGCAGTGTGATTGGTGTCGGATGAAAACGCTTTGGTCCCATCCATTGCACCGGTGATGCACGATCACTGAACACAGGGTCAGTCATCACTAACTTACCATCCAGCTTCATCATCACGCTTGAGTGACCTAAGCGGTAAGCAACGTCATCTTGCTCTTCGATCAATTGCTCAGCTGTCATTGGAATCAAAGGCAATGCAGCGCGCGGCACTGGCTCGTTTCTTTCCACAGTCACGTATGCTTTCAAGATTGAAAAAATATCAGACATACCCGATTTGTATTCCAACTCACTGTTAGCAAACTTCTTTGGAAGCTTATCTAGATTGTCGTTTGATTGTGAACCTGTGCTTACGATAGCGACCACGACAAGTACTCCTAAAATCGGTAATAGATATTTTTTCATTGGTATCTCTTCATCGGTTGGGATAGACCCAACACATAAACTACACCGACTAGTTTACATGCCAAAACCAAAAAGTAAACCAATGAGTGTAATTTTTAATTTATCTAGACGTAAGCGTGTCAAAGTCGATTTTGGAAAAACCAACTTTGGCAACGAGTTAACTTAGTTATTTAGCTAGTAAGAAAAGTTAATCAGCAGACCATACATTCTTGAAATCTGGCCATCCCCAGTTGGTGATGGCTACGTTTTTCAGAATCCCTTGGAAACGAACGGTCTGTAAGTGATGGAACATAGGCACTAACCAATAATCTGAGATCAGAGTAGACGCGATAGGTTCTAGCTCTGCCAAGTAATTAGGCAGTTCCACGGATGCTTTATGACTATCCAAGCGCTGCTTGAGCCAATCGCTGTTCATCTCTCCCAAAGCAGAGTGCAAAACAGGATCGTTCATCATCCACGAGAACAGCGAAGACGGGGCATTGTCATCGAGGTTGAGGTTACACAGCACCAAGTCCTCCTTTAACTCGCCACTCTGAGAGAGCTGCGCCAACTCTCGAAAACTGTAGGTGTTCACCTCAACTTCCACACCATATCGTTTGAGTATATCGGACACGCAAATCGCACATCGATACAACGCATAATAGTCGTAAACCGCAATACTCATCTTTTCCGGTAGTTGTGCCTCTTTCGAAGGCGTTCGATACAATTTCTGCCAACTTGGCAATATGTTTTGAGCTAAAGAAACACTAAACAGACCCTTGTTGTGTTCCAACTGAGACAAAATCGCTTGTGGGTTGGTCAGTTCTGAAAGGTATTTGCGCTGTTCATTATTTAGTCGGCTAGCCGCTGAGTTCTGATTGAACAGGATAAACAAGCATCCATCCTCGACTCGGCTACGAAGGCCGTCTGTGTCTGATGAAACAAGTTTCGCATCGCTTTTCCCTAATTGATGGAAGCACGATGAATCTTCATAAGGCGATACGTGCATTTGGCTATCATCGAAACGAGCAGTGCCCGTCATTGATTCCTCAAACTGCCAGATGGTCACCTCATCGGTTAACGAGCGACAACCATAATAGTGTTCAAATGCGGCGAGTTTGATTCGTTCATTGTTGGTCTCAACCACTTTAAATGGACCAGTACCAATAACAGCATGGGACACAGAATTTAATGGAGACGGTTCACGGGTAACTTGCGCTGCGGGTTGAATCGAATATTTAACGCCAGCAAGTAAACCAGCAAAGCCGGTGTCTGCTTTGCTGAGTTGAAAGCTGATCCTCAATGGCTGTTCACTGTAAACCGAAGCGACATGGGCTAGCTCTGTCTGATAGAAAGGTAAGGTTTGCAACGCAGAAAACATTGAAACTAATTGCTTAGCATCCACAGGTTGCCCGTCATGGAAAGTAAGTCCCGGGCGCAGATAAAAAGTCCAAACGAGCTTTTCAGCATCATATTGCCAATGATGCGCCAGTTCAGGCTTCAACTCGCCTTTGCCATTACAAGTCACTAAACAACTGAACACTTGCCTGATCAAAAATCGCTCACTACTACGATGAATATGGTGCGGAAACAGATCTTCGAACTTACGTTTGTAGGTTAATTGGACGTGCAGTAACCCTTCGCGCATCGTCGCACCGGATGTTTCTTGGAGAAGAGAGCCAAACACTGCGCGGTCATTATCCAAAATAGAGAGCGCTTTTTCGTACTTGCCCTGCTCTATAAGCTTGCTGGCAACGTGTTGAGTCAGTTGTTGATTGCTAAAGCGCAATGTCAGGTTAGAACGTTGATTCCTGCCGACTTTTGGCTCCCACACCACCCATTCAGCTTGATGCATCTTGCCGAGTAAGGTTCGTGCATGGCGCAAACTGGTAAACAGCTTGTCTGCCACCTCAGTCAAAGTCACCGAATGTGGGATGTTTGGCTCGAATGAATCCAGCCGAGTGTAGTAACGCATCATGTTTAGATCAGACAAATAATGAACCTTTTAGAAACAACCCTTCCTCATAAAGCCGATTATAAAACACATTTGTCTTTAAGTGCTGATAAAAGACAAAAACAGGAACAACCTAATAAAAATCCATCTGTTTATTACTTCCTGTTAAATGACCATAATTAATGGGTCAGCAAGGAACTTTGAGTTCCCACCAAAGCCTAATACAAGAGAAGTAATCATCATGAGAAAATACTATCTTAATAAGCTAAAAAGCACCTGTAGCAAGCTCGAAAGAGAAGCACTACGAACACTTATAGAGCTATGTAACTGGCGTTATTAGTACACTTTTAAGCACCGAGTTAACGCGAGTTGAGTACAACCTAATATGCTCCTACCCCCAATATGAGTTAGGTCTCAACTCGCTTTTCCATTCCAAATCCCCTCTCAACCCAGTTGTACCAATCGCTCACGCACTCGATAAATTTCTGTTGTCGACTCGACAAATTTAATTCGTTTTCTTAGTTAAACGAAAAGCCTTAAGGTTCGCCCCGAAGCAAGCAAGTTGCCTCAGAAAAACTGAAAGCTCAGCTAACAACTAATTTATTTGCAGTTACCAATCAGGTATTAACTAAGGAAACGCCATGCGTATCGCAATTCTTTCTCGCAACGAAAATCTATACTCTACTTCTCGCTTAAAAGCGGCTGGAGAAGCACGTGGTCACCAGGTCGATGTTATCGACACGCTGCACTGTGATATAGATATCGCGAGTAACAATCCGAAGATTCGCTACATGGGTGAAGAGCTACCTCAATACGATGCTGTTATTCCACGTATTGGCGCTTCCATTACCTTTTACGGAACTGCGGTTGTTCGCCAATTCGAAATGATGGGCACTTTTTGTATCAATGAGTCAGTTGCAATCAGTCGTTCTCGCGACAAACTGCGCTCACTACAACTGTTGTCTCGCAAAGGTATTGGCTTACCAAAAACAGGTTTCGCTAGCCGCCCAGACAAGATTCAAGACTTGATCAAAAACGTAGGTGGCGCGCCACTGGTTATCAAGCTTCTTGAAGGTACTCAAGGTATCGGTGTGGTTCTAGCTGAAACAAACAAAGCAGCAGAAAGCGTTATCGAAGCATTCATGGGCCTAAAAGCGAACATCTTGGTTCAAGAGTTCATTGAAGAAGCAAATGGCGCAGACATCCGTTGTTTTGTTGTTGGCAACAAAGTAATTGCAGCGATGAAGCGTCAAGCTGGTGAAGGTGAATTCCGCTCTAACCTGCACCGTGGCGGTACAGCTCAACTGGTTAAACTAACCAAAGAAGAGCGCGCTACAGCAATCAATGCTGCGAAAATCATGGGTTTAAACCTATGTGGTGTTGATATTCTACAATCTAAGAATGGCCCTGTTGTAATGGAAGTTAACTCTTCTCCTGGCCTAGAAGGTATTGAGAAAGCGACGGGCAAAGATGTAGCAGACATGATTTTCGAATTCATCGAAAAAAATGCAAAACCAAACGCTAACCGTACTCGTGGCAAAGGCTGATTTAACGCCGTTAACTCATGATTGGAAATGACATGAACAATAAAATGATCATAGGGAATACAGAAGCACTTTGCTTACCAGAGTTAGGGATAACTGGACTACATACACGTGTTGATACAGGGGCTAAAACCTCTTCTCTACACGTAGACAATCTACTATGTGTAAAAACAGACGGTGAGAACTTCGTTGAATTCGATCTTCACCCAGACGTTTACCACCTAGAAGAGACTGTACGCTGCAAGGCGAAACTGAAAACAAGTAAAAGAATCAAATCATCGAACGGCGAAGTTGAACACCGTTGTGTGATTGAAACCATGCTAAAAATCGGCGGTCAGGAATGGCCTATCGATATCACGCTAAGCAACCGTCAAGATATGACTTATATGATGCTGCTTGGTCGTCAAGGCATGAGTGACAAAGTGATTGTTGATCCAGCGGGTGAATTCCTGCTGACTCACTAATCAGAGTCATCGTAACCGCTCCACAGGTTATAACTAAATAAGGCCAGTCTCATGACTGGCCTTATTGCTATCTATTTTTCTATTTCTACTTTCAGCTCTGAATACACGACTTTGCATTCAGACTTCTGATCTATTTCTTCGATTTACTATGAGATTGAAAACCAAATCGCCAAATCGATAACAGTAATTTCTTGGTTTTGATTTTCGTCACTCGCCAATGTGTAACAGGCCTTCTTGGGGCACTCATCAGCAGATGTTCAAAAGCCTTCTGACTGAAATCGACTTGCCCACCATGTGCCACCAGCAAGGTATCGAGCTGCATGTCATAAATGCGCGATACAGACGCTCGATACTTATTAGGGTGAAAGATAGGAAACGGCGGAATCAGCTTCTTCTTAACCTCGACCATTAAATCCGCCACATAAGCAACGCTGTGTGATGGGCAATAAACAGAGAGATCTCTGTCGGTATGGCCCGGCGTTTCAAGAACCAGCCAATCATCAAACCCTGGAATGCTATCCCCATCAGACAGCTTGTAATCCGGCTTTAACTTTCTTGAATACCATAGGTTTGCTTTAGGCTTGCCTAAGCGGTTCGCCATCCACCTAGCAAGCGCTAAGTCGGTCAGGTGCATCAAAATGCCATCAATGCCGTAATACCAGTCTTTATCTCGGTTTGCTGCCACCAAGTTACAGTTCGTCAGCTTTCTGAGCGTATGCGCAGCGCCTGCATGATCGGGATGCATGTGCGTCACAACCACAGTGTGTAGGTCGCTAAATTCACGGACAAGTTCATCTTCAATGAAAGCTTTAAGGTGAGGAATATCCGCACGGCACGCGCCATCAAGTAACAGCAACCTATCTGGGTACTCTACGAGATACATGTCTTGGATATAGCCTTTGATGGTATGCAGCTGCAAAACCGCTCCTTGTGATAAAACAACTGGTCAGACCTATACAATAGCAAATCCAACTTCAATTGTGATCATTTTGTTAAAAGCAACAATCTAAAACCGGATAGAGAACTCGAATCAAGATTTCTATTGGAATCCACTAAATTGCTCAAATCCAATTCAACTCAGAACAATGGGAACAGATTCCAAAGATTGCCATCAATTTCATCCGATATTTTCAGCATTATCAAATGCCCGCATTGCCGTAAACCTTGCTCTATAGGCCTTGCGATTCAAGCCTCCAGCACCATTTGTCGTAACGACAAAACATGTGATTTGTTGACCTGAGTTATTAGGACTATATATGCGCCTCTAATTTATTGTCTGAGTGCTATACATGAACCAATTAATCGATGCTCTTTCTACCCAAGGTTATTTCGTTTGGGATGACTTCTTAACTCAAGAAGAAGTGGTGGCATTGAGGGATTGCATTCCAGAGAACTGGAAAAAGGCTAGGATTGGCCGTAACGATGAAGTAACGCGAGAGTCGACCATCCGTAGCGACAAGATTCAATGGGTGCGCCGCGATATGGGTCAGCCAGCATCTCTGTTTCTAGACAAGATGGAACAAATTCGTTTAGCAGCAAACCAAGCGTTCTTTTTGGGTCTGTTCGAGTACGAAGCACACTTTGCTAAATACGAAAAAGGCGACTTCTACCAGAAGCACTTAGACTGCTTCAAGGGCAATGAGAACCGCCGTCTGACTACCGTCTTCTACATGAACGACGAGTGGACAGAAGACGACGCAGGTGAGCTTGTGGTTTACGACCTAAAAGACAACCACATCGCGACCATTCCACCAAAGTCAGGCCGCTTATTTGTGTTCTTGTCTGAACAGTTCCCACACGAGGTACTGCCGACCAACACAGAGCGATTCAGTATTGCAGGTTGGTTCCGCATTAACGGCGTGAAAGACAACCAACTCGATATCGCACACTAAAACAAAGCCGATTGTTACAAGCTCTAGCTTATTCAAAGCCTCTCCTTCGAGAGGCTTTTTTATTGAACAAATATTAAGCAAGCATTCAACAACAAACCTCTCAAAAACCACACGTAGTAAATATCCAAATCATCAATAACTTTTCTCTTAAATGAAATCGAAATGAATCTTTCATATCAGTGAAACGGTTTAGCCACGTAAGTGAAATACGCCCTGTTCAAGATAGCTTCAAACGACACCCCTACCGTCTCGTTAACACTCTAATCCAATACCTCGACATCGATTTCATCCAAAAGGAAACGAAGATGAATAAGCTAATTTTGGCAGGCGTTCTTTCTGCGACAGCGGCAATGCCAGCGTTCGCAACGACTCAAGTCACTTGGTGGCACGCAATGGGCGGCCAGCTTGGAGAAACAGTAAACAAAATTGCGACCGACTTTAATGCGTCACAAGATGATTACCAGATCACGCCAATCTACAAAGGTTCATACACAGAGACCTTAACAGCGGGTATCGCGGCATACCGAGCAGGTGAAGCACCCAATATTCTGCAAGTCTTCGATGCAGGCGCAGCAACCATCATGAACGCGAAAGGCGTCGCGAAACCGGTACAGGATATTCTGGTTGAGTCGGGCTACAACTTTAATTCAAACGACTACCTAGCTGGCGTTCGTAACTTCTATGCCGACAACCAAGGCAAGATGGTTGGTATGCCTTTCAACAGTTCAACACCGGTTCTTTACTACAACAAAGATCTTCTCGCGGAAGTGGGCGCAGACGCGCCTAAAACTTATGAAGAACTAGAAGTGGTTGCTAAGAAGCTGAAGGCAGAAGGACACATCGCGTTTTCTCAATCTCTGACACCGTGGATCATGTTCGAGAACTTTAAGTCTCGCCACAATCTACCGGTCGCGGACCAAAACAACGGCTACGATGGCTTGTCCACTAAAATCATGTTCAACACCAAAGACATGATGATGCACGTTAGCAAGATGAAAGAATGGTCAGATCTCGGTTACTACAAGTATTACGGCAGCGACTGGGATGCAAACCAAACCCCTTTCGAGCGCCAAGAAGTGGCGATGTGGATGGGTTCTTCAGGCTCATTCGGTGGCTTACGTAACCGCGTACCTTTCGAACTCGGCACCACATACCTTCCATACTGGAAATCGGTTAACCCAGACGCAGGCTTAACCTTCATTGGCGGCGCAGCTCTGTTTGCACTCAATGGTCATGACCAACAACAAGACAAAGGTGTCGCAGCGTTCTTTGATTACCTGACTAAGCCTGAAACTCAAGTCTACTGGCACAAAACCACTGGCTATGTACCTGTAACAACGGCTGCCTATGAACTAGCGAAAGAGTCTGGCTACTACAACGAACAACCAGACGCAGAAGTGGGCGTGAAGCAGCTAAGCCTAAAATCGGGCGAATGGACTAAGGGCTACCGCTTAGGTTACTACCCTCAAATTCGTGAAGTGATGCATCGTGAGTTCGACAATATCTTCGCCGACCGCTCTAGCGTCGAGAATAGCCTAGATAAAGTCGAAGATGAGAGCAGCAAACTGCTGAAACGCTTCGCTCGCACAATGAACTAATTCTGCTTTTTAACCAAAGCAGATTACTGAGCTAAAGGCTTAACAACCCAAAGCTGTTCATTGCTCCTCACCACTTGTCACTGCGTCATTAAAAACGTAATGGCAAGGAGTGAGGAGATTCTTCACTAGCGCCATTTCTTGATCCAAAAACTACAACTCAACTGGATGCATTCCTTTGCTATAGCGCTAGTGCTCACCGTAACTAACAGTGATAACAGTCACTAATTTTGGGGATTACCCTGTGGAACGACGTCAGCAATTCTTTCACTCTCCGCTGCCTTACCTATTTTTGGCGCCTCAGATACTCATCATTGCGGTTTTCTTTATCTACCCTGCGGCAAAGGCAGTTTACCTGTCCTTCATGCTAGAAGACCCTTGGGGTACCTCATCGATATTCGTATGGTTCGAAAACTATCAGATGCTATTCGAATCGAGCGAGTATCTGAACTCGATTGGCTTCACCTTAATGTTCGCAATCGTGGTCTCTTTCTTATCGCTTGCCTTAGCGCTGCTGCTCGCGGTTAAAGCCGACAACATCATTCACGGACAAGGCGCTTACAAGGTCACTCTTACTTGGGTTTACGCGGTTGCTCCTGCGATTGCAGGCGTAATCGGTGCTTTCTTGTTTAACCCACACATTGGCGTGTTTACCGAGATATTTGCGGTTATAGGCTGGGACTTTAGCTTCCAAACCGACCCTTTAGATGCCACGTTTGCTCTGATTCTGGTTTCAGTGTGGAAACAGGTTTCGGTGAATTTCATCTACTTTCTGGCTGGGCTTCAATCGATCTCTTACGCCGTAAAAGAAGCGGCGATGCTCGATTGCGTCAGCGACTCAAAACGTTTCTGGACCATTACTTTCCCGCTACTCGCACCAACTGGTTTTTTCCTGCTGGTCATCAACCTTACTTACTCGTTCTTTGAAACTTTTGGCGTCATAGACACCATGACCAACGGCGGCCCGGGTGGCGGCACTACTTCGTTAGTGTACAAGGTGTATCGAGATGGGTTTGTTGGCGCAGATTTAGGCGGCAGCTCTGCACAATCTGTTGTGTTGTTACTACTGGTACTCACTCTTACATTTATCCAGTTTCGCGTTGTAGAAAAGCGTGTTCATTACTAGCCCACTACAGCTAGGTTTTAACGCGACAGGAGTTATTTATGAAAAGTAATAAGATCTCTGACCACCTAATTTTAATTGCTGGGATGCTGTTCATGTTGGTCCCTATTTGGCTAATCTTCGCCAGCTCGACGCATAACCCAAACACCATTGTCAGCGATGGCTTGCAGTGGTTACCGGGCGATAACTTTACAGCCATTTATAGCGAAGCTTGGAACAAAAGCATGGGCTTCAGTGGTGAAGTCACCGCTAGCAAAATGATCGCCAATTCGATGATCATGGGACTAGGTTTTGCGATCGGTAAGATCATCATTTCGATGATGGCCGCGTTTGCTTTAGTCTACTTCAGGCTGCCTTACGCCACGGCTTGGTTTTGGCTGATCTTCGTAACCCTGCTGTTACCACTAGAGGTTCGTATTATCCCATCTTATGAAGTGGTTGCTGGGCTTGGGCTGCTTAATAGCTACACAGGTTTAATTCTACCTCTGATCGCGTCAGCCACCGCAACCTTCTTTTTTAGACAGTTCTTCAAAACCATCCCCGATGAATTATTGGAAGCAGCACAGTTGGATAACGCAGGTCCGTTTCGATTCTTTGTCGACATCTTACTGCCACTGTCTAAAACCATGATCGCCGCGATCTTCATCATCATGTTTGTGGTGGGTTGGAACCAATATTTGTGGCCAATCATGATGACCACGGACGAAGGCTACAACACCATCGTGATGGGCATCAAACAAGTACTCAACAACATCAATGAAACCAGTTTACCGCGCTACGACTATGTTTTTGCCATGGTGATTTTAGCTATGTTGCCACCCGTTTTAGTGGTGGTTGTATTTCAGCGTTGGTTTGTAAAAGGGCTAGTAGAAAGTGAAAAATAGCAACGACACAACTCAAATGACCGATAACCGCATTCAATCACTCGATGAGTACAAGACGTCTCACCCAGCTTCTCCGCAAAAATCAGAGGACACCCCGATGCCAAAGTTAAAACAAACGTTAGGGCACACCCAAGCCACTCACAACCATACGCACAAAGCACCTACCATGTTAGGCATCAAAAACTTGGTAAAGACTTATGAGAACGGTCATCGTGCAGTGAAAGATGTCTCGCTTGAGATCGAAAAGGGTGAATTTCTTGTGTTGGTTGGCCCATCGGGCTGCGGCAAGTCTTCTATCCTACGTTCAATTGCGGGGTTGGAAAGCATCTCTGGCGGTGAGATTCACTTGGGTGGCCGCCGTGTTGATAACGAAAAGCCAGCTCAACGCGATATCGCAATGGTCTTTCAAAATTACGCACTCTACCCTCACATGACGGTGTACAAAAACCTCGCTTATGGTTTAAAGAACCGAGGTGTCAGCCAACACGTGATTGAAGAGAAGATTGAGAAAGTCGCCAAGACACTGAAAATCGAAGAGTACCTAGACCGCAAACCAGCCAAGCTTTCGGGTGGTCAGCGCCAGCGTGTTGCTATGGGGCGAGCGATCGTACGCGACCCTCAACTGTTCTTGTTTGATGAGCCTTTGTCTAACCTAGATGCCTCATTGCGCTCTCACATGAGATTAGAAATCAAAAAGCTGCAACGCGAGCTAGGCGTAACCAGTGTTTACGTGACCCACGACCAAGTCGAAGCCATGACACTGGCAGATAGAATTGTGGTTCTCAACAAAGGTCAGATAGAACAAGTCGGCACACCAAGAGAGGTCTACCACCAGCCTGCCAGCACCTTTGTGGCAAGCTTCATTGGTAGCCCCGCGATGAACTTCTTAACTGCCACGCTCGATGATGGCTATCTTGAAATCGGCGATCAACAAATGTATCTACCAGAGTACGCGCACGTTAAGGACGCGACTATCACGCTTGGCATTCGCCCTGAACACTCTGAGGTTTGTTCCGAATTAAAGATGAACACCTTGCCTCTCGAACTGCGTATCAGTGTGGTTGAGCCGTTGGGGCCGAATCAATTAGTTCATGGCTTTGTGAACGACCAACCCTTTATCGCCGTCACACCAGAAACGACACTATGCCAAGTACTGCCGCTCGGATTAAGCATTGATAAATCCAACCTACATATTTTTGACAGTCGTGGGAAGCGTATTCAGCCGAATAACTTTACTTCACAAGAGTCACGCGAAGAGGCGACAAGCATAACGACGGCTCTCGCTTAATCGAGTACACTGATATTTAATGCGTTTTTACGGTGCGTCTTTAAGAAGGATTAATTATGTCGTCTATCATCGTAGGTCATCGGGGTGTAGCAGGTACTCACCCAGAAAATACCAAAGCAAGCATTGAACAAGCCGCTAAACTCGGCTTGAAATGGATTGAAGTAGATATTCAGCCAACTCAGGATGATCAACTTGTGGTTTGTCACGACCACACCCTTGAGCGCTGCAGCGATGGCAAGGGTCGTATCGACGAACATACCCTTGCAGAACTGCGTCAGCTCGATTTTGGCAGTTGGAAATCTGAGCAGTTCGCTGGTGAAAGAATATTGACGTTGGAAGAGTTGCTCGCGCTTGTTGAGCAGCATGATCTCAGCGTGAACTTAGAAATCAAAGTCGACAGTCGACATCAAGCGCCTCATGTCGTTGATTTGCTGCATACCGAGTTGATTCGTTCAAATCTAGACACCGACAGAGTGCTGCTTTCAAGTTTCAGCCATCAAGTGGTTTCTGAAATGGCCCGTCACCTGCCGAGATACAGAGTTGGTGTGATCACTGAGCAACTGACTCAAGCCGACTTGATGTTGATTGACGAGGTTAAAGCGTTCAGCTGTCACATGAACTACGAGCATGTGAATCAGAGCGATCTTGATACACTGAGTGAAGCAAACATCCAAACATGGTGCTACACAGTAAACGATCCGTCTCACTTCAAATTCACCTCAAAAGTAGATGCCGTATTCACTGATTTTCCGAATCAATTCACCTCTATAAATTGACAAAACGAATACTGAAAAAACAACCCCGAGAGACTTTAAAATTAACTCTCGGGAAACCTTAAAATTAGGTAGCAAACACAAGTGAGTAGGAGTACATTCCGCTACTCACTTGGTTTCATTAGCTCGCTCTATTTAGACAGCTTCATTGGTTACTTAATTTATGGATCTCATTTTTAGTCCAACCTTCCCAATTTTGGGTGCAATCTTCATTTTCGCCGCTATTGTTCGTGGCTTCTCAGGTTTCGGTTTCACCTTAGTGGCATTGCCATTAAGTGCGTTATTCGTGCCTGTTATCGAACTGGTTCCTGTCTTCATGTTGATCGATCTCCTAGGCAATGTTCAATTACTGCCTAAAGTTCGAAAACACGTTAACTGGCGCTGGGTTTTAAAGGTATTTATCCCTTGTTTTGCCTTCACACCAGTCGGCTTACTTCTGCTTAAATCCGTTAGCCAAGACACGATCATCTTGATCATCAGTGCCTTCATTTTTGCGTCTGCACTTATGATCTACAAAGGTTTCCAGTACAAAAGCGAACCTAGATTTGCTCCCTATATTCTAGGAAGCCTTGCGGGTGTAATGAACGGCGCGGCTTCGATGTCAGGGCCTCCAATTGGCACTCATGCATTGGCAAGCCCAGTCGCTCCGCACATTGCCAGAGCTGGCTTGATAGCCTTCTTTGTATTGGCAGATTCTACTGCATTTGTTTCGGCATCTATCGCTGGGTTAGTCGACCGCGATGTAGTTTGGCTGACTCTCGCGCTTCTACCAAGCAGCATGTTTGGCGGTTATGTGGGTTCTAAACTGTTCGAGAGATTTGGTGGAGCGAAGTTTAAGCCAGTCACCATTGCATTGCTGATTGTGATTGCAATATTCAGTGCTGGTCGAGTCTTACTATAACTGGCTTTAGCGGTTAATTTTGGAAGTTGCTTTCAGAAGTTGGTTTCGCGAATTGATTGCGCTAATTGACTGCGGAAAGTGATTAAGAAAAGTGGGTACCAATGACTACCATTCGATATGGATAGGGGTACCCATTTTTACAAGTTGGAGAAACTCATCCATATCTTGATTGGTTAATGCGATACAGCCATCCGTCCAATCAAAGCTTTGGATAAAGCTCGGCGAACGACGCTCACCATTTTTGATGCCATGGATTTTGATGTTTCCTCCGGGGTCTACGTCATTTTGCTCTGCCCATTGCATATCCGAAGGTTGCGGATAGTTAATATGTACTGAGCGATAAAAGTCCGACTCTTCCATCACATAATCGAGCTGATATTCCCCTTCAGGCGTTCGGTTGTCCCCTTCAAAGCGTTTATGCCCTTTCGGTTGTTTGCCTAGCGCAATACGAAACTCCTGAATCACCTCCTCACCTTTAAGCAGATACATCCTACGTTTCGATTTATCGACTTTTACTAAAGTAACCACTTGCGACAGCAATTCCATCTCAGAAGCGCTATCTGGTACGTTGTAAAACTGTCGAGAGGAACTTTGAGGTGGACGTTTCGATGACCCTTGAGAAAGCTGAGCTACCTTTTCATCAGAGCGACTGTTAAGAACATCATCGACAATAATCACATGCTTGGAGTTTGAGCTGGTGGAAGAGGTTGAGTTAGATGAAGACGTTGAGACACGTTGAGAATGAGCCGGTGCAGACTCGAATACGATGGTTTCGATAGCGGTCGCGTCAGAGACTATTTTCTCGACCACGACTTGCTCAGCATTCGCGTTCGAAGCCACAAACAGTAAACACAGTGATAAAGGCAGAAACAGACGCACCTTTAGATCTCCTCAAAACGCATGGACATGGTTCGTGACTGAGTTTCCATTCCTAAAGACTCATAGAAACCCTGAGCTTGTTGATTAAACTCCATTACCTCCAACCTAAGTTCTATTGCCCCTCTCGCTTGCGCCCATTGATTAAACGACTTCATTAACGCTCGGCCAGCACCTTGGCTCTGAACCTGATCGTTCACCACAATCGTATTGACCCTTGCCACCTTGTGCGACTGAATAAAACTGACGCCTTTGTTCTGCGTTACCTTACCCGCTAAAAAGCCGACGACTTGCTTTTCATCGACTGCAACCAAGAAAGCGCCAAGTGGGTCAAGCATCAAACCTAACCAATACTCTTCACTGTCGGCCAAACCTTGTGACGCTGGCGCAAATACCATAGGCGCACCAAGATGATGTTGACGGTTTATCTGCTCAGAGAGCGCTAAGATCGCGTTAATATCAGTTACCTTGGCCGTCCGAATTTGCATATCATCACCTTGTTTGAATTCAATAACACCTTAGCAAAAATGGCTTAGTTGTGCACCGTTACACTGGTCAACTCAGACGCTCTGTAAAGGCTGATTATTAATATTAGGCACTATGTTTAGGGAAATTGTTCCGTAAATCTCAGGCACATTACCAGCCGTTGAGTGCTACTATCTCTGCAGAATCAATATACTAACGACGACCAACGACTGGATACCTATATGATTAAGTTTGCTGTAATTGGAACCAATTGGATTACACAAAAGTTTGTTCAAGCTGCTCACGAATCTCAATCGATGCAACTTGCTGCGGTTTACTCTCGAAATCTAGACAGCGCGGCACAGTTCGCCCAAGAATTTGACGTTGAAACCACGTATGACTCACTCGACGCATTGGCCAATGACAACACTGTTGAGGCCGTGTACATCGCTTCACCAAACTCACTGCATTGCGAGCAATCTATCTTCATGATGGAACACGGTAAGCATGTCATCTGTGAAAAGCCTGTCGCATCGAATATCGAAGAAGCAACACGAATGTTTGAGGTCGCTCAGAAGAACGGTGTAGTGCTGTTTGAGGCGTATAAATCTCAATTCCTACCGAACTTTAAGCAAATTCAACTTGGGTTAGAAAAGATTGGCAAGGTACATAAGGCACACATCAACTACTGCCAGTATTCATCGCGCTACCAAAAGTACCTAAACGGCGAGAACCCAAACACCTTCAATCCAGCTTTTTCTAACGGCTCATTGGTCGATATTGGCTTTTACTGTGTTGCCGCGACAGTCGCGCTATTTGGCAAACCTGGAAATGCACAGGCTTCTGCAAAGCTACTTGATTCAGGTGTCGATGCGCATGGCTGTGCGATCTTCCAGTACCCAGAATTCGACGTAACGCTTGCTCACTCAAAAGTCAGCGACTCTTATGCACCAAGCGAGATCCAAGGTGAATTAGGGGCGATCATCATCGATCACATCGCTGAATGTACCGACGTTAAGATCCGCTATCGCGATGGCACAGTAGAAAACCTTACTCAAGCACAAAGCGAAAACTCCATGAGTTACGAAGCGCAGGCTTTTGCTAGTTGCATTGCTGGCGACAACACAACACAAGCACTGGCCCAACTGCGCGCTTTAACGGTTGCCAAGTTAATTACAGAGATGCGCCAACAAGTTGGTGTCGTGTATCCAGCGGATAAATAAAGGCACTGTGTAAGTTAACAATCTGATTTTTAAGACATACTGATTTATACATAACTAAATTTAATCTTTACGACAAATAATCGGATTAGTTGATTGGGGTCCCATCTGTTTAAATCCGCGTTCGATATCTATCGTATTTATTTAATTTATTGAAGGTGTGTAAAGTGTTTTCAGTTGATGATCGCGTTGTAGCAACAAAAGGTGTTGAACTAGGTGAAATGGTAGTAACTGGCCTAAGTGCTGGTGGCGGCTACGTTCACGTTACAACGGTAGAAGGCGCAATGACGCTTACTTACCCAGCGCAAGATCTTAAAAAAGCATAGTTTAACCACTCTGCCCTTTTAGTAGTCACTCTACTAAAAGTAACAAAATTGAGGCTTTGGCTGACTTCACTCTTCTGCATTAGAGTGAGCAGCCAGAGCCTTTTTTATGCCCGTCATTTACCCACCAGCTTTCTCATTCGCTTACTCGTTACGATAAAACGGCATCCCACTGACAATAGAATTAGGCAATGAGTTTCTACATTCAATACTTATTCCCATCGTTTTCTTGATATCCCCGAGCACTTAATCGCAGTGAATAGTTCTTGTTAACAAAGGCTTATTGTCTGCGAAAGTTTCTGGTACATTAGCATCATCTTATACTAAGAAAGACCCGAACGAGGGAAGCTATGAAGCTTTACATTTACGACCACTGCCCTTTCTGTGCAAGAGTCTCCTACATTGCTCAATCGCTAGGCTTGAACATTGAGCTTGTTTCTGTCGATTATGATGATGCCCAAACCCTTATCGATCTGATCGGTAAAAAAATGGTACCCGTCTTACAAAAAGACGACGGCTCTATCATGGCTGAGAGCCTAGATATCATCGCGTACTTCATGGACTTGAAATCAAGCGATGAGCAGCGTGTGCCATCAGAGCAAGTGACGGCGTTCCAAACTCGTGCATTCCCTCTTACTCAACAGATTGGTCGCCCACGTTGGTGGAACCTCGACTTGGCTGAATATCGCTCTGCTGGAGCTAAAGAAGCTTGGCGTGCCAGTAAAGAGACCGAAGGTTTTAACTTTGAAGAGCTCTTAGAAAAGACGCCTCAGTACGTTCAATTGATTAACCCATTACTGAAAGATGCCGAACTATTACTGGATCTAGAAAATGGTGAGTCATCACTGCCTCTAGTCGATCAAGCGGTGTATTTCTCGATGCTTCGTGGCTTTTGCGTAGAACCAAGCATCAGTTGGCCACCAGCACTTGAACGCTGGTTAGAAAAGAAAAGCGAAACGCTAAAGCTGTCTTTACTTCGCTAGAAAGCTATCTCTGGTTAAGAAAGCAAGCTCTGATTAAGAAAACAAGCTCTGATTCGCAAGCGACTACAACGAGCATAAACAAAAAATCGAAGCTCTCAGGTGTAAACTGCGAGCTTCGATTTTCTTTTATCTGGCCATTCTATTTCTCTAAGGTTTTGTCTTACAGTAGACGCCTTCTCAAACCCGTTCGCTCCAAGATTCGTGTCGAAATTTCTTCAACCGATAGCGAAGAGGTATTAATGTACGGCACAGCCTCTCTGCGGAACATCGCCTCCACCGTTTGCAATTCATACAAACATTGTGAGTCACTGGCGTATTCACTGCCTGCTAAGCGGTTCTCACGAATTTCAGTGAGCCTTTCTGCATCAATGGTTAAACCAAACAGCTTATGTCGGTAGATCTCAAACTCGGGCAACAACTTTAAGCGCGCTAAGTCATCGTGGATAAATGGGTAGTTTGCTACGCGTAAGCCAAACTGCATCGCCATATACAAACTTGTTGGTGTTTTGCCACTTCGAGAAACACCCAACAAGATGATGTCGGCTTCTTCCAGCCCTTTTAGCGTGATGCCATCATCATGCGCGAGCGTGTACTCAATCGCAGCAATACGGTCGAAATACTTCACCGAGTCCTTGTTTACACTGCGTGAGCGCTGCAACTTAGGAACAGGCGCCATCTGAATGTCATCCTGTACTTTCTGCACGATGCTCTCTAACACGTCATAACAGTGCGCGGGCGCTTCTAGCAATTTGGTTTTGATATCAGGTATCACAATCGAAAAGAACACTAGAGGTTCTAATCCGGTATCACGATACGAAATTTCAATCTCTTTTAATAAATCAGAAAGTTTGTCCTCACTTTCCACAAACGGGAAGGTTTTTTCATTGGCTTTGAAAGGGAATTGACCTAGAACAACATGCCCTAAAGTCTCACATGTTATGGCCGTTCCATCAGAAACATAGAATACATCACGACTTTGGATATCAATTTGCATTTTTTATTTAATGTTTAAAATTATTTTGAGTAGGATGGGAACCATAATATATATAACGAAACCCTGCTGACTATTACGTCCCCCACAGCTTTAAAAAATAATATACATTTTTTTAAACTGATACGTAATCGTTTGCCTTTAAATCCCTACAATGCTTGCTATGTTTCTGGAGAAATAAATGCAAAATAATACCCTATGGTTCAATGGCCTATCCATGGAAGATGTCGACAAAGTCGGCGGTAAGAACGCCTCACTGGGCGAGATGGTTTCTAACCTGTCCAATGCTGGTGTTTCTGTACCTAATGGTTTTGCTACCACCTCTTATGCGTTTAACGACTTTCTTGATTACAAAGGTCTTGATGAGCGCATTCACCAACTACTTGATGAACTTGATGTTGAAGACGTTGACGCACTGCGTAAGACAGGTGCAACGATTCGACAATGGGTTCTAAATGCACCCTTCCCAGAATCACTAGAGCAAGACATCCGTGAGAACTACCGCGAGCTAATTGAAGACAACGAAGAATTGTCTGTAGCGGTTCGTTCATCGGCAACCGCAGAAGATCTTCCAGATGCTTCTTTTGCAGGCCAACAAGAAACCTTCCTTAACGTGAAAGGCATCGACGCTGTACTCGAAGCAACCAAGCACGTTTACGCGTCACTGTTTAACGACCGCGCTATCTCTTACCGTGTACATCAAGGCTTTGACCACCGTGGCATTTCATTGTCTGCGGGTATCCAGCGCATGGTTCGCTCAGACAAAGCCTCTTCAGGTGTGATGTTCACGCTTGATACTGAGTCTGGCTTCGACCAAGTGGTATTCATCACCTCTTCTTGGGGCTTGGGTGAAATGGTTGTACAAGGTGCTGTGAACCCAGACGAGTTCTACGTTCACAAGCCAATGTTAGAAGCGGGTCACTACCCAATCGTTAAAAAGACGTTTGGTTCTAAATTGATCAAGATGATCTACTCGACCAATCAAGAGATCGGTAAGCAAGTAGATATCATCGACACCGACACTCAAGAGCGTAACGAGTTCTCACTCAACGATGAAGAGATCAAAGAGCTAGCAAAACAAGCGATGATCATTGAGAAGCACTACCAACGTCCGATGGACATTGAGTGGGCGAAAGATGGCATCGACGGCAAGCTTTACATCGTTCAGGCTCGCCCAGAAACCGTATGTTCTCAAAGCGATCAAAACGTTATCGAGCGTTACGAGCTAAACAATAAGGCGGATGTCTTGGTTGAAGGTCGTGCTATCGGTCAACGCATCGGTTCTGGCCCAGTTCGCTTGGTTGATTCACTAGACCAAATGTCACTGGTTCAAGAAGGCGACGTACTGGTAACAGACATGACAGACCCAGATTGGGAACCTGTTATGAAAAAAGCCTCTGCGATTGTTACTAACCGTGGTGGCCGAACTTGTCACGCTGCAATCATCGCTCGTGAGCTTGGTATCCCAGCAATTGTTGGTTGTGGTACAGCAACAAGCAGCCTAAACGATGGCGATACCGTGACAGTGTCATGTTCAGAAGGCGAAACAGGCTACGTTTACAACGGCGAACTCGACTTTGAAATCAAACGTTCTGAGGTTGATGAGCTACCAATGCTACCAACCAAAGTAATGATGAACGTGGGTAACCCAGATCGTGCCTTCGACTTTGCACAGATTCCAAACGAAGGTGTTGGCCTTGCTCGTCTAGAATTCATCATCAACAAGATGATCGGTATTCACCCTAAAGCACTGCTTAACTTCGATGCGCAAACGGATGAGCTAAAAGCGGAAATCAACGAACGTATTCGCGGCTACAAAGATCCAATCGATTTCTACGTAAGCAAATTAACAGAAGGCATCGCGACTATCGCTTCTGCATTCTGGCCTAAGCGTGTGATCGTACGTATGTCTGACTTTAAGTCGAATGAGTACAGCAACCTTGTAGGCGGCAAAACGTTTGAACCACATGAAGAGAACCCAATGCTGGGCTTCCGTGGCGCATCTCGTTACATCTCACCAGTATTCGAAGACTGTTTCGAGCTAGAAACTCAAGCGATCAAACGTGTTCGTAACGAGATGGGTCTTAAGAACGTTGAAATCATGATTCCATTCGTTCGCACGCCAAGCGAAGCGGCATCAGTTATCGACATTCTGGCTAAGTTCGACCTACGCCGTGGCGACCAAGGTCTGAAAGTGATCATGATGTGTGAACTACCATCGAATGCAATTTTGGCTGAAGAGTTCTTGAAGTACTTCGATGGCTTCTCTATCGGTTCAAACGACATGACGCAACTGACGCTTGGCCTAGACCGAGATTCAGGCGATGTGGCACACCTCTTCGATGAGCGTAACCCAGCCGTGAAAGCAATGCTGAAAATGGCGATCGATGCGGCAACCAAAGCGGGTAAATACGTGGGTATTTGTGGCCAAGGCCCATCTGACCATGACGACCTAGCAGAGTGGTTAATGGAGCAAGGCATCAGCTCTGTTTCACTAAACCCGGATACGGTTATCGATACGTGGTTGAAGCTAGGTAACGTTGCCAACAAGTAACGTTTAATCACTCAAATAGAAACACCGAAAAGTAGAGTCAACAAAGCCAGTCATTGCGACTGGCTTTTTCTTTATTGGCTGTTGTTTCTAGTTTCTACCTTGCTCAGCCACGGACATTACTTGTCATTCAACAACTTAGCCGCAGAGCGCATTAGTGCTGGGCCTTTGTTCTCACCAAAACCTGAGTGGTATGGGTTGGTTGAGAACATCACACCCACAAAGTCACGCGCAGGGTCGATGTAAATAAATTGGCCTAGGTTGCCGCTTTTCGACATCGCACCATCGTTGAAGATGAAATCAAACTGGTATGCGTTGTAGTCCGCTTTTTCGTTGTACGCGTGCAGTGAACTGCTCTCTTTGCTAGTACCTACGAATGCTTTTGGATCACCGCCGTTGCGGATACGATCAATCACAGCTTGTGACACCACTGGCTCATCAGCCACCGCTTTCCAACTAGGTGTAAATAGTGTTCCCCAGCGCGCCATGTCTTCTACCGTTGATGAAACCAAGCCAACCGCGATCGCCATACCATCTGGCGTCAAGTTGAATTGCATTGGTTGACGTGCGTGCACTTTTGACCAAACACGATCTTCGAATACTTGAGTCCAAGTTTTGTTTTCAACGTTTTCAACTAACTTAGTCAGCACCATGGTGTTGATAGATGCGTAACGGAAATGGTCACCTGCTTGTTCACCTTCCAGTTTCTGTGCACCTTGAGCCACTTCCATCCAAGTTTCCATCTCACCCGTTTTTGCTCTTGGTGAGTTAAACGATGCCGCAAAGAAACGCACCACATCAGAATCTGGGTTCAAGATAGACTCTAATGTCTCTTCATTGTCTAGCGCGGTCGACATGTTCAGAACTTGGTGTACTGTGATGCCATCCCAGTTCGTTCCTTTCAATTCAGAAACATATTCAGCAATCTCTTTTTCAGGGTCGACTTTGCCCTCTTCCACTAACATCGCAATCACAGTACCAACCGTGGTTTTCGCTGTAGATGCCCAAACATGCGTATCTGTCGGCTTCATACCCGGGTAAGCTTCGTAAACGATCTCCCCTTTGTGAATTAGCATAAAGCCTTGAGTACGGAACTGTTCATCCGCCAAGTACTGATCCATTGTCAACTGACCTTTGCTTTCAGTATCAACTTTGAGTGCAGCGAGTCGTGGGTCGATATTTTTAACTAAAGGCTTGTACTCTTCGTTTGGAGCCGCCAGTGCCGTTGGTAGAAACTCACTCATGTGCATGTTGTAGTAAACGCTGTGGTCGCCGCCCATCTGCCAATGAAAGTTATTGAATAACTCACGAGCTGAGTCAGTAAAACTTGGGGTAAATGCTGTGCTCGCCTCCTTCACGGTCAAGGTAACTTGAGCGCCTTCAACTTTCAGAGCTTCTTCAACTGGGTTTGCTGCAAGAGCAAATGATGATGCGGTCGCTAAAGATACTAGAACGGCAATGTGTTTGAGTTTCATAATTGGTCTCCTGTTTGGGTTAGGAGAAGTATAAGGAGATGCGCTACACTTAATTAGGTCACTTGGTGACATTTAATGGTAGACACAAGACAATGAAAGCATCATCGAACACCACCAGCATATTGCTCACTTCGACCAGTAACATTGCTCCATATATTCAGTATTGTGACAAACATAGACTGGATTGGCGTACCGTCGCCGATGCGTGCGGTCTACCCATTGAACTAACACAATCCAATCAATGGCTTCCTACACAAGACGTGATTCGCTTCATTCATGGCCTTGAGCGGAAGTTTGGTTATTCGATAGGGATTGAGGTTGGACGTAGAGCTTCTCTAGAGCAATTGTCACCTGAGCTAGACCGAAAAATTGACCAATGCACGTCACTAGAGCAAGCGGTACGTTGCTTGATTACTGAAATATCGACCTTAAGTAATCACGTCACCATATGGACGGAAAAAAGCGATGGCTTGTGGTGGCTGTGTCATCGAAGTTGCTATCACCCATCGACCTCAGGTTTTGAACAAGCCGAATGGTTTCGTGCTCTGACCGTGATTAGCCTATGCCGTAAGTTCATTGACAGTCGCTGGCAACCATCACACGCCAAGTTGGTCTCTAAGCACAACGGCGCACGTAAATTACCTAAGCATTTCTTTGATTCTGATATTCAGTTTGAACAGCAATACGGTGCGTTCTCGATTCCGCTGCCCGATGATTATCGTGCCATTTCAGAACGAAATAGTACCCAAGATTGGCATCACGCTGTCGAGATATTAATAGACACCTATGCGACTCTACCTTGGTTCAATATTGAGTGGTTTGCGACCATGCTCGGCATGACAAAACGAACGCTGCAAAGAAACCTGAAAAGCAAAGACATTCTCTTTAAACAAGCCAAAGAACAGGTTCGAAAAACCAAAGCAAAACAGCTACTTGAAGATACCAACCTTTCTGTTCAAGACATCAGTTGGCAAGTGGGTTACAGCGACCTGAGTAATTTCAATCGTGCATTCAAAGGTTGGGTGGGAATCACTGCTCCGAGCTATCGAAGCAATAAAAGAGGTTATTAAAATCCGAGGCTCAAAAACAAAAAAGTCCGGTCAAATAACCGGACTCATAGTAGCTCTCAGTACCAGTTTACTACTCTAATAAAGCTCTGGCGTTATCACCTTGCTCATAGATATAGAGGCTGACACGAGACAATATCGTTATCTCTTCTAAGCTGACTTGAAGTGAGTTCTGCCCCCTTCCAAGGTTCGCTCTCAAGCGATCAACCAACTGCTGTACAGCCATCAAATCATCTCTCGCTTTAGGTACTCGAGTGTTCATAAAGTTGAACCATTTTTCACTCATATTACGACTTATCTTGGCAAGCACCTCAGTATTGGTAATGGTGAATGCCTTATCAAGATTGCCTCCATCTCGAAGGATGTCATAGATGATGTGACCGTTCTTTTTCGCTACCATCATATTCTTGGTATTGAGCTGCAATTCACCGATATGTCCGTTGGCCATTTTTAAGAAGAACTTAATGTCTTTGTAACCGGCGTCTGTTGCTCCGCAGTTGAATTTTGCATTGTCGCCTTGGCTTGTACCGTAGCGATCTTTCATCGCAGACTGGTGGTGTTTTAGCTCAATAAACTCTTTGGTCAAAATGATCATCGCCTTGGCTACGATCATATCGTCCATATTCTCGAATACGATGGTCATACGAGCGGCATCTTTGAGATCACCAATATCGTAGTGACGTTTTCGATTGGTAATTTTATCCAGCGCGCCGTGGAAATCTTTTACGCCTAGATAAGCACCCGGAGGCTGTTTGAGTGTGCCGTTACATACTGAAGCGACTTTAACAGCAAACTCTCTGAGCGCTTCTTGCGCCTCAACCGTTTCCATAAACATCATGAACAGCTGCTTTTTCTTAAGCGTGGCATTCGCGACCTGATTTCGAGAACCAAAATCTAGGTTACCGCTCCCTAACTTCTGGCTAGACGATTCATCCAAGTAATTATGAATTTTCTCTTTCTGAGTCATGATGTCGAGAATGACCTGATCTTGCTGCTTATTGGCGTCATTCATGTAATCGAAGTTTTCGACTTTCTGTTTTAGAGCTTGTAACTTCTGTTGGTAGTCTTTGACGTTAACCAAACGAAAGCCCTGAGACATAATCCCTTGCTGGTTTATCTTCGCCAGAACCTTAGCTTTGTTCTTTCTCACTTGTTCTTGGCTGATCTGAATTTCTTCTGTCCCTGGCATATTTTGGCTCCCTCTCCAATATGCATTTAAAAATGTGCTTGCTGACTCGCAATTCCTTTTCTCTCCAACGATATTAGTTTATGGGTTTGATAATTACATTAGCCAACTTCGATAAGTCTATAAAATAAATAAGGTTTGAGAGGTGCTTCCATAAAGTCACAGTGCAGAATGCACCGAACCTACTGAAAACATGCATAGGTAATATGTTTAGATCGGGTAACATTTATTGGTATCGAGCTGACGTTACGTTATCCTTTACGCAATTCTTCATTGAGTGGATTGTCACTACGACAAACCTACCTTCAAGACTGATAAGAGTGTTATGAATTCTACTACCGCAACTCCCTCGCCTTCTCTTGGCCGACAACTCTATACAATGACATGGCCAATGCTGTTTGGGGTGCTCTCCCTGATGAGCTTCCAGCTCGTAGACAGTGCTTTTATTGGCCAGCTAGGCGTGCTGCCGCTCGCGGTTCAAGGCTTCACGCTGCCAATTCAAATGATCATTATCGGGATTCAAGTCGGACTAGGCATCGCGACAACGGCTGTGATCGCGAGAGCGATTGGCGCCAACGAGATACGCTATGCCAAACAGCTCGGCGGATTAGTGGTTGCGATGGGCAGTGTGAGTGTCGCGCTGTTCTCCGTCATCATCTACCTACTTCGTGGTCCTATTTTACAACTCCTGGATGCGCCACCGACGGTATTGCCGATCATTGATTCTTACTGGATATATTGGCTTGTAAGCTCTTGGACAGGCGCACTGCTCTACTTTTTCTACAGTGTGTGTCGTGCCAATGGTAATACCATGCTGCCCGGTTCGATGATGATCGCGACCAGTATTATCAACTTGATATTGGACCCGATTTTCATCTTCACGCTCGACATGGGTATCAACGGAGCCGCGATTGCGACCATCTTGGCGTTCGGTGCAGGTATCTTTATCGTTGCTCCTAAGGTGACTAAGAAGCATTGGATGACATTCGACTGGCACGATCTCGATATCGGCAAAAGTGTTCGCTCTATAGGAAACATCATGGGACCAGCCATGATCAGTCAACTGCTGCCACCAGTCTCTTCTATGCTCGCCACCAAACTGCTTGCAAGCTACGGCACAGCAGCCGTTGCGGCTTGGGCGCTAGGTTCACGTTTTGAATTCTTTTCGATTGTTGCCGTGCTTGCTCTTACTATGTCGATGCCACCAATGATTGGACGCATGTTGGGAGAGAAAAACCTAGAAAACATACGCAAGCTCGTCAAGATTGCCGTGACGTTCGTATTAGGGTTCCAATTGGTGATCGCACTAATAACTTGGGTGTTCTCTGGCGGGTTGGCAAGTCTCATGACCAGCGAAGACGAAGTCTCGACCATTTTGAACTACCACCTATTGATCGTTCCTATTAGCTTAGGACCACTGGGTATCTGTATGTTAATGGTTTCTATCTCTAACGCTTTAGGCAAGTCTTATACTGCCTTGACGATATCAGCACTGCGCCTGTTTGCTTTCTTCTTACCTTGTTTATGGGTTGGTTCGCAGCTTGCTGGCATTGAAGGCCTATTCTGGGGTGCCATGGTAGGTAATGTACTTGCCGGCACTTGTGCATGGTTTATGTACCAACGCGCTCTTGGGCAAGTCGAAGCCAAGCTAGCCAAATAGGTAATTGAACAGCTAGAGCATTATGAATCAAAAAAGCAGCCACTTAGGCTGCTTTTTTACATAACTATGGTTCTCAATAACACTCTAAACACTCAAAGATTCAAACCATCGATGGTCAATTTCATTCCCGAGATAAAGAGAAATAAATAGCACAGTCGATACACCCATATTTGATTAACGCGATGCAACAACCACACTCCTAACTTAACCCCAACAGGAGCGAGAGGCATTAAAATCAATGCCGTCATCATATTGATCGTATCGAATTCACCTAAGGCAGCATAAGGAACAAGTTTGGCTAAATTGACTAAGCCAAACAATACAGCCATGGTCGCTACCAAAACAACTTTGTCTAGTTTCAATGGCAACATGTAAATACTTGCTGGTCCACCGCCCGCGTGAATCGCAGTGCTAGAAAAACCACTCAACGTACTCCAAAACCACGCACTTATTTTTCCACCCGCTTTTTTCTCATCCACACCCAAGAGTAAATACTGACCGCAAAATAGCAGGGAAAGAAGACCAATGAGTAACTTCAATCCAGACTCAGGTGTGATACTCAAAAACAACCCAGCCAAGATGACGCCAAGAACCGCCCCTGGAAGCATGTTCTTAATGACTGAATAATCAGCATTACGATAATGATGTTTTACCGCAAACACATCCATTACACACAATATTGGCAATAAGATGGCAGCAGCTTGAGTAGGTGCAATGGTTATTGCCATAAGGGGAACAGCAATAATACCTAGCGCACCGCCTAATCCCCCCTTGCCAATTCCATAAATCAACACGGCGGGAATCGCAGTCACATAAAACCAAGGTTCAGTCACAATGAGCATGTGCTGTACCCTTTGTTGAAGAAGGTTGTTTTAGCAATGCCATTCCTAACCATTAACCAAACCCTTTTTGACTCAAAAACAATCGACTGCGTTTGATATCGGCTAACGTTCCATCAGAATTTTGGGGATCACGCTCTTGTTCTATAGTGATCCAGTCTGAATAACCGATTTCATTGATAGCCAACTGTACTTCGGCATAATTGATCGCACCTTCACCTATAGGACACATCACTCCTTGTGCGCAAGCAGCCCAGAAACCTACCTTGCTTTCGATAACACCGGAAAACACGGCGTCATTGACATCCTTGAAATGAACATATTCTAATCGAGATGCGTACTCAATTAGGCTTTTCGCTGGATCCATGGCGGCATAATACAGATGACCAGTATCTAAACAGAGCCCAACCTCTTCACTCGATAAATCAACCAACATTCGGTCAATTTCATCACGGTACTCTATATAGCCACCAGCATGAGGATGAACGACAGGACGAATATCATAATGTTTCGCGATAGCAGCAATATCACGAATGGTTTGCATCATTATGTCCCAGAGCTGGTTACCTAATCTTGGAGCTTCGTCACTCAATCCAGCGCATGCACTGCGCACATCATTTACACAATCAATCACGACCAGCTTTTTGCTGCCAATACGCTGAAGCATCGAGCATAAATCATGTGTTCGGTTCAAGATGCCCTCTTTATGTTCCAAAGATGAAAGCGGTTCAAAAAGTGTACCAGCACAGATCACCAAACCATTAGCTTTGATCGCCGTATTAACAAGCTCTCCCTCTAGAGGCATATATCCAAATGGGCCAAGCTCTATTCCTTGATATCCAGCAGCTTTACTTTCCAAGACAACGGTATTCCATGATGGATTATGGACGTTAGTGGCAGACTCCACGCCCCAACAACAAGGTGCGCATGCAATTAAGCTATTCATGACTATTCTCCATTCGATTTAGCGTTAATTCGCAGAAATAACGCTAAAGTAATATACGCCAATTACTTGCAGCCTCATGTTGCATTTATGCAAACCGCGTTTCTACGAACGGCTATAACACCTCCTTCTCTGTGCCCTTAGAATGAATTCATCAACAAAGAATAACCGCACGCTGCGTTTTGTGTATTTACGAACTCTCAGCACCTCATTGAACTGTTTACTCAGCTTTACCTTGATACAGGATATTACGATGGAACCTATCTACATTGTTGCAGCGAAACGTACACCGATTGGCAGCTTCAACGGCGCACTATCTTCAGTTTCTGCACCCACACTAGGCGCTGCTGCAATTAAAGGTGCAATCAGTCAATGTCATATCGACCCTACGCTTATTGATGAAGTGATAGTCGGTAATGTACTCAGTGCTGGTATTGGTATGGGACCGGGGCGCCAAGCCTCAATTCAAGCCGGTATTCCAGAAACGGTCCCTGCATACACACTCAATATGATTTGTGGAAGTGGGATGAAAACGGTCATGGATGCGGCAAGCCATATCAAAGCGGGTGATGCAGAGATCGTTGTTGCCTGCGGAATGGAGAGCATGTCTCAAGCCCCATTTGTACAAACGCACAAAGTTAGAAGTGGCGTTCGTATGGGAAATATTTCGTTAGAAGACACCATCATTACCGATGGTTTAACCGATGCGTTTAATCAGTATCACATGGGTATCACTGCAGAAAACATTGCAGAATCCTTATCTATTTCACGTGAAGAGCAAGATGAGTTTGCACTCAAAAGTCAGCTAAACGCAGCAAGTGCACTAGAGAGCCACGGTTTTAGAAGTGAAATTGAACCAATAGAAGTATCGTTGCGTCGAAAACAATACACCGTCGAGCTTGATGAATATCCAAAGACCGATAGCACATCAGAGAGTCTTAGTCGTTTACGCCCAGCGTTTAAAAAAGATGGCACTGTTACAGCAGGAAATGCCTCGGGTATCAACGATGGTGCTGCCGCGATCATCTTGGCATCCAAATCAGCCGTGGAGCGATACCAACTAAAGCCGATGGCAGAAATCGTTAGCTACGCTCAAGCAGGTTTATCTCCGGAAATTATGGGGCTAGGTCCCGTTCCCGCGATCGCTAATGCACTGGAAAAGTCCAATCTTTCACTGCAAGACATCGAGTATTTTGAGCTTAATGAAGCCTTTGCAGCTCAAGCTATCGGCGTTACAAAGCAGCTCGCAGAGAAACACAACGTTGATCAAAGTTGGATCCTAGAACGCACAAACCATAACGGTGGTGCTATTGCTTTAGGTCATCCACTTGGTGCATCTGGGATCCGTATTCTTGTCAGCTTGGCGTATCAACTAGAGAGAAAGCAACAAGACTATGGCTTAGCATCTTTATGTATCGGTGGAGGCATGGGTACTGCCGTAATCATCAAACGTTGTTCGTAGCTAAGTACTATACGACAAAGTAAAAAATAAATAGCATGACTGCGTAAAAATCATCATCAGCAGTCATACCAAAAATTAAGTTAGACAAGGCGATAAGCCAACTCTGTATAGGGGCGAATTATGAGAAAAAAAATTAGTGCCAACGAGATTGCGGAAAAATTGCATGATGGGATGACCATCATGATTGGCGGCTTTATGGCAAATGGCGCACCAGAGGGCCTTATCGACCTACTACTCGAGCACAACATCCAAGACATCACACTAATTTCGACCGATACAGGGACTCAAACCACAGGCTCCGGTCGACTTATTGCAGCAAAACTCATCAAAAAACTCTATGCCTCTCACATTGGTACCAACCCAGAAACGGGGCACCAAATGAACAATCAAGAGCTAGATGTTGAACTGGTGCCACAAGGTACATTAGCCGAGCGTATTCGCGCAGGAGGCGCTGGACTTGGCGGCATTCTCACCCCAACAGGCCTTGGCACTATGGTGGCTGAGGGTAAACAAGTTATCAATATTGATGGGGAAGATTATTTACTAGAAAAACCTCTGCGCGCGGACCTTGCTTTTATACGCGGTTCAGTTGTCGATACCAAAGGAAATGTGTTTTACAAGAAAACCACTCAAAACTTCAATCCATTAATGGCGACCGCTGCCGACCTTGTGATTGTTGAAGCTGAAACACTTGTTCCTGTTGGCGACATCGAACCAGAGTCAGTACATACCCCAGGTCTATATGTAGATCACGTCTATCAAAAGGAAGCGAAATAATGACGGATATTATTTGTAAACCTCAACCTGTTTATGGCGATGCGCCTTTGGCAAGCAAGATTACCGATAAGGCAGTAATACGCCGAAATATTGCTTGGAGAGTGGCTCAAGAACTGCATGACGGCGACGTCGTGAATTTGGGGATCGGCATGCCCTCTTTGGTTGCAAATGAAATTGACTCGGAAGTCGAGCTCATACTGCAATCTGAAAATGGATTACTCGGTATTGATGCTATTGCTGACGACAGTAATACTGACGCCGATTTAGTCAACGCCGGTGGACAACCGATTACCGCAACCAAAGGCGCAAGCTATTTTAACAGTGCCGACTCCTTCACTATTATTCGCGGTGGTCATGTCGACGTAACGGTTCTCGGAGCCCTGCAAGTCGATGAGCAAGGTAATCTTGCTAACTGGATTATCCCTGGGAAAATGGTCCCAGGGATGGGAGGCGCTATGGATCTAGTCGTAGGCGCGAAAAAAGTCATCGTTTCAATGGAGCACACGGCGAAAGGTAAACACAAGCTTCTTAAAACCTGCTCTCTGCCATTAACCGCCCTTAATCAGGTCGATATGGTCATCACAGAGATGGGCGTGATATCCATTCATAAGTCCCAAATGATATTAACGGAGATAGCCCCTGGCTACACCCCTGAAGAAGTGCAACAAGCAACAGAAGCAACCTTGATAATCCCGACACCTCTCAACATTATGCCACTTCCAAAACATTAAATTTTCTAAATAGTAAATCGTGTTACTGCGTTTTTATTTGTTATGACTGCTCCACGTCATATTCGCCCATGCTGTTACAGCATGGGCTTTTTTACTGTGTTCACGGCTGCACCAAGGTTGTCGATTAAAAAGCACCGATCCTTTCGATTAATTAAACGCATCATCTAATGCAGTAACTGCGTATCTTCCTTTTTTAGTACAAAAAAGCAGTAACCTAAATGGCTACTGCTTATTGTGAAACTACCTAAAACAATAGCTCCGATTACATCGTCGGAAAGTTAAAGCTGCTAGTGTGCTCTTCCAATCGCACGCTGGCAGGCCAGCGACTCGTGACCGTTTTCATTCTTGTATAAAAACGAACCCCATCATTACCGTGCATATTTAAAGGCCCAAAGATAGAGCGTTTCCACCCGCCAAAACTATGAAATGCCATTGGTACAGGAAGAGGGACATTGATACCCACCATCCCAGCCAACACCTCTTCTTGAAACTGACGCGCAGCCTCACCATCTCGAGTGAAAATAGCCGTACCATTACCATATTCGTGTCGATTAATTAGGTCTAAGCCCGTTGCATAATTAGGCACTCGCACAATCACCAACACTGGACCAAAAATTTCATCTTTGTAAATTGTCATCTCAGGGGAGACATGGTCAAACAAAGTCGGCCCAACAAAATACCCCTCTTTGTGGCCTTTAACCTCAAGCGATCGTCCATCAACCAGAAGTGAAGCACCTTGCCGCTCTCCCTCAGAAATATAATCACAAATTTTTTGTTTATGAGCAGCTGAAATAACAGGACCCATATCGTTTTCCCGTCCTTCAACAATCCCAGGCCCGACTCGCATGGACTGTATCTGCGTTTGTAATTTATCGGTTAAACGATCGGCTGTTTCATCCCCGACAACCACTACCACAGATAATGCCATACAACGTTCACCCGCAGCGCCATATGCCGCTCCCATGATGGCTTGAGAGGTCATATCTAGGTCAGCATCTGGCATCACTAAGCAGTGGTTTTTCGCACCACCCAATGCTTGGCAACGCTTACCATGAGCAGAAGCTGTGGTATAGATGTACTCCGCAATCGGTGTAGAACCAACAAAGCTGACCGCTTGTACACGTTCATCGGTAAGCAATACATCCACAGCTCGTTTATCGCCATTTACCACATTGAAGACACCATCGGGTAGCCCTGCTTCTTTAAGTAACAAAGCCAGTTCTATGGCCAGTGACGGATCTTTTTCCGAAGGTTTCAAAACAAATGTATTACCTGTAGCCAATGCTACAGGAAACATCCACATAGGAACCATTGCAGGGAAATTAAATGGTGTGATGCCAACGCACACGCCCAATGGCTGCATTAATGAATGACTATCTATGCCAGTGCCAACATTAGATGAGTGCTCGCCTTTTTGTAGATGTGGGATGCCACATGCAAACTCTACCACTTCGAGCCCTCGAGCTAACTCCCCAACGGCATCTGAATAGACCTTCCCATGCTCACTAGAGATCAAGCGAGCTAAACGGTCAAGATTAGCCTCGACTAAGGCTTTAAATGCAAACAACACACGGGCACGTTTCAATGGTGATGTTTTAGCCCACCCCAGATGAGCATGTTGAGCGGACTCAATAGCTTGTGCCGTTTGTTCTTCATTACTTAAAACAACTTGCTTTGTTTGCAGGCCTGTTGCTGGGTCAAAGATCGGAGCAACGCGTTCCGTTTGATAGTCGCTTATTTCACCATTAATAAAATTAAATACGGTTTTCATAACTGGGTCCTTTAGTTTGAAATCAATGAAGGTGCGCCTTGTGATTTAAGACGAGACTGTAAAGATGACTGACAAGATGTAGATACATTGCGCTGTTGCCACGCTCTCACCAAGCTCGAATAGTTCGATTTGATTTGGGCAATGAGCTCCTGATCATTTATGTCATTCGCTAGCCACAGACTTGATGGCAATCCGAATATTGTTCGCCCAACCGCAAAGCCTTTTACCAGAGAACAATTTGCTGCGGCATTAAATCCTGCTTGTACCTCATCTAATTCCGCATCCAGCCCAAGAATCAATATGCCTCGACAATGTGGGTCATTGTCTTGTATCAACAACTCCACTTGGTTCCAGGACGACTCCGAAAGCGGCGGTAATTTCCACCAGTCAGGTTTAACACCAATGGAATAAAATTGATTCATCAACGTAAGATACTGCTTATCCCCCAAAGTCATTTCCTTAGGTAAAATAACCTCTAGCAGCAATTCGTGCCCCGATTGGCAACACGCGTCATAGACTTCTTTTACTGTCTTTTCTTGTGATAGACGCAAGGCAATGTCATCGTCTGGGTGGCAAAAAACCAAACACTTCACAACATGTTCAAGTGGCCAAGTTCTCAACTGACTGCCGATGTCGCCATGCTCTAATTGCAAAGGTCTAGATCCAGGTTCTTCTACCGGTCTGCCAATCCAAGTACCTGTGCCGGTTGCAGTATTAAGGACTGGCTGACCAAAAGTACCATCACAAAGCAAGCCAAACTGTCCAGACAGATTCTCTTCTTGGCAGACATCTAGCGATGCCTTATAGATCAACTGCTTCAGTATCGAAATACGGTCAAGATCAGCGCCAACATCTTTCGCCATTTGTTCAAACTGACTACGGTGATCGAATGCCAAAATACATAATTCATCCCACTGAGTTTGACGTGTCGTAACTCGATGTAAATGGTTTAGTTGACTGTCTTGATCTGGTCGTAATACATCTTGAGCACGAGCTAAATAATTATCTAACTCTTCTTTAGTAGGCATAGCTGGCGCACAGCCATGGCGTGATACCACTAATGCACCACACGCGTTGGCATAAGCGCAAGCTTTCTCCCAACCTTCATCATTGAGGTAACCTCGTAGCAGGCCAGACATAAAGGCATCACCCGCACCAAGTACATTAAGAACATCCACTTTAACGCCTTCGACAGTGATACCTTCATCCAGTGAACTTGGCACATCGCTGGAAAAAACAGAACTACCCAACGCGCCTCTTTTGCACACGAGTTCAGCTTGACTAACAGTTCGAACCGACCTTAAAGCCGCAACTATATTTGTGGAACCACCAGCTATATGAAACTCCTCTTCTGTACCAACAATAAGGTCGAAAAGGGGTAACACTTGCTGAAGTTGATGCGTTACTTCAGCAGAATCGATATAGCGAGTTTCGCCATCGCCAAGGCTAGTTAATCCCCAAAGAACGGGCCGATAGTCGATATCCAACGCAGTTTTAACACCGTGCTCTCGAGCATACTTTAAGGCAAGTAATACCGCCTCTCGGGTCTGCGGGTTGGAAAGGTGAGTACCTGTAATCGCTAAGCATCGTGCAGAGGCTATGTAAGATTCTGAAATATCATCCACACTGAGCGCCATATCGGCACAATTATCACGATAGAAAATTAATGGAAACGTCTCTTCATCTTTTATGCCTAACAATACTAAAGCTGTTAAACGATCACGATCGGTGATGAGATGGCGAGTATCAACCCCTACAGATCGCAACTCCTCGCGAACAAACCGCCCCATATGCTCATCACCAACACGAGCAAGCATTGATGACTTTAATCCAAGCCTTGCTGTCCCATAAGCAACATTGCCCGACGACCCTCCTAAATATTTCGAAAATGACCCCATAGATTCTAATCGCGAACCAATTTGTTGCCCATAGAGGTCAACCGCCACTCTCCCCAAACAAATCAAATCCAGTGTTTTATCTTGTAACTGCATAATCCCATTCCTTGTAGACAAATTGGTTCGCTTATATTCAGCTTTCATCGCTTACGAAGAGGAAACTCTGTCACCTCTGCAAACTAAAACTCAGCCATAGAAATAAATCTCACCTGTAGACTGCTCTCTCCCTTTATATGAAATAAAAATTCCAAAATCAAAGAAAAACGAAACATACGATTCATTAAAGTGATCGAGTTTACATTTAATCGTAAAAGCAGACTTTAAGCTCAGAAACAAAGGAAAAGTCAGAAAATATTTTTCACTTATTTTTTCATTCGAACAATTTCAATCATTATATTTTTTTAACAATTAAAATCAATGACTTAGCCATAATCAAAATGAGAGGTTTAATTGTAAATCAATAAAAATCAACAAGTTAAACAAAGACAGCCTCACCATAAAACTTAACAACCACAAGATCTATGTAACAATTATAACAATTGCGCATTATATCTAATGGCTAAAAAAAAATTCTGAATATATAGTTACTCACGATAAAAATGAAAAATATTTTTCATCGAAGTGGAAGTTTAAAACGCCTACTTAAAGGAATGAAAGTTGCCAAATCTCTAGGAGAAAGAACGCACTCTCGGAGATTCAATCGCAAAATATTTTGTAATTGGCAGAAGCAGTGATAACAACAAGGAGACATAGCATGTCATCGATAACCAACACATTTTCAAAGTTCATACGTCGTTTTGCTCACAAAACCACTCTCTTCCAACGCTCAGCAGCAAGACGAGTAAAAACAGGGTTCATTGCAATAGGTTTACTCAGCCTCGTTGCCTGTGGTGGTGAAGAGACAAAAAGTGATGTCGTCACAATAGGTGTCGCGATCCCCAACTTCGACGATACATTTCTTGTAAACATGAAAGACTCCATGACGGCATACGCTGAAAAGCAAGATAACGTTGAGCTCATTTTTGTGGACGCCAAGGAAGACACAGTGAAACAGCTTGGCCAAGTTCAAAACTTCATTATCCAACAAGTCGACGGCATCATTTTAGTACCCGTTAATACTGACGCGACCCAACCTATGACGGACAAGATTCTAGATGCCGGAATTGAGCTCGTTTACCTCAACCGTCGCCCTTCTTATTTACCTGAAGGTGTTGCGTACGTTGGCTCTGAAGAGCTGCAATTTGGTAAAGAACAAGCTAAGTACGTCGCAGATAAAAGTGAAGGTGGAAACATTGGAATTCTGATGGGCATGATGACAATTGAAGCTGCAATTCTTCGTACAGAAGGCGTCGAAGATTACTTCCAAGATAAGCCTGATTTCAACATCACTCGCAAACAAACCGCTCTATGGCAACGCTCGCAAGCAATGGTCGTAATGGAAAACTGGATCAATTCGGGAGATAAACTCGATGTAATTATTGCCAATAACGATGATATGGCTCTAGGTGCAATTCAAGCTCTGCGTGCTGCAGGGAAACTCGATGACACGATTGTGGTCGGCGTTGATGCAACTCCTGATGGCTTAATGGCAATTGAAAATGGCGCTCTTGACGCCACTGTATTCCAAGATGGTGGTGGCCAAGCTCGGGGCGCAATTGATGCCGCAATCAGTGGTATCAAAAATCAGCCACGCGAGAAAATCACTTGGATTCCTGCAGAGCTTGTTACCAAAGACAACCTAGAAGAATTCAAAGCTAAGCAAGGCTAACGCCCTCTTCACTCATATGATCTATGTGCCACCCCACTAACAAGGTTCGTGCATAGATCATTTCAATCGGAGCAGTAAATATGAGTCAAGCCTTACTAGAAATGCGTGGAATATCAAAGTCATTTCCCGGAGTGAAAGCCCTTGATAATGTGCAACTCACATTAAAAGAAGGTCGTGTCATGGCCTTAATGGGTGAAAACGGCGCAGGTAAGTCCACCCTAATGAAAGTTCTTTTTGGTATTTACCAAAGAGATAGCGGCACCATCCATTATCAAGGTCAGCCAGTTAACTTCAGTGGTGCTAAAGATGCCCTTGAAGCTGGAATATCGATGATCCACCAAGAGTTGTCCCCAATACTTCACCGAAGTATTGCAGAAAACATTTGGCTAGGTAGAGAGCCGACCAAAGGACCATTCAACCTTATCGATCACGGAAAAATGTACAGCGACACTACCAAGCTGTTAGAAAAATTGGACCTGCAACTCGACCCTAGAACGCCTATGAGTGAGCTCACGGTAGCCACAATGCAGATGATCGAGATTTCAAAGGCCATTTCGTATCACTCGAAAGTGATCATCATGGATGAACCAACTTCAGCCCTTACAGGTAAAGAAGTTGACCACCTATTTGAGATCATAGAACTACTTAAATCTCAGGGAGTGGCGGTCGTATATATCAGCCATAAAATGGACGAAATATTCCGTATCTGTGATGACATTACAATCTTTCGAGATGGCAATTTTATTGGTGAGAGAGAAGCTTCATCGACTAATAATGACGAACTCGTTCACATGATGGTAGGACGTAATTTAGGCGATGTTTATCCACCGATCACCGCCAAACCGGGAAAAGTCAGATTAGACGTCCGAAATCTAACTGTTGAGGGGCAATTCAGTGACATCAGCTTCAAGCTGCATGAAGGTGAAATTCTTGGCATCGCTGGCCTTGTTGGCTCTGGGCGCACCGAATTAATTGAAACTCTGTTTGGCGTAAGACAAAAAGATGTCGGTGAGATTTGGATCAACGGCGATCAAGTAGAAATCAAAACGCCAACCGATGCTATCAATCACAAAATGGCCTTCCTAACAGAAGACCGACGTCACTCCGGGCTTTACTTGATGCTGGATATTTTCGCTAACACCTCCATCGCCCACCTTGATGCTTATCGCAATAGAGTCGTTAACCTACTTGATGTAAGAAAAATGCAAAAAGACTGCTCAACGCAATGTTCGACTCTCAAAGTAAAAACGCCAGGTATGTCTGAAGCCATCGATAACTTGAGTGGTGGTAACCAACAAAAAGTATTACTCGCGCGCTGGATGCTAACTAAACCAGACATTCTCTTTCTCGACGAGCCAACTCGAGGCATTGATGTTGGCGCCAAATCTGAAATCTATAAATTGATGCGCCTACTCACCGGCATGGGTAAAAGCTTGGTCATGATCTCATCTGAGTTACCAGAGGTGATTGGAATGAGCGACCGTATTCTCGTCATGCACGATGGGCAATTTAAAGGTGAGCTCGACGGTCACGAAGCCTCACAACAGCAAGTCATGTCATTGGCGTTCAACTAAAAACAATAAGCTAATCCAACATATCAAGGAAAGTAGTTATGATAGCTAAACTTCTTCAAGCCACTTCAGAACAGCCCGAAACTGGCAAAAAAACACGTTTTTTATCCAAGTACGCGATCTACGTCGTCTTTGTCGGCATGTGTATTGTCATGAGTATTCTGTCTCCGGTGTTTCTCACCGTTGCCAATTTACTTAATGTAATGACTCAGATGGCCAGTATCGGCCTGCTCGCCTTAGGTGTAACAATCATCATCATCACTCGCGGTATTGACCTTTCATCCGGCTCAGTACTTGCGGTTGCAGCTGTAGTCTCAGCGAGCACAGCTCAAACCCTCGATTGGGGGATGAGAATGTACCCCAACCTGCCTGAGCTGCCTGTTATTGTCCCTATTTTGGTTGCACTAGGTGTGGGAGCTCTCTGTGGCTTGATTAACGGTGCGCTAATCGCCTATACAGGTATCCCCCCGTTCATTGCAACATTAGGCATGATGATCATAGCTCGCGGGGCTGCATTACTCTATTCAGACGGTCGCCCTATCAGTAGCTTAATCGATTCATACCAATGGATCGGACAAGGAAACATAGCGGGGATCCCCGTGCCCGTGGTGATATTCCTCGTTATGGCCTTGTTCACCTATGTGCTACTCAACTACACCAGGTTTGGTAAATATGCTTATGCAATCGGAGGCAACGAAACTGCAGCTTACGTATCAGGCATCAACGTAACCAAATACAAAATTCTTGTCTACGTCTACGCTGGTCTTCTGGCTGGTATTGCTGCGCTTATCTTGACGGCTCGAATCAATTCAGGTCAACCTGGCTTAGGTAACATGTATGAACTTGATGCTATCGCTGCTGCCACTGTTGGTGGGGTATCGCATGCCGGCGGAATAGGAACAATCCAAGGAACTATCGTAGGCACCATGATTATGGGAGTACTACAAAACGGACTCGACCTACTCAATGTATCAGCCTATTGGCAACAAGTAGTAAAAGGCTTAGTGATTGTCGTAGCCGTTATTTTTGATATGAAGCGCCAAAAGAAAAGTAAATAAATACGTAGATGAGTAGCCGCTGTGCACTTTACGCTGACTTTAACATCTTGATTAAGAATGCTGATGTGATTCGCAAGAAGCGCTAAGCGTTTATGTTAACCATAAATAAATCGCTCATACAACAAGTTGAATGTAGGGTCCTCAAATGAGGTTTTCCATGCCACGTAAGCTCATCACTCTCGTGGCATTTTTTTGTTTAGAGCGTGATTGTTATGTCTCTTTCTTAAATATCATCTAAAGTGAAATAAATATTTCATTTGCGCCAACTCGACTTCACATCATCTATCTACTCTGATATATAGAAAACCTTCCGGTCATCTTCGCCGTTAAACTTAGGATGTTGTTTATGCATGCAGCTACGAATCTCAACGAACTAGAGAACCAAATTCGTCTACAACACAGTACGTTGAGTAAACGACTACAACAAGTCGCGCATTATGTACTCGAAAATTCAAACAGCATAGCCTTTGACACGGTTGCCGTCATTGCCAAGGCGGCCGATGTTCCACCGTCGACACTAATACGCTTTGCAAATGCCTTTGGGTTTAATGGCTTTAACGAGTTGAAACAAATATTCCGTCAAAACCTTGTAGAAGAAACCGCCAGCTACACTCAACGTACGCGTTTAGTTAAGGAGCTCAATGATGGCAGTCTGCAAGAAGAGCCTGAAGATATTTTATACGAATTTGCTCAAGCCAACTCACATGCAATGATGCAACTTGCCAAGCTCACCTCTTCCGAGAAACTCAAGCAAGCAGTCGATGTTCTAGCCAATGCTGATAACATTTATCTAATTGGGCTAAGACGCTCATTTAGCGTGGCGTCATACCTCACATATGCACTACGTCATATCGAATGTAGAGCATTCCTTATCGATGGTTTAGGCGGGATGTTTGAAGAACAGGTAAGTATGGTTGGGCCTAATGATGTGGTTGTATCAATTAGTTTTAATCCATATGCGGAAGAAACGATCAAACTGTGTGAAATAGCGTCTAAAGCGGGGGCCAAACAAATCGTGATTACCGATAATCAAGTCAGCCCACTATCGGCATTCAGCGACGTGTGTTTTACAGTAAAAGAAGCCAGTGTCGATGCCTTTCGATCACAATCGGCTTCATTATGCCTTGCACAATCTTTGGCAGTATCACTCGCATTTAAAAAAGGCAGAACCCTCGATTAATTCTAAGTTCTGCCTTGCCTAAGCCAGTAACACCTTGCGAGTGGTTAAATCTACAAACCTCTTGGTTAGAGTTTGACCGTTACCCCAGTGTTCATGGACTCTAAAGCAGCCTCAGCAAGCACAAGAGCAAACTCTCCATCTTTACCACTGCAAAGCGGCGCTGCTTCACCTGCTAGAACCTCAACGAAGTGATCCCATTCATTGATGTATGCTTGTTCGTAACGCTCTAAGAAAAAATGCTGCGGTTTCGCGCTAACACAACCACTTTCCCCCCAATACTGAACGAGATCCTCTTTCATATTGCCCGCTTGTAGTAAGCCTTTCTCGCCATGCAGTTCAAGGCGCTGATCATAACCATAACCAGAACGACGGCTGTTTGAAATAGTGGCCATCGCGCCCGATGGAAAATTCATAACGATAACAGCAGTATCAATATCTCCAGCTTCACCAATAGCTTCATCAACCATGCAACTACCGTGTGCAGTAATTGAGATTGGATCTTCTCCAAGGATAAAGCGCGCCATATCAAGATCATGGATGCTCATATCGCGAAACATACCACCGGAAGCTTTAGCGTAATGTGCCGGTGGTGGCGAAGGGTCACGAGACGTGATCAGCAACGATTCTGCCTTACCGATCACACCAGCACCTAGCTGAGTTTTTAGCTTACGAAACTGAGGGTCAAAGCGGCGATTAAAACCAACCAGCATTGGCACTGGATATTGTTCAATCACGCCCAGGCAATCACGAACACGGCTCAATTCTAAGTCGATAGGTTTTTCACATAAGATCGTCTTGCCATTCTTTGCCGCTAGCTCAATAAAATCAGCGTGTGTGTCGGTTGCAGAACCGATGCACACTCCATGGATATTGGGGTCAGCCATAGCCTCTTCAATTGTTTGGATTTTTGCATTGTATTGGCTTGCTAGTTGGTTAGCGCCCCCCACATATGGATCGACAATAGAATACAAGGTTGTTCTCGGGTGGTTATCAATATTAACCGCGTGAACTTTGCCAATGCGTCCCGCACCAAATAAAGCGATGTTAAACATACTTTCCCTCATGACGTAGAGTGGCTGCTTAAGTGAATAAACAACGATAGCTAAATACGGTCACATCTTAGTGACCCTCTGATTTCCAATTTATATTCCATTTTTCATTAACAGAACCCGTTACTCCGGAACCGAGAATTAACAGACCAAGCCAATAAAATGAAAAAATATTATCATTAAACCTACATGATAAAAGTCCACAAATCCACGCAATATCGACCTAAAAATAGTCAAATTTATTTTTACCTAGTTAGTATCACAGATAAAAGGAAAGCCAATGGAAAAAATTTATCACAAAGAGGATAATGGTCTTAACGCGATTAATTACGCCAACAGCACAAGCTTTTTGGCGACTGACAAAGGACTATTTTATGCGCTATGCACTACACGGGATGTGTTCACTACACAATAATATTGTTAGCGATATCCGTTTGGCAAAAGAAACAGGCTATGACGGGTTAGAAATCCATACGGAAAAGTTGTGGCGATACATCAATGCTGGTTTAACGAGCCAAGACCTCAAAACAAGGCTAAACGACGCTAATATTGCGCCTTCTGCAATTGATATTATAGGTAGTGTGGAGAGTACGACCAAAGAAGCACAAAACCAGTTATTTAGAGATACAGAAATTCTGTGTGAGTTTGCCAAAGACATTGGTGCGCCAACCATTCAGTTAAACGCTTTCGAGGCGCTGACAGGCCTATCGGTTGAAGATAACATTCGTATTACTGCACAAAACATCCGCAATATAACCGATATCGGAAGAGAGCATGGAATCCGCTTCCAATACGAAGGTGCAGCATGGACCCCCATTGCTACGTTAGAGCAATATTATCAATTACATGATGCAGTCAACCGAGATAACTTTGGCTTTGTGCTCGACACTTGGCACTTTTGGGCATGCCGCGGGGCAACACCGGAAGATATGGCTAAGATTGATAAATCGCTCATCTACAATGTTCATCTTTCCGATGGACACCGCCCTGAAGTTGGTGCGCCTTGGGTCGATGAGAAAGAACTTAGAAATTGCTTGCTAGGCCAAGGAGACATTCCACTACAAGAATGGACGTCAGCCATTCAAGGTACAGGATATGACGGGTTCTATTCTGGTGAGTTTCTCAATGATCAACTTTGGGAAGGCGATCATTACGAGACAGCCACTAGCATGTTTTCAGGCATGAAGCGTTTGTTCTCATAACCAGAACACTCCAACTATTCTGAGCTAAAAAAGCTGCCAATACGGTAGCTTTTTCTATGTTCGGCAGTCACTTTATTTAGGTTTTTCGCAAACATTAAAAAAGCCGATAACTATCGGCTTTTTAGTGTTATCTAGAACATTCTGAGGTAAACGCTATTTAATCTCACGACACATCAAACTAACAGCTAATGTTTGAGCTAGGTACATCGAAGAACTCAGCGATCGAAAGCCCATCACCTCCCCTTCTTCCACTTCAAAACACACGTCCATCTTACTGCCATGCGCCATCATCTGGTTATCTGCGATCGCGATGATAGGGACACCTCGGTCATGAGCACACTCTATGACATTGCTGGTTTCCATAGCATAAGGAGCAAAAGTCACAGTAAGCAATACGTCTTTATCGTTCATATTACGTATCATAGGGGTCAGCATCCCTCCATGGTCATCAAGCAAGACAACATTGTTATCCGATTTCATAAGAGCATACCAAAGGTAAAAAGCAACCGGATAAGCTCGGCGCATCCCTTGTATATATATCGTTTCGGCTTGATCCATCAGGCTCACGGCTCTTTCAAGCTTCTGTGGTGAAACTGATACTTGTAATTTTTCTATCGCTTCAACGTTAGCGACACCGTAATCATTAAAAATAGCGGTTGGCGATTCTGGTTGATATGTTTCTTGGTCTCTTGCTTTGCGCACTCGGTCTTTATAATCCCGAGGTCTATTTAGATATTGGTCTCTAAACAGAGCCTGCATTTGGCTAAACCCACTAAAGCCCATCGCATTTGAAAATCGACTTAAGGTCGACAATGGGACATTGGCTTGTTCCGCAATGGTCGCCATAGTCTCAACGGCAACTAGCATAGGCTGGGCTAACACATAGTCCGCGACTTGCTGTAAGCGTTGACTCAAATTGTCATAGCGTTTGACGATTAACTCTTTCAGAGAGTCTAAATCACTAGGCACATGTACAATCTCGTTAGTTTCAACTTCCATACCTAACTTCTTTCCCGTTAAATATTGGTTTATAAATCAATAATACCCCAAGCTTTAACACTTGGGGTATTAATTCTAAGATAAAAGTTCGAAGTTTCGAATAGCTTCATCTTTTACGTACGGCATTGCTTTTTGCATAAAGTAAATTCTATCAAACTTCTCTGGTTCATCATTCATATAGCCGCGTAGATTGTTACCTAAGGCTTGACGTAAGCAGGTGCCGATATTGAACTTAGAGACACGACTTTGCTTAAGTCTCGCCATATCTTCGTCTCGAATCCCACTAGCCCCATGTATCACCAATGGTATCGTCACTTCGGCTGAAATACGGTCAAGTAAGCCAAAATCAATAGTGCATGTTGGTTCGGTTAGACGGTGGACATTACCGACAGAAATCGCCACGCAATCAGCACCACTTTCGCGAGCAAACCTAGCTGCATCAGCAGGGCTAGTATCTATTGTTTTGATATGGTCACGACCTTCATCGTATGGAACAGAACCTATTTCACCCTCTACCGAAGCGCCTAATGCATGGGCGACATCCGCGACTTTGCGAGTTCGAGCGATGTTCTCTTCTAGGCTCAACTGTGAGCCATCGAACATCACCGAGCTAAAGCCGGCCTTTAATGCTCGATATACAATGTCTTCTTCATAGGTATGATCGAGGTGCAGACAAACTGGCACTGTACTTTTAGTCGCTAGACCTAAAAACATCGCCGCTGCCGTTTCTACCCCATAAAAATCAACGACATCTTTGTTACACGCTAAGATAACCGGTTTGTTCACTTCTTCCGCAGCCTCTACGACTGCGCGAGCATCTTCAAAGCCAAAGACATTAAAACAGGGAACTGAATAATTTGATGCAGCCGCATCAGGTAATAAATCGTTTAAATTAACCAACATAACGTATCCCTCTACTTAAACTTGGCGATCATATCCTTGATGCCTGGAATGGTTTCAACTTGATATTCATGGTGAGGGTCAAAGTGCTGAATCAAAGACTTAGACGTTTTCCCTACGATGATGGTGAAGTAATACATTTCATAGCCCGGCGCAGCTACACTCGGGTGGTATCCCTTATCAATAGCGATTACTGAACCTGTGCGAACGTGATAAACAGGACCAAAATCGTCTTCATGTTCGTATAAAAACTGTGCGCCGAAACCAAAATCAGGATTGAAACGGAATTGATACACCTCTTCGTATAATGTCTCTTTGCTGCCATCTTCTTTGACGCGGTCTTCATCATGTTTATGTGGAGGAAAACCAGACCAACCACCAGCGCCAACCGTAAATAGCTCACTGACAAGTAAACGGCCACGTTTGTCAGCATTACTTTGCCCAAGTACATGTTTGATCTTACGGTGTGTTTTTGTATCATCTGAGCCGTATTGAACCATTTCAACTTCATCAGCTCGAACGCAGAACGGTTCTAATGAGGCATCAAATTTACCACCTGCAATCATCACATCTGCGCTTTCACTGACACAATCAATAGTCGCTGTATAACCAAGCGGTACATAAACAGATTCAGGCTCACCGTCCCATACCGTGCGACGCTTACCTATATTATCAAAGACTTGAGGCTCATCGACACCGTTACTCACTGTGATACAACACGTACCACCAGCAAGTACAACTACCGACTCATACCCTTCAACAGTGTGAGTGTGTTGCTCACTCTGGCTTAAGTGAACCTGGTTGAAATAACAAAGTGGTGTAACCTCATCGTTAACATCAACGATTGGCTGGTTTTGATTATTAAATGGGGGTATATGCTTACCCATAATCCTTTCTCCTCATTCGTCGAGTCGTCGTTGCAACTCAACATAGTTCTTATTATTTAATTCAAAACGAATAAAAATGTCGGACCGAGATGGTTCGTAATCCAAAGCGTATTAATGGCTGAGAAAATTACCGATCCGACTGACTCATTCCTTGATCTGTAAAGAAGGTTCAAGTCAAAAGCGTTACGCTCGGCTCTCAATAAAATCGAGCAGTTCTTCCTTGGTTGGCATTGCCTCAGTACAGCTTTCGCCACTCACATTAATTGCCGCAGCAGCCGAACCATGACGAACACCATCCTCAAGTTCACCGTCATTGATGAGCGTCCAAATAAGACCACCAGCAAACGAATCCCCAGAACCAAATGGTTTGTTCACCTTGACTCGGAAGATGCCTTGTTCAAACTTATAGCCATCTTTGCAATACACTTTAGAACCAAGCTCTCCAGCCTTGATCACAACCACTTGAGTGTTTTCACGTAAAAATCGTTCTGCCGTTTGGTCATCATCTTGATTACCGGGTGCCAAGACCGTTTCCATCATGTCGAACTCTTCACGATTGCCGATGACAATGTCAGATAAACCCGCAGCAATACCGTAATAAATGGATGCATCGACATCTGAGCGCCAAGAATATGGACGGTAATCAACATCAAGAATCACCACCGTGCCCGCTCGACGAGCATGCTCCATAGCAATGAGCGTAGCTTCACGGCTTGGGCTCTCTGAAAGTGCGGTACCAGTTACAACCAGAGTTTTAGAACTCGCGATATACTCTGCGCTCACCTGTTCTGGTTTTATGGTTAGGTCTGATGCGTTGTTTCTATAAATCAGCACTGTACAGTCGCTTGGCTTCATCTCAGTAAATGCAACAGAAGTTCGAGAGCCCGTGTCATCAGTCATCATTCCGTCAAGGTTGATACCTTGATCCTGCATATAACCTTTTACGTAGTCACCAAACGCGTCATTTGCCACGCAACCAATAAAGCCTGTTCTACCACCCAAACGACTAACTGCTACTGCGATGTTTGCTGCAGAGCCGCCAACGAATTTGTTAAAGCCTGATATATCAGCCATGTCGGTATTGAATTCGCGAGCGTAGAGATCAACGCCAGCTCGGCCTAATACGATGGCATCCAGCTTGCGATCTTTTGGAAGTGCAATCTTTGTCATGGTCAGTTCCTATCTGCTGTATTCAACCCAAGCAGCGTTTTGGTCCGCAGACTCAACGCACTTCTCACATAAACGTACACCTTCAATGCCCGCATCAATACCAGGGAACCAAATATCAGACAGCGCTTGCTGGTCGTCACGCTCTGCCGCGTCAAACGCAAGTGCAAAACGGTGGTACAGGTTCGCCCAAGATTCGAAGTAACCTTCAGCATGACCACCGCCCACTCGATTTACAGCGACGCCAGGCGCATCTTGGTGCAAGTAGCCCATACCACGTTCAAGAATACGCGATGGTTCACCTTGCACTTCTAAGCGCAGTTGGTTTGGTTGTTCATCCCACCACTCAATCGATGCTTTAGAGCCCACAATTCTGATTTTTTGTTGGTGCATAGAGCCAGCATTTACCGCAGAAGCCCAAAGTGTGCCTACTGCGCCACCTTTGAATTCCATCATTACGTGTGCGTTATCTTCTAACGGTGTACGTGATTTAATAAAGCTCTGACGCATACAAGCTAAGCGGTCTACTTCAAGGCCAGTCATTACTTCGCACAAGTAAAATGCGTGCGTACCGATATCACCCAGCACATACGTTGGACCTGATACTTCTGGGCTTACGCGCCATTTCAAGCCAGGATCGTTAAGTTCGTACTCTTCGTTATGGAAACCATGAGCAAACTGCATATTGATAACGCGGATGTCACCTAAGTCGCCACGCTGTACCATTTCACGAGCTTGCTGCACCATAGGGAAGCCGCTGTAGCCATACATCACTCCAATCACTCGATTGTTTTGCTCGGCGATAACTTTTAGTTCTTCCGCCTCTTCAGATGTAAACGTGATAGGTTTTTCACAAACAACATGAAGGTTTGCTTCGAGTGCTGCCTTACAAATCTCGTAGTGCGTAGAGTTTGGCGTGGCAATAGATACAGCCTGAATCCCGTCTTCACGTTGTGCTTCTGCTGCGAACATCTCTTTGTAATTCGCATAACAACGCTCAGGGTCTAATCCTAAGTTGGTTCCAAAATCTCTGCAGCGCCCAGCATCTAAATCAAAAGCGCCAGCAACCAGCTTAAACAGTCCATCTCGTTGTGCAGCATTTCGGTGTGAATAACCAATCTGACTGCCACGTCCACCACCGATCATTGCCCAGCGTAGAGGTTGTTCAAAACGACGTTCTTCATTAAACATAATCTTGCTCCGTTATCTGATACATCGACTGATTGAGTGATGTATCAGTGGTTAAAGTTATTGTGATTTTAATTTTGGATATTCTTGATTAAACACCGCGACGCTGAGCCGCACGGCCCTCTTCCCAATCAGCGACTTTCTTTGCGGTCTCTTCGTTACGCGTAACCTCAGGAAGCCCCACTTCCCACCAGCAATCACATTTCGACCATGCCGCAGGAGATACTGGGTCAATGTCCACAACGATAACGTAGGTACGGTCAGCTTCTTTCGCTCTTGCAAATGCTGCATCAAAGTCGGTAATAGAGGTCAGTTTTTCGCTGATGGCACCTTGTGCTTCTGCATGCTTAGCAAAGTCAACACGAGCTAACTCTCCGTCTGGGCGGCGACAATCTTCCAGCAGGTTATTGAATGATTCATTACCCGTATTGTTTTGAAGCTTATTGATAACAGCGAAGCCACCATTGTCACAAACAACGACGATCATCTTGTGGCCAGTAAGAACCGACGAGTAAATATCTGAATTTTGAATAAGATACGAACCATCACCGACAAGCACCACAACATCATTATCTGGGTTGGCGATTTTCGCCCCCCAACCACCCGCGATCTCATACCCCATACACGAGTACCCAAAGTCGATATCAAATTTACCGATTTGGTAATTCTGCCAGTTCATGGACAGTTCAGCAGGCAATCCGCCAGCGGCAGTTAATACTGTGTCACCCTCTTCCATACTGCGGTTTAGCTTGCCAATCACTTCAGCATAAGAAGAGGTGCCTTCAAGCAATTCACCGGCTTGTGGGTGAGTACGACGTTGAACTAACGCTTTCCACTCATCGGCTTCTACTTTCGCTTTTGAAGACCACTCATCACCTGATCGCCAGTCAGCCAAAAGACCAGATAATTTCGTCATACTGGTTTTCGCATCACCAATAACGGGATGAGAGCGATGCTTAATCGCATCAAATTTGGCCACGTTAATACTAACTAGCTGCATTTCTGGATTTTTGAATACGCTCCAAGATCCCGTAGTGAAATCTTGTAAACGTGTACCAATCGCAAGTACGACATCAGCTTCGTTAGCCATATGGTTAGCAGAGTTAGAGCCAGTAACGCCGATAGGCCCAGCATTAAGTGGATTGTCTTGCAGCATGGTGGCACGGCCTGCAATAGTTTCGACAACAGGGATGTTATGCTTAGCTGCGAACGCGGCTAGTTCATCGGTTGCAAGTGAGTAGTGCACGCCGCCACCTGAAATAATCAAAGGCTTCTTCGCTTTAATTAAGATCTCTTTCGCTTCTTCTAGTACGACCATTTCCGGCTCAGGGCGACGGATACGATGACATTTCTCTTCGAAAAATATCTCTGGGAAATCGTAAGCAATACCTTGAACATCTTGCGGCAATCCAAGAAAAACAGGTCCACAAGTCGCAGGGTCAAGCATAGTATCTAGTGCTTGTGGAAGCGTATGCATCAATTGGGCAGGCGACAACACGCGATCCCAGTAACGAGTCAATGGTTTGAATGCGTCGTTAGAGGTCACCGATGGATCTTCAAAGTTTTCCGGCTGTTGCAAGACAGGATCTGGAAGACGGCTTACATAAGCATCACCAGAGATAAGTAATAATGGCAGGCGGTTTGTATGGGCAATACCCGCTGCAGTAACCATATTAGTGGCACCAGGGCCAATTGAGCTGGTCGCAATACCTATACGTTGACGCTTATTCGCTTTTGCATAAGCGATGGCAGCCGTAGCCATTGATTGCTCATTTTGACCACGCCACGTTGGGATTTTTTCTTCGATATTTTTTAGCTGTTGACCAAAACATGTCACATTACCGTGACCAAAAATGGCGAAAGCAGCACCAAATAATTGCTCTTCTTTTCCATCGACTACAATTTTCTGCGCTGCAAGATATTTAGCTAAGGCTTCAGCAACGGTTAGGCGTACAGTTTTCATCTTCTTCCTCGATCTTTCTGATACGTAATTGCCGAGTTACCTTGCCAACTACGTATTGTCCATGTGTCGACTCTGGCTTATTGGGGAGATAGCCCCTCAATAAGCCATTTGTTATTACAAGCCGTATTTATTTGCGTAACCCGTGATGTTCTCGTAAGCCGTTTTAGCAAACGTAAGTGGGTGTGCTTTAGCAGGATCTTGCTCCGCTTCTACCAGTAGCCAGCCTTCATAATTACGCGCTTTTAGTGCAGCAAACACGTCGTCATAATTCACATCACCAGTACCAGGAACAGTGAATACCCCATCAAGCACTGCGTTTAAAAATGATTTATCAGCATCACGAGCTGCGTTCATAACTTCAATACGAAGGTCTTTAAAATGCATATGACCGATACGATGACCCCAACGCTCAATAACATTGACAGGGTTGCCACCACCATAAGTAATGTGGCCTGTATCAAGTGTCAGATAAACAGAATCACCTGTAGCTTCCATCAAACGATTGATATCTTCTTCTGTCTCAACAATCGTTCCTACGTGATGGTGGAAGGAAAGCTTGATGTCATGTTTATTCAACAGATAATCAGCAACAGTAGTTAATTTTTCAGCGTAAGTTTTCCACTCTTCCTCAGTCAAAATCACGCGAGATGATAACGGCTTGCTGATGTCGCCATGCACTGTATTACTCACTTCGCCGTAAACCATCGCTTTGCAACCAGCAGCTTTAAGCAGCAAGATATGACCTTGCATTTCTGCAATTTCTTCTTCTGCAGTTGATGTCATCAAATTTCCGCTGAACCAACCAGATGCCAATACTAGGTTGTGATTTTTCAACAAAGGAATAAGAGTTTCCGGATCTCTCGGGTATTTAGTGCCTAGCTCGGTACCAGTAAAGCCAGACTCAGACATTTCACTCAAACATGTCTCCAACGGGATCTCACCACCCAGTTCTGGCATGTCATCGTTTGTCCAAGTTAAAGGGCTAATTCCGTATTGAACTTTGCTCATGGTCGTACTCCAAAATTTTTATATTTAATGTACTTAGGCCAATGAAATTTCAATTAGATCGTATCACTGCATCTGTTTGAAAATTTGACCATACAGGTTTGCTTCACTGAGATTCAATATAATCCAAACCAAACCAAATGAAAAATATTTTTCATTTTGAAAAATTAACTTTCCATTTTTCAAAATATATGGAAAAAGCTAGCATTGACGGGGGATTAAGAAAAAGAATGGCACAGATCACACTTAATTAATATTAATAAAAACAAGATGTTATACAAATACAATCATTTGAAAAATATTTTCCACACCTTGATCAGGTTAACATTATTGACCGAAGAGACATTAATTTAATAGCCGTAGTCATTCTGAGCTATTATGATTCTCAACGTCGCTAGAATGAAAAATATTTATCAAATCTATTTATTATTATTACTAAATTCATTGGCGAGTTATTAATTCGATACTCTAACCCTACATTCACCGAGTATCGAATAATCGCCCAGCACTAACTTATTTGATGGTTAAGAGAGTGTATGGACAATACAAAGGAGTATGTAATGTCACCTAATAATGGGACACAGTCTCACAAACATAATATCGCTTACATAGTTAGAATTTGTTGTATCGCCGCGCTAGGGGGGATCCTACTCGGCTACGATACTGCCGTAATATCCGGAGCAATTGGGCCAATCAGAGATCACTTTGGTTTAACACCCGCTCAAACGGGTTGGGCAGTATCTAGCGTAGTTTTAGGAAGTATTATCGGAGCTGTATCCGCAGGAACCGTTGCCCTCAAATACGGTCGTCGAAGTGCACTCTTTTTGTCTGCTGTATTGTTTATCATCTCCGCCATCGGTTCCGCTATCGCACCTACATTTACCATCTATGTGTTACTCAGAATCATCGGCGGTGTGGCAGTTGGTATCGCTTGTGTGGTGTCCCCAATGTACATGTCTGAGGTTGCACCAAAAGATTTTCGCGGTCGAGCAGTCAGTATGTTTCAACAATCAGCGGTTATAGGCCAAACTGGTGTGTTCTACGTTAACTACCTAATTGCGAAAGGGATGTCTGAAGCCTGGTTGGTTGATGTTGGATGGCGTTGGATGCTCGCTTCTGAAGTATTGCCAGCGACACTGTTCGGCTGTCTATTAATCATGATTCCAGAATCCCCGCGCTGGCTAGTACTCAAGGGACAAATTGGTAAGGCAAAAGAAACACTCTCTCGAATTTCCAACCCAGAACATGCAGACAGAGTTATCCTCGAGATCCAAAAATCTTTAGTCCCTGCAAATGCATCAAAAAACAGTAAAATAAGCTTACGCTCTCCCCTTCTTTTTTCCATTCTTGTCATCGGTACATTTGTTGCGGCAGCTCAGCAACTTACTGGTATCAACGTCATTATGTATTACACACCAGAAATTCTAAAACCTATTGCGGGTGGTACCGAGAACGCGTTGTTCCAAACAACATTTGTAGGTGTGGTGTTCATTCTTGGTAACGGATTAGGTATGTACTTAATCGACAAAGTTGGTCGCCTACCGCTCATGAAATACGGAACTTTGGGCTGTGCACTCGGCATGACAATCGTCGGATATGTGCTCTATACCGGAACGGAAGGTTACGCAGCACTGTTTGCACTGTGTTTGTATGTAGTCGCTTATGCCACATCCTGGGGCTGTGCATGTTGGACGATGATCTCAGAAATCTTCCCAAACAGTATTCGTTCAAGAGCAATGGCTATCGCCGTGGGTGCACAATGGTTTACAGGATTTATTGTGACTCAAAGCTTCCCAATGCTTAACGAAAACCCATATCTGAAAGAAAACTTTAACGGCGCTTTCGCCTTTTGGGTATTCGCAGCGTTGTCCCTGATTTGTATGGTAGTCGTTGTTAAGTACGTTCCAGAGACGAAAGGAGTTGCCCTTGAAGACATGGAAAAAGTAATGGCTAAAAAATTAGGTAAAAAAGTTCCAAGCAAAACAGCAGAAGCAACGGTGTAAATAGTATTAAAGGCAGGCATTTTTAAACATTGCCTGCCTTTTCGTTGACTCGATCTAGGAGATTTTGATGTTAGATAAAATGGCATTTTTTATTTACGTTGTACGCACAGGGTCAATTTCAGCCGCAGCTCGCAAGCTCAACATATCAGTATCAGCAGGTAGCCGCTGGCTTCAGGAACTTGAGCAAAAATTTGGAATGCCACTGTATCGACGTAACAACCGCTTGTTAAAGCCCACCCCTGCGGGTCAAACCTTATTTGATGAGTTTTCAGTGCTCGTTGACCAATCTGAAACCATCATGCGTACCATGCAAGACTATCAAAAACACGATAAAGGTCATATTGATGTAATTTGCACCCCAGTTTACGCCAATCATTTTTTAATGAATCACATTAGCGAATATCTCAGCACTAACCCAGAGGTCACTTTTAATCTCAACATTTCACCATGGGCACTTGATCATGCCGCCGACAGTGATATTACGATCAGTGCGAACGCATCCTATCAAGGCTATCGAGAAAAAGACTTACACCTAGTTCGTCGTGAAATAATGCAGAGCCCCTTTGTCGTCGTCGCTTCTCCAGAATATCTTGCTAGAAACAATACCCCACAAAGCCCTTCTGAATTAAAAACTCATTTATGCCTGTTTGCAACGACACTCACCGGAAGTAATGACTGGGTATTCACTAAGGACAATGAGTGCCAGATAATTAAAATCCCTAAGTCGTTGGAAGTTAATGATAGTGATCTACTGCTTCAAGCCGCGCTTAACGGAACTGGTATCGCTTATCTACCGCAATTTTTGGTAGAAAATCACATCAATGACAAAACACTAGTGCCTATTTTTGAATGCTATGACACCAGTATTTGGAGCCTAAATATGTACTACCAACCAGCCACAACCGCATCCGCCGTTGCTATTCATTTTAAAGATTTCTTATTGGCGAAACATTGAGCATCAAAGAACTGATTACTTGAATCAATCAAAATTTTCACTTTCCATCGTAAACAAAAAGCAGCCACTTAGGCTGCTTTTTCGTTTTCAGATTTAAAGGGTATCGAGTTTAAGCTTGCTCAAAGTGACTCAAAAATTCGCCGCAATCTTTTTGGAAAAGTGGCAAAGCCTCCGCGAGCTTTTCATCGTCCCAATGCCACCACTCAAGGCTTTCTAACCGCTCGGCATAGCTAGGGTCGTCAAACCGAGGGCGCAGCACTTTGGCAGGGTTACCAACCACAATCGAGTATGGCGGTACGTCCTTGGTCACCACGCTACCCGCGCCAACGATCGAACCATTGCCAATCGTAATACCCGGAAGAACAATCACGCCGTGACCAATCCACACATCATGTCCAACATGCACTTTGTCTTCCTCACGCCACGAGAACACCTCATCGTCCAATGAAGTAGGGTCTTCACCTAGTTGATACTTGCCCGGACGATAAGTGAAATGATGCAACGTTGGACGCCACCACGGATGGTTGCTCGGGTTCAAGCGAACCGCCGCAGCAATCGATGTGAATTTACCTATCTCGGTAAACATCAGGTTACAGTCGTTTTGGATGTAGCTGTAGTCTCCGACTTGCACGTTATTTAGCACGCAACGGTCGGCGATTTCAATCCAACGCCCAAGTTCAACGTTGTGTAACTTACTACTTTCAGCAACGCTAGGTTCGCTGTTTAAGGTAGGGGAAAGAGGTTGACTCATAGGGTTATCTCCTCGCCATCGTTGAGAATGCGCAGTCGCTCTGAAAAGGCTTGTGGATGTTGTGCAGCCCAGCCAAGCATGTGGTGGCTGACGTGAATCAGGCCAAGATTTGTGGGGCGACAAGTTTCATCGATGTCTAAAATATGGTGGAAGTCGTTGTGGTTTAGGCTGGCTCGAGCTTGAGGGTCTTCAATTGGCGGGTAATTACAATCGGTAATTAACCAATCAACAGGAAACTCTTTCAGCCAACGCTCAGTTTGTTTTGGCAGCCCTACCGTGTCGGTTAAATAAGCCAAGCGCTTGCCATCAAATTCAAAGCAATAACCAAGACAAAGTTTAGAGTGATTGAGTGGCACAGGCGTGATGGTGATTCCCTGCCAATCAAATGATTTAAATGCTTGTGCTCGCAGGGAAAAGTCCAAGATACCTGGATGTTTATAAAGATCGTCGCAGCCAAGCGGGTCACCCGGTGAAATCACCGAGATCTTATCGCCAGCGCCCCAGCGAAGATCAAACAAACTATGGACATGATCCATGTGGTAATGGGTCAATAAGATCTTGTCTATCGAGCCCGCAGGAAAACGGCACATAAGATCAGGAACATTGGCATCCAACAGCAGAAACTTGCCATTATGTTCCAGGAACGCTGATGACTTTTCTCGTCTTAAACTTGGTTCTTCAAGGGCAGAAACACACACCGAACAATCACACCCATAAACCGGTACCATCGCACTGTTGGCTGTGCCTAACATGGTTAGCTTCATGCGACACCACCTATGGGTTCTGCGAGCCTTTCAGCTTGTTCTTTTAAACGGGCAAACTGCGCAATGCTCTGCTCAAGCGTGCCGCTATTATCAATACACAGCGTATTATTGAGAGCCGATGAGCCTGATGCTGAATCGATACAATAGTCTACCGCGCGTTGTAAGCGAAGGGCTATCTGCGCTTCACTCTCTCGTCCGCGAACTCGCAAGCGTGCTTCTAGCACCTCAGGGTTAACACTCACCACAACAGGGACTAATCGTTCGCCAAACAACTCTCTTGCCGCATCCAAATACGCACGTGAGCCATTAACCACGACACTCAAACCGGCATCCATCCACTGATACACTTCTTGGCCAATGCCGTAACTCATGCCGTGCGCTTGCCAACTCATCGCGAACATATTGCGTGAATAGCGAATGAAGAATTCATCATCACTGAGCTCTACGTGGTTTTCGCCACCAGCATCGGCCGCACGTGTGATGTAGCGATGAGCGACCACCAAGTCTTCAACAAATTGCTCTCGTAGCGCTGAGATAATTGAATCTTTCCCCGCCCCAGAAGGACCAATTACGTAATAAAGCTGACCCGGTTTGTCAGCTTTAGGGGCAGCGTTCACCACCCCATTCACATCAAATGAATGACCTTTAGACATGGATTAGAATACCTTCTTGCCTTCACGCCACACACGAGATACTAGCTGGTGATCATCCAAACGATGCGCTAATACCAGATCGGCACGCTTACCTTCCGCGATGACACCACGGTCAGTTAAGCCAAGAGCTTGTGCTGGGTTCAATGTCGCCAATTGCACCGCCTGTGCTACATCGAGGTTATTGCGCTCATCATTCACTAGCGTAAATACCGCGTCTAACAAGCTCACTGGGTAGTAATCAGAAGACAAAATATCTAACACGCCCAAAGATGCCAGTTCATGCGCTGCGACGTTGCCCGAGTGCGAACCGCCACGAATCACGTTTGGCGCACCCATCATTACCTTCAAGCCCAATTCATGAGAACGCTTTGCAGCTTCAACTGTGGTTGGAAACTCTGCGATGACCATGCCCAACTCTTTAGATTCCGTCACATGTGCGCTGGTTGCATCGTCATGGCTTGCGGTTGGAATATTCAAATCACGGCACTGACGGGTGATCTCATCACGATTCTGTTTCGACCAACGCTGTGACTGAGCAACTTGGTCTTTTTCGTAGGCCGCCATTTCGGCATCCGTCATGTTGTACTTGCCCTGATAGTAAGTACGGTACTTATCAATGTTCACAAATTGACGCTGACCCGGCGCGTGATCCATCAAGGACACCAACTGGACTTCTGGCATATTCACGTAACGCTCAAACAAGCCAACAGTAGTCGAGTGCGGCACTTCACAGCGCAAGTGGATGCGGTGCTCGGCACGGGTTAAACCACGTTTCTGGCTCTCGGCTACGGTATTAATAAACTGGTCGAGATTCTCTTGGCGATTGCCATCTCGATAGTCACCTAAAGCAACCGCATCAAGCACAGTAGTGATGCCTGATCCAATCAGCTGAGTATCATGAGCGCTCATCGCTGAAAGCGGTGGCCAGTTTACCTTTGGTCTTGGCGTGAAGTACTTCTCTAGATTGTCGGTATGCAGTTCAATCAAGCCCGGCATCAAGAAGCCATTTTCACCATCAAAGGCACCCGGAAGCTGGCTAGTAGAGTCAGACATGTTGGCAATCACGCCGTCTCGCAACTCAACCGAGCCACGTACAACTTCATTTTCAAGCACCAGATTTACGTTGGTAATAATCATTTGCGTCAGCTCCCTTTACGCACACGCTGTTGTGAGTTGTTTTGGTGAAATGTCTTTTTGTAGCTTCACGTCATACAGTCGGTCAGCGACCAAATCTCGCGTTGCTTCATCATGGAAGATACCGATGATTGCAGCGCCGCCTGCTTTGGCTTCTTCAATCAAACTCACGACTACCGCACTGTTGGTTGCATCAAGCGAAGCCGTTGGCTCATCAAGCAGTAGGATTGGGTAATCAACAATAAAACCACGTGCGATGTTTACACGCTGCTGTTCACCGCCTGAAAAGGTTGCAGGCGCTAAGTGCCACAAATGCTCAGGTACGTTTAAGCGAGTCAGCAGTAACTTAGCTCTCTCTTGTGCTTCTTGCGCGCAGCCACCCATTTCCAACATAGGTTGCATCACTACTTCCAGTGCACTGATACGTGGAATGACACGTAAGAACTGGCTCACCCAACCTATGGTGTGTTTACGTACGTTGATGATTTCTCTTGGTGTCGCTTTCGCAAGGTCGAGCATGCTGCCTTGGTGTACAACGTTAATTGAGCCAGAGTCCACTAGGTAGTTGGCATAAAGCGCACGTAACAGCGTTGATTTACCAGAACCTGAGTGACCGTGTAAAACCACACATTCACCACTGTCTACTGAGAAGTTAGCGCCTGTTAATACTGGCAGTTCAACGCCGTTTTGATTGTGCAGCACAAAGGTTTTGCTGACGTTGTTTACAGTTAATTTGGTATTCATGTCATCGTCCTTAATTCTGCAATACAGAAGAAACTAGCAGTTGTGTGTATGGATGTTGAGGATCATCAAGCACTTGATCAGTAAGGCCGCTTTCTACTACTTCACTGCGGCGCATCACCATGAGTCGATGGGCAAGCAAGCGAGCTACAGCAAGATCGTGGGTTACGATCACCACGGCCAGTTCAAGCTCTGTCACCAAGCGGCGAAGAAGATCGAGCAACTTAGCTTGTACCGATACATCCAAACCACCAGTCGGCTCATCCATAAAGATCAACTTAGGGTGAGTCACAAGGTTGCGAGCGATCTGTAATCGCTGTTGCATGCCGCCAGAGAAAGTCGTCGGCATGTCGTCCATTCGATCCGTTGGGATCTCAACATCACTGAGCCATTTCGCGGATTTCTCACGAATTTCGCCATAGTTACGTTCGCCTACGGCCATCAAGCGCTCACCAATGTTGCCGCCCGCCGATACTCGGCCGCGTAAGCCATCCATTGGGTGTTGGTGCACCACGCCCCACTCGGTACGCAGCAAGTGACGACGCTGGCTTTCTGCCATTTGGTATAAATCTTCCAGTTGTGAGATTTGCTTATCCGCGTCACCACGCAAGTAAATCACTTCACCGCTGTCTGGTGTTTGACGGCCAGAAAGCGACTTCAATAAGGTACTTTTACCCGACCCCGACTCACCCACAATGCCCAACACTTCTCCAGGGAAAAGGTCAAAAGATACGTTCTGAAAGCCCTTACCCGGCGCATAAAGCTTAGTGAGATTAGAGACAGACAACAGAGGCTGCTCTGACTGGTTCCATTCGTGTTTCATATTCGTCACAGCGTTCATGCGTTGTTCTCCTGTTGTTCGCGACAGTAATCCGTGTCTGAACACACGAACATATGTGAGCCTTGGTCATCCATAACGACTTCATCAAGGAAAGTATCCGTCGAACCACAAATCGCACATGGCTCGTCCCATTGTTGAATCTCAAATGGGTGATCTTCAAAATCTAGGCTTTGAACCTTGGTGTAAGGAGGAACGGCGTAAATACGCTTTTCACGACCCGCGCCAAACAATTGCAATGCGGCCATATTGTCCATTTTTGGATTATCGAATTTAGGAATTGGCGATGGATCCATGATGTAGCGATCGTTTACTCGCACTGGGTAAGCGTAAGCTGTTGAGATGTGGCCAAAACGAGCGATGTCTTCATACAGTTTGACGTGCATGATTCCGTACTCTTGCAGTGCATGCATTTTACGAGTCTCAGTTTCACGTGGTTCAATAAAGCGCAGCGGCTCTGGGATCGGCACCTGATACACCAAGATCTGATCTTCTTGAAGATCAACTTCAGGAATACGGTGGCGAGTCTGAATAATGCTCGCTTCCGTCGTTTTATCAGTCGTATTTGCACTGGCGATGGACTTGAAGAACTCACGAATCGACACGGCGTTTGTTGTGTCATCTGCACCTTGGTCGATCACTTTTAGCGTGTCAGGTTGGCCGATTATTGCAGCGGTGATCTGCACACCACCCGTTCCCCAACCGTAAGGCATAGGCATTTCGCGACCACCAAAAGGCACTTGATAACCCGGAATAGAAACCGCTTTAAGTAAAGCACGGCGAATCATGCGCTTGGTTTGCTCATCAAGGTAACCGTAGTTGTAACCCGTCGCACCTACTGGGCTCTGAGATGCTGTTTCTTCAGCATTGAATGGCGCTGAAGCGTTACCTACCGGTGCATTAAGCGTTGCTGTGTTCATGACTGCTCTCCTTGTTCGTCATTACCTGGCTGAGCCATCAATTCATCGTGCTCTTTATGCATTTTTCTCAGCAGTTCCAGTTCTGCTTGGAAATCGACGTAGTGAGGAAGTTTAAGGTGAGAGACAAAGCCTGCGGCTTCTACGTTGTCTGAGTGAGAAAGCACAAACTCTTCATCTTGAGCTGGGCCATCGACAGGCTCATCGTATTCTGCGCCTTGCAAAGAACGGTCAACCAATGCCATCGACATTGCTTTACGCTCAGTCGCACCAAATGTTAAGCCGTAGCCGCGAGTCAGTTTGGCTTTCTGTTGTTTATTACCAACAAAGCCATTGATCATCTGGCACTCTGTCAGTTCAATTTCACCAATATCGATACTGAAACCTAACTCTTCAGGCTCAATCGATAGCGTTGAAAAGCCCGTACGAATCTCGCCAGCGAATGGGTGATTACGACCATAGCCACGTTGGGTTGAATAGCTCAGTGCCAATAAGAAACCTTCATCGCCGCGCACCAAGTTTTGTAGGCGTGCGCTGCGGTTACATGGGTAGTTCACCGGATTCATGGTGATGTCTTCTGGTACTTGTTGGTCATCTTCTTCGGTCAACATCATGTTGAGGTTTTCGAGAATGCCCAGCACCTGAGGGCAAGGTTCAGAGTCAGTCACATCTTGCGTAGGGATCTGCGGCGTTTCACCTTCGGCAAGCAGGCTGAAATCTAATAAGCGGTGAGTGTAATCGTAGGTTGGGCCTAAGATCTGACCACCCGGTAAATCTTTATAGGTTGCTGAAATACGACGTTCAATTCGCATTGTATTGGTATCAACGGGTTGCGCAGTGATCAGGCGAGGTAACGTGGTGCGATAAGCACGCAACAAGAAGATAGCTTCAACCAAATCGCCAGCCGCTTGTTTGATGGCTAATGCCGCGAGTTGTTTGTCATAAATTCCGCCTTCCGTCATCACTCGGTCCACCGAACCTGACAGCTGCTCTTGAATCTGTTCAACGCTTAATTCTGGTAATTCAGGATTGCCGCGACGCTTCTTCGCTTGCAGTTGGTGCGCAAGACTAATGGCCTTTTCACCACCTTTTACAGCAACGTACATGTTGTCGCCTCCACTTTAGTTGTACGAGGCAAACACAGCACTTGCTGGTTCGCCACAAAGATAAAGTCGACACCTAATGGGAACTTCACCAATGATTGACGTTCTTTAAGGTGAGCAATAAAGCCCGCCGGCAATCCGCTAAAAAACGCAGCTTGTTCACTTTGAATACCCGGGCCACTCAGAGACAGTTCAGTTCCCGACGTTAAGCTATCAACCTCTATCACAACTGTTGTTGAGGTATCTGGGTACTCTTCGTTACCGAGATTGAATGTCAGTTCTGACCAATCAACACCCTGTAGATCTTGCGCCGAAATCGCAGCAAAGCTCGCTTGTTGAGTCTGTTCGACAATCGGTGCGCCAATGTGAAACTTGATGTTTTCAGTCACAGCGTGATCAGCTTTTAATGTCGAAGATAGCCAGATTGGCGTTGCATTGTCGGCCATGGAAAGTAGCGTTTGAGCGGCTGCACTCATCATTGAACCAAAGCCTTCGCAACGATTTAGTGTTACGACGGTACCGGGTTCAGACATCGCCTTGAGCAGCAATCGAAAGCACTGCTGGCTGTCATGAACTGCATCTTGAAATGCAGGAGAAATCATACTCATTGAATTCGTTCTAACCTGTTTAATTCGTTAATCTTATTCTTGAATGACCTGTGGTTCTTTTGCTTACCTGCGAAGCTGTTCTTCTCTATAAAGCAAGCTTCACCTCGAACCTAGTCTTCACCACGAACCATGGTAAAAAAGTCCACTTTGCTTGAAGCCACTTCTTGGCGACGTTGACTGTCTCGTTCGTGCTTCATCGCAGCCAACGGCTCAATCAGTTGCGCGTTAATCACCTCGGCTTGTTGCCCGTTTTGCATCAAGGCATCAACGACAGCAGCTAGCTCTGCATGAGGCTTACTTCGCCCCTGTAGGTAGCTGTAACCAAGTTCTCCACTTGTTAACTTGATGACTGCGCGAGTAATCGTGACATCCCCCATGTTGAACTGGCGGCCTGTTGAGCCCATACGCGCACGCACTTGCGCTAAACCAATCTCTGGTTGGCGAACCATTGCGTATTCTGCGTCTAGCCCTAATGCTTCCCAGCGCGTTTTCAATTCTGAGAACTGGCTCTGCGCAAGTACTGACATCCACTTTTGTCGCTCTTTCAAAGCTGTCATTTAGTGCTCCATTACTATTTCGGTTGCGTCGGCACGGGTATTGGAACTTGAAAATTCCGCTATCACTTGCGTGCCTTTGATTACGTTGGTGGTTTTAATTTTGAGTAGCGGTGTACTGGTGCTGATTTGCAATAAACGACACTCTTCATTGGTTGGGATTTTCGCGCCCACTCGAGTCTCTTTTCGCTCTAAATCAGTCTCCAAACCACGCTGAATAAATTGGTGCAATGAACCGTTGGTGAAGTTTTTGAGAATCGGCCACCACTCCAAGTTCGGTAGGTAGTGGTCGATGATGGTTCTCGGCGTATCTCCGGTTTTTCGCAGGGTACGGATATGAATAACCTTGCTCCCTTCTTCCACCTTCAAGTAACCCGCAATCTTGGGGGATACATTGATAAGGCGAGACTGAAGCACCTCACATCTTGGCATTGCGCCTTGCTCAATCAGGTTCTTGGTGAAATGTGCGCCCGAGTGAAGTCGATACTCACTTGGCTGACGAATCACCATGTTGCCTTTGCCTTGATGGCGTTGAATCAGGCCCGTTGACACCAGTTCATCGACTGCGCGGCGAAGCGTGTGACGATTCACAGCAAAGCGTTCAGCCAATTTGGATTCAGGTGGTAAGTAGTCACCCGGCACAAAGTGGTCTTTGACTTCCTTTTCCAGCTCTGAGGCAATATCTAAGTAAACGGGCATAAGGGTTTCCTTTCCTAAAATTCAATCACTTATCTAGACAAGTTCTTTTAAATAGACATCTAAGATGCCTAAATAAACTTCTTACGAATGATTTGAGAAACGAAGTCGATAATGCTTACCGTCACGATAACAATCGCCATAATTGCGGCAGTTTGTTGCAACTGGAAACCTGAGATAGATTGCCAAAGCAATACACCGATACCGCCCGCGCCAACCATGCCGACAACCGTTGCCGAGCGAATGTTCGACTCCAAGCGGTACAGTGAGTACGAAATCCAAAGTGGCAACACCTGTGGAATCACGCCGTAAAGAATCACTTCGATAGGATTCGCGCCTGTCGCTTTCACACCTTCCATCGGTCCGGGTTCAATCGCTTCAATCGCTTCGGCAAAGAGCTTGGCAAGCACGCCCGTTGTGTGAATGAACAGCGCCATCACGCCTGCAAATGGCCCTAATCCGACAACCACGACAAACAGCATTGCAAACACCATTTCATTGATAGCGCGTAAACAGTCCATCAATCGACGAATTGGAAATGTCACCCAGCTCGGCATCAGGTTTTCAGCACTCAGAATGCCGAATGGAATCGCTAACAGAATCGATAACACGGTTCCCCAAATGCCCACTTGAATCGTCACCAGCATTTCGGTTAAGTAGACATTGCTTTCACTAAAGTCAGCAGGGAAAAAGTCTTTACCTAGCTGAACCATGTTCTCTGGGTGTTCAAAGAACATCATTGGTGCCATTTCCGCGCCTTGCCACGCCCAGCTAAGGACCAGTAGTGCTATCACAGCAATCACGCCGTTTTTAATCGACAGCTTTGAAGAAGGCTCGTAACGTTGAGTCATTGCAGTCATTGTTCTCATACTCTTTTATAGCGCCACCCACAGCGGCGCATGGGGATGGGGTTAACCTTTCAGCGCATCAATTTCTGTTTGCAGCTGGTCGATTTCGGCTTGGTATTGCGCCATACGATCGGCTCTCACTTTCTCGCTAAGGTTGCTGTTGTTTTCCGCTTCAACCAGCTTCTTAAACGCTTCCATTTGACGAATAGGCAGTAGTTGGTTGTTATCGGTAGCAGCAAAACCAGACCAAGCCAGTTGGTTTAGGTTTTTAAGCTGCTCAGGCTGTTCGCCGTAGCTCACGAAGAAATCACGCGCCTTTTGTTTCAAGCCTTCATCTAAGTCTTTACGGTAGGTAATCACATCTGATGGAATAAGCTCTGACTGCCAAACCACCTTGAGCTTGCTAAACAGCTCAGGGTTCTGATCTTCAATGCGAATAAGGCTCATGGTGTGATTAGTTGCGACATCGACTTGGTTATTCGCTACGGCCATCACGTTAGCGCCATGGCTTGCAGTCACATTACGGTGAAAGTCATTCGCGGAGATGCCATTGTTGGCAAATGCTTCGAAGTTCGGAACGAGGAAGCCCGAAGTAGAATTAGGATCGCCATTACCAAGCTTGAGTGTTTTGTGTTGCTCTAGAACATCTTCAAGCGTGTTGATGTTGTCGTTTTCAGCGTTAACAATCAGTAAGCTGTAATAACCCTGTAAGCCATCTTCATCGATGTAACGAACGAAGGCTTCAGCGTTTGCACGGTCAACAGCTTCCATTGCCGCCTTGTTTCCGTAGTAAGCAAAATCCACTTTGCCAAAACGTTGTGCCTGAATGATGCCTGCGTAATCGGGTGCGAAATAGGCGCTCACTGGCATGCCTAACGCTTTACCTAGGTCATCCAAAAGAGGCTCCCAGCGGCTACGCAAGTTTTGTTGTGCATCGGTTGCGATGATGCCAAAGTTAATCGAATCTTTAGCAAAAGCGTGGCCAGCAGTGAGAGTCGTCATCAACACAGTTGCTAGCGTCACGGCCTTCTTAATCCCTGATTTCATTGAATGAAACATCTTAAATTCCCTGATACTTAAAAAGACGCAGCGAGCACGTCGTTAGGTTGAATATGTGGCGTGTTTGTCGATTTTTTAGAACGATATAGATCTTCAAGCTGAGGCTTAGTCAGTTCCGCACTCTTTCCTTCGTAGAACACTTGGCCGTCTTTAAGCGCGATGATGTTTTCGCAATACTTAAGAGCGTGGTCGACTTGGTGGAGTGTTACGATCACAGGAATGCCTTCCTTTTGATTGATATCCGTAAGCAGCTCCATCACGATGCGTGCTGATTCTGGATCAAGCGAAGCAATTGGCTCATCGGCAAAAATGATTTTGGCTTTCTGCATCAGCGCACGTGCGATTGCGACACGCTGTTGTTGACCACCTGATAGGTTACCAACGCGTTGGCCTGCAAAATCTTCCATGCCAACGCGACGCAGTGCTTCAAGCGCCTCTTGCTGTTGTTCAACCGTAAAAATACCCGTCAGAGTGCGCCACTTAGGTGTTGAGCTCAGTGAGCCAATCAATACATTGGTCATCACAGATAAGCGGTTAACGAGATTGAATTGTTGGAAGATGTAACCCGCTTGCGCACGGATGTCGCGGACATTGCTGTCTGCCTTACCGTTCGCCTGTACCGTTTGGCCAAGCACGTTAATTTGAGAGTCGGTGCTTTTATCTCCGATGATCAGACCGCTTAAGTGACGAAGCAGTGTAGATTTACCTGAACCAGACGGACCAAGTAGCGCCGTCATCTTACGACTGGTAATCGTCAAATTGATGCCATTCAGTGCCTTGTTCGATCCGAATGTTTTGTTGACCTTCTTAACTTCAATGATGTTATTCATCGTCAATGTCCCTGTTTGATTTAAGGCCACTTTGACGTTTGAATATTAAAGTTACGTGTCGGTTTATTTGCAGAAATGAAATATTCCAAGGGGTTAGTCAACTTGTCTAGACAAGCTTAACTCGCTGTTTTAAATACCAAAAAATCTAGGAATTTGCGGGAGAATATCAACTTATATACGGAGGTAATTCACAGTAATTTGACAATAAAAAGCTCAATAAAAATCGCAGCGTCTTGGAGTTCTCCAAGTAATAGATACACACCTCCAATAACGAACAAGCTCACATATAAAAAAGCATCCCATTATGGAATGCTCGTTTCACCTCAATCGAGAATTTGTTCTAGATCATTAAAGCCTTCAAAAATGCAATCTTTGATTTTAAATATTTAAACTTTGATGGAGTTTAAGAAATTAAACCATATTGAGGATAGTTTGGTGATCCTGTTCAAATTTCACTCTTAATTTCAGTTGAATTTCCATTATTTGTTGACGTTTGAGACGCTTTTTACCAGTTTACAGAAGTTTACTGCACCTCGCTCAAATACCACTAAAGGAGTACGTTTCAGTCATCAAGTTCAAAAATGTAAACCGAAACTATGAATGTAAAGCAAGTTAAATTCACCGATGAAGACAGAGAATGTTTAAACAATTACTTCCGTTTAGCAGACACGCTCGCTGATTTGATTGGCCCCTACTGTGAAGTAGTCATCCATTCATTTGAAAGCTTAGAAAACTCGGTCGTGAAAATCGTCAACGGTCATCATACCGGTCGTGAGATCGGCTCTCCTATTACAGACTTAGGTTTACGTATGTGGAGTAAATTCGAGAAAACCGGCGAAGTTTCTCCAAAAAGCTACTTCACCAATGCAGCAGACGGATCCCTACTGAAATCGACTACCTGCGTACTGGCTGGTCCACAACAAAAGCCGATCGGCATGTTGTGTATCAACATGAACTTATCTTTCCCATTTCCAGAAATCGTCAAAACGCTGATGCCGCAGTGCAATGTGCCGCAAGCCATTGTCAGCGAGACATTCAGCAACAATGCAAACGACGTAATTCAACAAGCACTGAGTTCAGCCATTAACGAGGTTGACCAAGACGAGTCGGTTTCTTCCAAAGGTCGCAATAAAGCCATCATTCGTTGTTTATTTGATAACGGAGTATTTGAGCTAAAAGAGACGACTACACAAGTATCAGAGCAACTTGGGATCAGCCGACAGGCGGTTTACAAGTTTATCCGTGAATTTAAATCAGAATAAAACCAATAATTTAGGAGTTATATCGTGAAACAGATCATTGCCACTGAACAAGCACCTGCAGCTATCGGCCCTTACTCACAAGGTACGTCTTACGGCGACATGGTTTATACATCAGGTCAATTACCTCTCGTTCCAGAAACGATGCAGTTTGTTGAGGGCGGCATCAAAGAGCAGGCTCGTCAATCGCTAGAAAACTTAAAAGCGGTATTAGAAGCGAGTAATGCGGGACTGGACACAGTGCTTAAGACAACCTGCTTCCTATCAGACATGGAGAACTTCGTTGCCTTTAACGAAGTGTACACAGAGGTGTTTGGTACAGAAAACGCACCTGCTCGCTCTTGTGTTGAAGCAGCACGACTACCAAAAGACGCACTGGTTGAAGTTGAAGCCATCGCATACAAAAAATAACCGACTTAGGTATTAATGGGTATCATAGGAGATTCTCATGAGCGTTTCATTTATTGGATTAAGCGTACTGTTCTTTGGGTTCTACGCACTGCTGTCGAACTTCAAAAAGCAAAAGAAAAGTTTTAACTTCCGCGTACTGAGTGCGCTTGCTGCTGGCTTACTGTTCGGTGGCGCAATTCAACTTGTTTTCGGTGTCGGCAACGTTGCGACATCTGGCTTTGCTGAACTGATTTCGGTGTTCGGTAAAGGCTACATCAAACTTCTACAAATGATCGTTATCCCGCTAGTATTTGTGGCGATGATCTCTTCGATCATGAACGTTGAAGGCGGCGGCGCGCTATCTCGAATCGCACCAAAAATCATCGGTATTCTACTTTTCACTTGTGCAATCTCAGCAGCCGTTGGTATCGCAAGTATTTACCTATTTGGTATCGATGCGAACGCACTAGTAAGCACAATCGGCACAAACAGTGCGATTGAAGCTCGTGGTGATTCACTGGTTGCAACACAAGATGCAATGGCGAGCAGCGGTCTGTCTGGTATGGCTCTGTCTATCATTCCAACCAACATCTTTGACATGCTAACAGGTTCTCAACGTACTTCTACGCTATCAACTGTACTGTTCGGTATGTTCCTTGGTTACTGTATCCTTCAAGTGAAAAACCGTAAGCCAGAGAAAGTGCAAAACTTCGTTGATTTCATCAACTCTGCAAAAGAAGTGGTGCTTTCAATGGTACGTGAAATTCTGAAGCTAACGCCTTACGGTGTATTCGCTCTGATGACCACGTTCATGATGACCAACGACCTGTTCGCACTTGCAGAGATGGGACGCTTCCTTCTAGCAAGCTACGTAGCAATTGGCGTTATGTTCGGCATCCACTTCGTCATGGTGTCAATGTTCGGTCTTTCTCCTGCTAAATTCATGAAGAAAATCTGGCCAGTATTAGTGTTCGGATTCGGTTCTCGCTCAAGCATGGCAGCTATCCCGCTAAACGTTGAAACACAAACTCAACGCCTAGGTGTAGATGAAGAAACAGCAAACATGTCAGCGACATTTGGTACCAGTATTGGTCAAAACGGTTGTGCAGGTATCTACCCAGCAATGCTCGCAATCATGGCGGCACAAGTAATGGGCATGCCTGTAGACTTGAGCTTCGTCCTACAACTGATAGCTGTTATCGCAATTGCTTCATTCGGTATCGCAGGTGTTGGTGGCGGTGCAACGTTCGCAGCAGTAGCGGTACTGACCATCATGGGTCTAGACATCACAGTAGTCGCGATTCTAGTGTCTATCGAAGCGTTAATTGACATGGCTCGTACAGCGCTGAACATCTCAGGCTCTATGTTGTCAGGCGTTCTTACAGCGAAGAAGAATGGCTCATTGGATACTGAACAATACGACGCTGACGTTACAGCGACAGTATCAAAAGAAGCAGCAGTATAATTCTCAAACTTAATTAAGAGCACTCCACTTGAGTGCTCTTCTGTTTTTCCTGAGTTCAGGTTATTTAGGTAGTAAATATGAAAGTTGTTGTTATAGGCGGTAGCGCCGCGGGTATGAGTTTCGCAGCTAAATACAAACGTAATCAACCATCAGACGAAGTCATCGTTTTAGATAAGCGTAGCTACATCTCTTTCGGAGCCTGTGGCTTACCTTACTTTGCAGGCGGCATGTTTGATGACACCGAGCGAATGATCTCTCGTACGCCAGAACAAGCCATCAAATCTGGCTTGGATGTACGTGTAGAAACAGAAATGGTGTCGTTCGACCGCACTGAAAAGCAAATTACGGTACGTCACCAAAATGAGGAAAGCATCATCGATTACGATATGTTGGTCATTGCGACAGGTGCGCGACCAATCGTTCCCTCATTCGGTGAATTCAATTCAGAACACGTATACACACTAACAAGCATGGAAGATGGCTTAGCAGTCAAACAAGCACTTAAAAATGATAGTAAACAACGCGTGTGTGTCATCGGTGCAGGCTTTATCGGGCTGGAAGTCTTTGATGCAGCACATGGCTTAGATAAGCACGTGACGATTATCGAACGTGAACAACACATCATGAGCCGTCAGTTCAGCCCAGAGATCATTGAAGTAGTTGAAGGTGCAATTCGTGAATCCGGAGCTGACCTTAAAACAGGTTGCAGCGTATCTGCGATTCGCGATGCCGAGCAAGGTGGTTACATCGTAGAAACCGATAACGGCAATGTAGAAGCTGATGTCGTGATCCTGTCACTCGGCTTCAAACCAAACACTGAAGCATTCGAATTACCAAAAGCCGCAAATGGCGCGTTGTTGGTGAATGAATATGGTGCTACTGAAGATACTTACATCCATGCTGTAGGTGACTGTGCCGTTGTCCATCATATGGCATTAGGCAAACCCGTTTATGTTCCTCTAGCAACCACAGCCAACAAACAAGCACGCATGATGGCAGACAAGCTAGCAGGAAAAGACACTTACATGTCAGGCTTCTTAGGTTCATCTTGTTTGAAAGTTCTCGATTACGAACTGGCGTGTACAGGCGTATCCGAGCTTCTGGCGAAAGAACATAGCTTAGATGTGAAAGTATCAACGATTTCAGATAAGAACCAAACGGATTACTACCCAGGCCAAGAAGACATCAAGGTGAAGTTGGTTTATCACCCAGAGACCAAGGTTCTTCTAGGTGGTGAGATCGTAGGTAAGAAAGGAGCGGTTGGCCGTATTAACGCACTAGCAGTTGCTATCACCGCGAAGACGACGACTCAACAACTAGGCTACATGGACTTCTGTTATGCTCCCCCATTTTCACGTACATGGGATGCGCTGAACGTGGCAGGAAACGTCGCTAAGTAAGCGAGCTGGTTGTACTAGTCCCAAAGAATATTCATTTCAACATCAAAGCAGAGCGATTAAGCTCTGCTTTTTAGATAACCTACGATCTTATAGTTCATCTGATGGAAGAACAAAGTCGACATATAACGCAAAATTTCCGATTCCAGAAGCTTTAATACCATCCAAGTCTAAATCATTTGTCGAATAGATCATGGAAGAAACCCCCATGTTGCTTAGTTCTATCGCCTTCTTATACTCACTCCCAAGCGAGCCAAGGTTATCACCCCGATACGTCACAGCCTTAATTTTATTTAAATCAATCCACTCAAGAATAAATGGTGTATTTAGGTCTATATTTAATGCGACATTATTAAAACCTAACTCTATTGCTTCATTATATTTATCTATACTGAATACTTCGATAATAGATTTATCTTTATCTATTATATATTTTGAAAGCAAGGCAAGATTTTTTATTTTGTCCGTAACTAACACCACGTCATTTTCATCTAGAACATCAATAGCTGTAGATATATTTAATGTTTTATATTTATCATAAATTATCTTTGATTCAAACTCTTTATAGCTAATAGACCCAGTATTATTAGAATTTGTCATTTCGTGAAAAGACTTCCAATCATGAGCAGCAACAATCCTTCCATCCGATGAGATAAGTAGATCTAACTCTATCATCTTGAAACCATGTTCAATTGATTGCTCCATCGCTTCTAACGAGTTTGTATATTTTAATCCATTGATTCCCCCACCGGCATGTGCGATCAAACCACCAGAATTAACGATAATTTCAGAGATATTATTATGTTCATTTGGGTATGCCTGTACATTGCCTCTCCATACATCAATGACTACACTCATCGAAGGGCCGATAACAAAAGCTACCCAAAAACATATGAGAAGTAGACAAAACATTGATATTAAGACTCTGATTCCTTTAAGTATCATGACATTTTACCTGTTGAGAACTGGGGCTGATGATAATGTGTGGTTTACCCTGTCAATATTGAGTTTAAACATGTTATTTATAGCAACTATAATAGCATTTGTCGGTAATAGATTTGTATTTCTTCTTCTCACGGTAATAATGACTTTTGATTTCTACTTAAGATTAAACTCTCTAAGCTTAGACTTAGGTGTCTTAGGGTCGGTTTTAGAGTCTAATCGAGGTGAAGTTCTTGAATATATAAAAAGCATTAGCTCCGTAACATATTTAAAGGTAATTGTATTTTTCATTCTGGTTTTTCTATCATTTCACATTACCTTAAGAAAGGTTGGTAAGTCATTTTCATTAATTATGTTGATATTATTTTCCAGTATATTAATCACCAAATTTTATAGCTTACATGATAATAAAAAGACGACATACCTCAATGAAGAATACTTAAAAACAATCCATCATGAAGTGTGGTTTAGTTTTCTAGGGCTAATTACAGTTATTAAACCTATTTCTTTATATTATGAACTGTCTCTTCTCGAGGGGGGAAAATCAGTAATCTCTTCAAAATGGGAGAATGTTCATACAAATAAAGTATTAAAGGATATTTACATCGTAAATATTGGTGAATCTGTTATTAAAAATTACTACCCATCGTATAACGAAGAGAATGGAAAGATAAAAGGCGCAGCCATATTTAATGGTGTTATTTCCCCATCCGTTGTTACATATTTCTCAGTCCCTCGAATATTATCAAAGAGCCTAGATGTAAACAGGCATGATAAAAACTTAAATGTGATAGATCTTGCTAATGATGCTGGAATGAAAACTTATTGGATATCAAATCAAGCTAAGATCGGGCAATACGAGACACAGGTATCCGCAATCGCGAGTAGGGCACATTACCAATATTATAAGAATACGTCTTATGATAAAGCCGAACCCGATAACATTCTCCTACCAGAAGTGATCAAGGCGATTCGTGAAGAAACTAAAAGGCCAAAAGTGATTTTCATCCACACCATGGGGTCACATTATGATTTTTGTAAAAGATTTGATGAAGAAATTTCACTAAAAGCCCACGATAACAAGTATCTAGCGTGCTATTCAAAATCAGTGGCTTATGGCGTGGCTTTTATAGAGAAGCTTAGAGACCTACTCACGATGCATGATAAAACATATAAAATCATTTATTTTTCTGACCATGGCCTAACATCTGTAAACGTTCCACCGTATCTGATTCACGGAACTGGCTCACATTTTTCAAGGCAGGCAGTAGAAGTACCTTTCATAGCAATGAGTAATGATCCACAAGAAACGAAAATACATTCGGTTAAATATAACCTAAGAGACTTTTCAGACACATTTGCACAATGGGTAGGAATATCTTCAGAACAGACAGAGCAAAACAAAAGTATCTTCAATACCGAGTACATAGGAAAGGAGTATGACTCTGTGTTAACGAGTGAGTTCAAGGTAAGAAAAATCGACTAAGCGAACAACTGATACAGAAGATTCTGAATACCATTAAGTTTACTTAGTAAGTAACCTTCTCCGCATATCAAGTTATCCCTCACCTAACACTGTGTAGGCGATATCAGCTCGATTTTATTTATCCAAGAGCTTCATTAACCTTGTTAGCAAACAGCCTAATGAAATGATTTAGGGGACTCTGATAGTATCGGTGAGTGAGTAACTGAAAAGTTCACTATTTGACTGGAATATATAATAGTTTGAAACGGTACAACGAAAAAAAGCCCGCTGATTTCTCAGCGGGCTTTTTAATGGTGGTGGAGGGATAGGGATTTGAACCCTAGAAACTCCGATATTCATTCGTTAAATAACCTGATATCAATAACTTAATCATAACGCAGACTAAACTTGCTAATGATTGACTAACTAAGTTGACTATAGTTAATGATTCGTAAATCCGTCAAGTAACGCTTCTAAAATATCCTATATTCGTTCACTTTAGACCTAAAACCACTTCCCTCACAGGCCGCGTTTACACTAAATCACATATAGTTGAAACTTGGTCAAACAGACACTTACTGAAATTACATATCCAATCGGCGCACTGCGCCGATTATTAAGCATAAATAAATTTTGGTTAGAGCTTAATGTCTTCTTACTACTTCAATAATAAATGTATACGACGTTAACTATCAAAGATCGATAAACTGGGAGTAGTTTCATTTTGTATCCCGACTCTGCAAGACAAGAGTCCCAAGATAAATACCCACAATGATACTCAACACAGAAAAAACGCCCGCCAGAGAAAGTACTGGCATCGCCACTAACAGCTGAGTATCGTTCCCTCCACCAGCCATCACAGCGCCAAACCCCATAAGCACACCAGCAACCAAGTGTTTACCCAATCGACGTATAGAGCTCAACCTCAAAGAAAAAGATCCAGTAAACAACGCGGCGCTAACCATTCCAATTAACAACGAGAGCATCAAAATAAAACGCTCGCGGCTTGGCCAATCTTCAGCTTTATCGTGCCAAAGAGAAGTCCCCATAGATTTCAACAATCCACTTGGCGTCCAGTGTGGTTCATAAAGGAATACAAAACCTGCCGTTAAGCCAATTCCCAGCATTGATAACCATAACTTACGGTTTACCGCATTCATGAAATAACAACTCACCACAATAATGAATGAAATGCTCCCAAGGAATACATAGCGAGAAAAATCAGACAATACCAACTGCTCTCCCTTTAACTCGTTAGGTAAAACGGGAGCAAATAACAACCAAGCAACGAACCACCCTAATATCGTCGCCAGCATCACAACTTCACCACGAGCTAAACGGCTTACGGTAGATACCCCGCAACCACTATTAATTGCCGCTCCAATACCAAAAAGAAAACCACCAAACAGAGAAAACAGACTCGGCCAAAAAGCAGTGAATAAAGGCCGCCCTTCTACGACAGAGCCAAGAGCCATAGAGACCCAAGCAAGCGAACCACTAAACACAATCGCAACGATGAACATCGGTGATCCGCTTTTCGCCTCTTTAACTCCTCTCACCATACAAAGGCCCGTAGTTTGGGCAAGATACCCCAACAAGAAGATGCAGAGTAAAGCGAGAATAAACAACATACATAGCCTCCGAATTGCATTGATTTTACTGCTGTCGTTCGTTAAATATAGTAGCAACCTAGAACCCTAAGGACAGAATATGCACCACAAGCTTATTGATTGGCATAAGTCTCGGCATCCTAATTACTTAGGAGACAACAAGGTTAATAAACTTTCTGCCACTGAGCTTCAGTGTTTAACGGTTCAAATTTTACAGCCTATCGAACGCTCACTAGGAGAGGTAACGGTGACCTATGGTTATACAAGCCATCCTCTTTTAAGGTGGATATTGAAAAATAGCTCTGGAGATATGGCGCCCGATATTGACCAACATGCCTCTATGGAATTCAACTCCCGGGATAGCCGTATCTGTAAGCGCAATGGGGCTGCGTGTGATATTTATGTTGAAGGGTATGAGCAACGTATGGATGAGGTCGCTCGATTTATCTGCACGCATTTAGAGTTCGACCGCCTCTATTTTTATGGCAAAGATAAACCGCTGCATATTAGCGTTGGGGCTGATAATTCAAAATACGCACTTAACCGACAACGCCGAAGTGATGGACTTCGCGTAAACACAAAAAGTGCAAAAGGCAGCGCCACACAGGCATTGTTTGATGATTTATAATCTTCAAAAGCACCTAAGGACTAGTAATGAACGAAGAGCTATTTGCTGAACTTACCTCTCAAATAAAAGTTGGAAAACAACTTCCCGATGCAATTTATCTTCATAAAGACGCATTCAGCGCATTGCCTAAAGTATTAACACAGTTCATTCCTGCCGTAGCAAAAGCCGTTAACTTAGATGAAGAAGACTGGAACCTCGTAAAGCTGTTTAAAAAAGAGTTCCGCTTATCTCTTCTTCACTACCCTAATTTTTATACTGATTCCTATCCCGCATTAGAACAAAGCCTTAATGTCGACCTCTCTAAACTCAGCCATAAAATCATGAACTACGAAGGCTCTGAAAACCCTCCGATTTTGCACCGCAAAGAGACCATGGTTCTGCCTGACAGCGAATACTTCGAGCATTTCATATCCCTAACGCAAGAAGGTGAAAATGCAGGGCTTTACGAGAACAGTCGCTTGATCGGATTTAAGCGCTCTTGGGAGAATTTGATTGCACGCCATGGCTACGAGCTTGTCGATGGTCGACTATTCCGATGTTCCTCTGTGACAACGCAAGAACAGGCAGGGATTGATAGGCACAGAACGGCCATCGTGCGTCATGAACTCTCCGCACCAATGAAGACTCTTGTTAAACATGGCTATTTAAAAGGCGAACACTCAATTTTCGATTACGGCTGTGGCCGCGGAGACGATTTAAGAGAGCTCGAAGCACATGGCCTCGACGCTCTAGGTTGGGATCCGAACTTTCAACCCGACAACGACAAATCCAATTCTGATATCGTAAACATAGGATTTGTTCTTAACGTAATAGAAGATCAAGATGAAAGACTCGATGCCTTACTAGGCGCATGGGAGCTAGCAGACAAGTTTCTGGTGGTTTCTGTCATGCTGGCTAACGAAAACTACATTGCTCAGTTCAAACCTTATAAAGATGGGGTGATTACCTCTCGTAACACCTTCCAAAAATACTATGCGCAATCAGAAATCAAAGCGTACATAGAGAGAAGCCTACAAGAAGACGCCATTACCGTCGCACCCGGTATTTTCTATATTTTCAAAGACAAACTCGAAGAGCAGCAATACCTTCAGAGTAAATACAAACGACACCATAAATGGAAACAACTGACTTCACCAGAACCTATTGAAGCCAAAGACAAAGCTAAACTGCTTATCACTCAGCATCAAGACTTGTTTAATAACTTTTGGAATACCTGCTTAGAACTCGGCCGCATTCCTGCCAACGATGAATTTGAACAATCGGACAAAGTAAGAGAGCTGGTTGGCTCACACAGAAAAACCTTTAACTTACTGCAAGAGATGTTTGATACCAAAGAGTTTGAACAAGCAGAAAAAAACCGAAAAGAAGATCTTCTCCTCTACTTTGCTATGGGACTGTTTGAGAAAAGAAAACCCTATACGCAGCAACCAGAGCCGCTTAAGCGCGATATCAAAGCCTTGTTTGATGATTACAAAACCGCGATTAGCCTAGCTGCAGAATTACTGTTCGCAATTGCAGACACCGACTTAATTCATCAGCAATGCGAGAAAGCACATGGCCTGTTACCAGCAAGCCTTCTTAATAAAGGGCATTCATTGATTCTGCATCGAGACTTTATTGGTGATTTGCCATTATTGCTGCGAGTCTACGTAGGCGCAGGGTTGCAAATTTATGGTGAGCTGGATGAAGAAATAGACCTAATTAAAATTCATATCACATCAGGGAAACTCACCCTAACCGCCTATGATTACTTTGAAAAATCCGTGCCTTTCTTAGTAGAACGCATAAAAATCAAGATGGCAGAACAAGACATAGATTTCTTCGACTACGTTAATGAAGATCGCAGGCCACCACTGCTGAATAAGCACCTTTACATGCCAACCGAGCACGAGAACTACAAGAAACAACAGAGCTTCGACAAACGATTGGCGAAGCTCATGGAGTTTGAAGCAAGTGAGGAAACACAGATGATGAGAGCAGAATTTGAGGTACTTTTAGAGAAGGAGCATAAAGAAATCAAAGGGTTTACGCTAAGTTCAAAATAGCGCTTTTTTAGTACTATAAAAACCTATGGTTACCATAGATATCTGGCCTACATACCTGTAAAATATTCAGCCTATTTTGGCATACCTATGTGATAATTCGCATAGATAAGACTAAAGCATAACAAACTAAAAGCTTAGTTTGTCAAAATATGACATACCAACTATGGTTTATGTCATAGACAAATAACATAACTTAGAGTTCACTATGCAAAATCAAGATTCAGGCTATTGCTATTCATTTCCAGCTGTCAGAGGTATTCAAGCAGGGCGTCCATTTTACATTGCGACATGTCCTCTTCGAATCATACCTAAGATTTTCAGTTATAACGAAGATGATGTTCCACCAGAGCTTAGAGCTCAAAGAACATTAAACAAGACTCGTATACCTGAAATGGTCAAATACCTACTCGACAACCCTAAAGAGTACGTATTCTCAGCATTAACAGCATCGGTTGGAGTTGATATATCTTTCCACGATCATGAAGGTGCGCCTAATTTAGGTACGCTTCAAATCCCGATGGATGCGCAGATTCTAATTAACGATGGCCAACACCGTCGTAAAGCGATAGAAGAAGCACTAAGAGAAAATCCAGACCTTGGGCAAGACAACATTCCAGTATTGTTCTTCATCGATGAAGGTTTAGGTAGAAGCCAACAAATGTTTGCTGACTTAAACAAGTACGCAGTAAAACCTAGTCCATCTCTTGGCACTCTCTACGATCACCGAGACGAAAGCTCTGAATTAGCGCGTGAATTAGCAGCTAAAGTGAAACCATTCATTGGAATGACTGAAATGGAAAAATCCAACATCAGTCCAAAGTCGAATAAGCTATTTACTTTAAGCAGCATTAAACAATCAACACGAGCACTTTTAAGTAAAGGGCCAAAAGATGGTTTCACTGAAGAAGAGAAGCAGTTAGCGTCTGAGTTTTGGGAAGAGGTCACTCGCCATATTAAAGATTGGCAAATGGTGATCGACAAACAGATATCCCCTGCACAGCTTCGACAAGAATACATTCACGCACATGGTGTCGGGCTGCATGCGATTGGCGTCTTGGGTAAACACCTGTTGTGCCAAGAACCAAAACAATGGAAAGAAAAGCTTCAGTTACTAGGGAAGGTTAATTGGTTGAAAACCAACCCTGAATGGATAAAGCGCAGCATGAACCACGGCAAGTTGAGTAAATCGAATATCAATATTCAGCTCACAGCAAACGCACTTAAAATTGAACTTGGGTTACCACTAACCCCAGAAGAAAAAGCTCTAGAGAAGCAGTTATCATGATACACGAGCTAAAATTGGCAGAAGATCTCGCCGAAGAATACCAAGAATTCATCAACGCTGAAGAGTTCGCAAATAACAAACTCAGCTACTATGTTGCTGACGTTCAACGCGTCTATTGTGCAGACAACCGCCCATGGGTGATTGGCTACAGTGGTGGTAAAGACTCCTCCGCTATCATGTCTTTAATCTATATGGCACTACTTGGCTTAGAAAAAGAACAACGCCACAAACCCGTATTTGTCGTTTCATCAGACACACTGGTCGAGACACCTGTTGTTGTTAACCACATTAAAGACTCCTTAGCTGCGATACAAAAAGGCGCCAAGCGCGACGACTTGCCAATCAGCTGTCACAAAGTTGTACCAGAGTCAGACCAAACGTTCTGGTCAAGTCTTCTTGGTAAAGGCTACCCAGCACCGACACGTTCATTTCGCTGGTGTACAGAGAGAATGAAGATCGATCCGGTTAGTGACTTCATCAAAAGCAAGGTATCTCAATTTGATGAGGTGATTGTTGTATTGGGCTCACGTAGCCAAGAAAGTGCCTCGCGTGCTCAGGTTATCGCTAAACACAAAATTGATGGCTCTCGTCTAGCTCGCCATACAACGCTAGCCAATGCATTCATTTACACCCCTATTGATACATGGGCTGTTGATGATGTTTGGAAGATCTTGCGTTTATGTCACCTAGAGACAAAAGAAACGCCACTAGGTATTAGAAACATCTGGAAAGATGACTATGACCTAGAATGGGAAAACCCTTGGGGCGGTAAAAACCTAGTACTTTGGAATCTATATAAAGACTCTTCAGGCCAAGGTGAATGCCCAATGGTGATTGACGAAACTACCCCCTCTTGTGGTAATTCTCGTTTTGGTTGCTGGACGTGTACCGTAGTAACCAAAGACCGAGCGATGGAAAGCCTTATCCAAAATGGCGAAGAGTGGATGGCACCTCTTCTTGAGTTCCGTAATAAGTTAGCAATGACGACAGACCCAGCTAACAAAGCAGAGTTCAGAAACCATAAACGTCGTACCGGTCGCGTAAGCTACCAATACGCGAAAGAAGGCGAAGATATTGCTAGCGAGCGTAAACACGTCCCTGGCCCTTACTGGCTTAAATACCGCCGTCAATGGCTCCGCGAATTACTAGAGCTAGATAAGAAATACAAAGCTGAAGGCCGAGAGATTGAGTTAATCACAGTGCCAGAGCTGCATGCTATTCGCCAAGAGTGGATCCACGATCCAAACGAACCGGATTGGGATGACTCTCTACCAACTATTTTTAAAGACGTTTATGGCTACGACCTTGATTGGGTGTATGACGATAACGCAAGTTTTGGTAAAGATGACGCACAGCTGATCCATGAGCTTTGCAATAACTTCGATGTCGAACCTGAAATGATCATGAAACTCATCGAACTTGAGGTATCTATGGAAGGTTTGAGCCGTCGTAGTGGCATCTCGAACAAGATCGCATCGCTATTGAAACGAGACTGGGGAAGCTTGGAAGAAATCAAACAAAAGCATGCTTCACTGCAGAGCAAAGCCGAGTTTGATATTCACCAACAAGAAATTGAGCGCTACAACGAACAGCTTGCTGACCTAGATAAACAGCTTCAAAAAGAGTTTTAAATACTGAAATGTTGATTACAAAACTAACTTTAAACAACTTTCGCGTGTTTCGCGGTGTGCATGAAATTGACTTGCGCCCAGCCCCAACTCGTCTAAGTAAAAGTGGCCCTATTGAAGGGACCGAACGACCTATCATTTTGTTTGGCGGCTTAAATGGTGCCGGTAAAACGTCAATACTGACAGCAGTTCGCTTAGCACTTTTTGGGCGTCAATCATTTAGCCAATTACTTTCAAATGGTGACTACGTTGACGCTTTATCGGAACTGATTCACAAAGGTGTCGGCCACGGTGGAGTTCAAGATAATGCATCGATCGAGCTTGAGTTTAAATACAGCCAGAACGGCGAAGAAAACACTTATAAAGTGATTCGTGGCTGGAAACGCGGTAAGAAAGATAATCTATGCCTTGAAAAAGACGGTGTTCAAATACCAGAGCTCAATTACGAGCAGTGCCAAGGCTTTCTTAATGAACTTATTCCAACGGGTATTGCTGATCTGTTCTTCTTCGACGGCGAGAAAATCGCAGATCTAGCTGAAGACGAATCTGGAACAGTTTTAAAAACCGCGGTTCGCCGACTACTAGGGTTAGATGTCATAGCTAAGCTTAAGAGCGACCTGAATATCTTCCTAAAAAAGCAAGGGGCTGCAGCTTTAAATCAATCCCTAAAAGAAGAAATGGATAACCTCGAGAACACTCGAATTAAACATGAAAGAGAATCAGAGAAACTCCGTTTTGAAGCTGACCATGAAGTCTACAAACAGATTGTTAGCATTAATTCTGATATCCAAGTTTTAGAAAACAAACTTGCGCAAAACGGCGGTGCTTGGGCAAAAACCAGAGAAGATGAACAACAAAAAGCTGAAAGCTTGCTGAAAGAGAAAGTGGAGCTTGAGAAGCAGATTCGTATGGAAATGGAAACCAACCTTCCATTTTCACTTGCTCCGAAAGCAATGCAAAGGCTTCAAACTCAGATCAAACAAGAGCAACAAGTTAAGAAGAAGCAGAGCTTTGGTAATGAGCTAAATTCATTCTTAGAAACCCTATGTTCAAAATACCCTAGTTTTGATACTGAGATGGCCCAAAATGCAATCGCAGACAGCTTTAAAGCACACGTCGGTGAGTTCAATTCAACAGAACTTCTTTTGGATATATCTGATCGCCAAGCGAACACCATCGATTACCAACTATCAAACTTATCACAAGATTCTTTCTCTCGTTTTGACAAAGCACGAGTACGTCTTCAAAAAGTTGAAGAAGAGATCGACAACGCTTCCAGTAATATCGCGCGAGCTCCCGAACAAGAGCAGGTACAAGAGTTGTTTACAGATGTCCGTGCTTTAGATAAGAAGAAAGAAAAACTGATTATTGAATACCATGACTTGCTAGAAAAGGCTAAACGAGAACTTCGATTAGCACTGGAAACTGCTCGCCAAATTCAAAAGCTACACGATAAGCACAAAGATCAATCCAACAAAGATCAAAGTGTTAGCAACGCCCAAAATTCTATCTTATTGCTAGAAAAGTTTGGTGAACAGCTAACCAAAGCGCGTGTAAATCAGTTAGAAAATGAGTTCGTACAATCATACAAAAAACTAGCTCGTAAAGAAGATTTACAGCTAACCGCTTCTATCAATCCAGCTACGTTCGATGTTGAGTTAGTTGATGAGCACGGTATTAAGATAAACCGCAAAGCGATGTCTGCAGGCGAAAAGCAGATCTACGCTATCTCGATTCTAGAAGCTCTTGGTCGCACATCTGGTCGTAAGTTGCCAATCATCATTGACACACCACTAGGCCGACTGGATTCGCACCACCGTGACAAGCTGGTTGAGAACTACTTTCCTACAGCAAGCCACCAAGTGGTAATTTTATCGACAGATACCGAAATCGACAGAAACTACACAAGCCTAATCCAAGACGATCTAGCTCGTACTTACGAGATCTGTTTCGACGGCACAACCAAATCTTCAAGGTTGAAAGAGGGTTACTTCTGGAAAGAATCGATTAAGGAGGCAGTGTAATGCTACCTAACCGTATGAACTTAACACGCTCTACTGAAGAACAGCTTAAAAAGTTGAAGGGCTATACTGGAGTCACTCCCAACGTTTCGGCACGTATTGCTTTCTTCCGTTCTATCGAAAGTGACTTCAGATACCAAGGCCAAGAAGCTAAGTTAGACGGGCCACTTGTACTAGACAAATACACTTGGCTCGGGGAAACAGGTGAGGTGACTGAGCTAATGCTGAAAATGTACTACCCAGAGCTTGATACTAAAGAGTATCAACAAGCTTGGGCAGCACATGTTGAAGATGGGATTGCTTCTGTGCGTAATCACAAATTAATATCAGCCTTAGCAACTAAGATTGCTTGATTTTAGCTAAAATCATATACAAAAGAGAAGCAGTACGACTTGTACTGCTTCCACACTAGGCCAATATTAGCCCAGCGCCATTAAATGTTACTTTAACCTTATCTGTACCTAGCTCATCGAATTTATCTCTAATGGAACCGACCAACTGTTCACTAGAAAACCTAATGCAAGTTCGCTCAATGGTATCCAAGTCTATTGGGTTCCCTCTAAGAGTCAAAGCGATTATAAACTGAGTTGCTAAACTTCTATTGTTCTCATCCTCAAACCACTGCTTTATAACTGCACCAGTTAACTGTTCAAAAGTAACATTTATATCTTCTGCAATTCGATAATAACGCTCATGATGATCCTCTAGTTCATACTCAGCGATAGCTTCTGATAACCTCTGAGAGTTAACGTTTAACAAAGAGGCCACTTCCAATGAGAAACAATTAAGAGTAGACCATAACTCTTCTTCAGGGTTTTTTGAGTTTTGTGATGGTAGACAAATCGCATTAACTTCTTTGCCCATTAATCTAGATATTTTCCTACTTTGGTCAGCGTCAAAGACTGCCATCAGATCAAAGAAAGGTCTCTCTGATGGTTCAAAATGCTTGATAATCTTTTCCATATTGGAATCACAGCGTAAGCCCAATACTTCTCTTATATCTAATAATTCGGGAGAAAAATAATTTACAATGGACTTTAGCTTTAATGACGCAAAGTAGTCCTCTACAAGGTAGAGTCCCTGCTTATTCGAAGCCAACCCTAGCGCTTTAAGATATCTATTAGAGCTTTCCGGCTTTACTGCTAACGAACAAGTGCCATTACGATAAAGCATTCTCGTATTTTTCAAACCGACATTACTAAGTATATGCTCTGAATGTGTGGTTAAGATAGTCCAGACTTTTTTTTCTGATAGTTTGTAAACTAGATAGTCTAATAGTTTTTTTTGACTATATGCAGCTAAGTAATTCTCTAGTTCTTCAAGAAGTAATATTGAACAAGGCTCAATCCAATCAATGTACCATAGCAAGAACATACATAAATGCTCTCCCATACCCATACTAAGTGAATTATATTTAGTTCCATCAGAAAGCTCAATTAAGAAATAGGGAAATGTATATTCCTCATCAAGAGCACTTTCTATTTCATAAACTTCAATTTTTTTGTATGGTTTCCCGATACAATTGGATATTGATTTTAGAGTTTTACTCTTATTCAAAAATCCATTTGACTCAACTCCTTCAAGGAACTCTTCAAAGTTCTGAGTGTTAGTAATAAAATCTATTATTTTTGAGCATTCGAAAGAAGGGTCTATATAATATAATTCATTTACATCTAGGTTTGGCTCATCTTCTTGAACATTATTTCTCAACAAGGACAAGAGTACCTCAGAGTCCTGAGTAATTTTAGGGTTGGTAAATTCATTACAAAGTGATTCATAAATAACTTTTAACAAAGTAGATTTTCCAACTCCATTTTTCCCGCAAATAGCGGTTAAACCGGATTGAAAGTCCATTGAAAAACTTCCATGAAAGCCCACCACATTTTCAAAATTAACTTCAGTTAGTTTTAGTGGGTAATTATCTTGTTCATTAACTCGTCTCCACCCATCCCGAATAGCAGCATCTCTCATCGCTCATTCGCCTTCCAATAGTCTAACTTACTCTCAACAACATACTTAGGTTCAACCCCTTCTCTCAGCTCTTCAATTACACTCAGCAAAGTTATTTGATCTTCCCTTTCTAGTGGCAGCTCAATCCTCGCCTGACTGCAAGATATCAACTGAATCAGGTCTCTAGCTAAAATAGAACCAATAGACATCACTCTAGATGAGGAGCGTTCAATGTATATTAATAACAACTCTCTTAAAGTAGCTTCACTAAAGCTAAAGTGTTCAATAACCCAGCTTGGAATTGACTCGTTACTCTTTACAGCACTTCTTCCAACTTCCAAAGCAAAGAAAGACCTTGCTATTTTATCAAGTTCAACACTTTCATACTCTAGATATAAAAAGCAAAAATTATATATCCAGTTTAATGATGATGCTTTTGTTAATGATGGTAAATATTCATACTGCCCCTTAACTTTGTTAAAAGCACTTAAGCAATCTATAGAGTACTCAATAGATTCAATAATATCTTCATTAACTTTTTCATCATCACGATATCGACTATTTAAAATAGACTCGCTAACTTTCGCTCTTAATGTATCTGTTTCGAGGAACACTATTATCCGAGAAAGTAAATCATTGTATGACATCCGAGAGTTACTAAAGCCTAAGATATCTTTATTTACTTCAACTTCATCCATTTTATCAACTAAAAGAGAAATAGAGTTTCTTACAGAACCATAAATTGCATTTCTAGCCTCTGATGAAGTTAATTTCACAGTCTGATTTAGTCTGTGAAATAATTCACTAGGTTCTCCTGGGTTATAATTATTTATTTCATTAATTTTCAGCGTATACCGGTCAAACTCCCTTTTAACAACTGAATCCAAATCTCTGTAACGCTTCCCATGCAGTGCCTGAATAAAGTCATCTTTAGGCTGTATATTTCCATCTATTGTATATTTATTCTCAACAAAATCTCGAATCGCAGTAAGACGCTGCTGTCCATCTAGCACTTCGTAACTACCATCATTCATGACTACGACGTGGACTGGTGGTATATGCCACTTTCTCAAAACTGTATCTATAAGTAGCTTCTTCTTAGATGAGTTCCAAACCTCTCCTCGCTGAAAGTCTGGCTGGAGTAGAATCTCGCCTTGTTCAATATCATCACAAATTCTTATTAGACGTTCATCTCTTTCATCAATATTCATATCACTACCAACAAGTCAAATTATATGCACTTAATTATACATAAGCCCTAATACATTAGTATTAGCATGGTCAAAAAAAAGCCCTAAAAGGGCTTTTAAAATCATATATTTAGTGATGCAACTCCCAAAATGCTCTATCTCTCATTGGGAGTATTTTTTTGGCTCCATCAATGTATAAGCTGTAGTGCTTCTCTAGCTTGTTGATGGTTTCCATCAGCTTCTCTTGCTCAGCTTTTTCGTTTACACCGAACATGGCTTTTAGCTCTTGCGGGCGAATCTTCGCCACGCGGTGAATTACCCATGTAAGCACGTAGCTTGAGTAATCGTTCTCGCCTGTTTGGAAGTGAGTGATGTCTTGTGTAGAAAGAATTACACCTACCCCGTACTCGCGGCCTTCCTTTAAGATCTTACGTAAGCTTGGGAAGTTCTGAGACATGAAGTTATCCGCTTCATCCACCAAAATCATCTTGGTGATTTGACGGAAGTCGCCTTGTACTTCAGGCTTACCTTTCTTCTGCATTTGCGAGTAGAAAAGATCTAACGTGAGTGCTACTACAAGGTTTTGGATCTCTGATGGGTAACCAGCCAGTTCAACCACAGTGATGCCATCAACCAAGTCATAAAGGCTCATGCACTTAGTGTTGTCGTCTTCAAAGATCTCTAACTCATATAAGCTCTCAAGTGCCGCATATAATGAATCTTCATCAGGTTCTGTTTCAATGAACAAGTCCCATACCTGTGAGATTGTCGGCGCTGCTTTTGACCAAGTGTTTGGATCCGCTTTACGAATACCGGCTAACTCATACGCTTCGCCCACCAGCTTACGCAAACGCAGTTGCTGTTTTTGCCCTAAACCAAAGGCTTTCCCCATGGTTTCAGAGAAGCCACGTGCGGTGTGCACAGGCAGCATTGGCGTATCACCAAACAAGCTCAGTGGGTTATATGGCAGTTTGTGAAGGTTAAACTTCTTACCCGCGGTCGCTTGTTGAAACTTGTCGTCTACATAATCAGATTTGTAGTCGAAAATAAGTATGCCAATAGGCGCACCGTTTACGTTGTCAACTTGGTTGCGGTAAAGCTGAGTAATCACCGACTTGGTAAACTGCGTTTTACCCGTACCCATAGTTCCAATAATACCGGTATTGGTATTCATGAATTTAGCAGTATTGGTTGGTTCCCAGTTCAATGGTGCTTGTGTTAGCGCATTGTGGCCAAATAGCACGTTTAGGTTGCTATTAGACTCGACCTTCATAGGCTCAACGGCTGGCGTTACTTGCTCTTCAACAACAGGCTGTTCAGGCAACACTAATTCTGTAGTTTCAATCTCATCAGATACCACCACTGTTGGCTGTGATTCAGCTTCAGGGAGTTTTTCTAATCGAGTTTCACCATTCAGCACATACTCACTTGGTACATGGCAAAGTTTCACTACATCTAATTCGTTCAACACTTCTTGCAGCGGAGTTTCCACCAAGCCAGGAAGTAGTCCCATCGGTAGGTCGACTTTTAACACACCTTCCATCATTTGGTAGTCGGGTTGTAAACAGCCCGCCCCTTCAAGGTGGCTAACCACAAAGCCCTCTGGGTAGTCTGCGATTTGGCCAAGTGAATAGTCGCCTCTTAGCCACTCTTCTTTGTTAGCAAGTAAGTTATCGAAGTAATCATCTGCAAACACCTTGTATAGGCGATACTTGTCGACTTGCATCAATACTTGGCGCATAAATAGGCCACGGTAAAGCTTGCTCGCTAGGTCATCATTTCCTAGTAAGTCTTGGCTTAAGTAACGCAGTAGCTCTTTCGACTGTTTAACGGCTTTGTTGTAATTCGGCACCGAGCCCGTTTTCACTTCAACAGGTAACAAATACATGTCTTGGTCTTTAAAGCCAACTAGCAATACATCGTCAGAAATTTCGCCTTTCTTGTAACCTTGAACATTACGAGAGAACTCGCTGTCGGACATTTTCAGGCCAATATTACCCGATACACGGATCATTTCAGCGACAGACAACGGCACCCATGTAATGTCTGAATCATGCACTAGGCTAGTCACAAATTTGTAGGCACCAATCACGCCTTTGCGCTCTTTATTGATGGTTGGCGCACAGGTCATCATTTTCAACAGCCAATCACCGTTGAACGCATTGAATTCATTAATTTGGCCACCATCACCTTGCTTGATGACTTTCTCAAACAAATCGCGTTGCGCAGTAACGGTGATTGCATCGTAGCTAGATGAGCTAGTGTACTGATCTGAATAGTGAATCAATACTACGTCTTCATTACTGTGGAAGAAGTCCAACGTAACCTTAGGATCAATAATGGTCGTCCAGATAGAACTCTCGTACGAACGTTCTAGTAAACCTTTAAAGTCTTCACTGACTGCTAAAGCAACCGCGTTTGCACCGTGATATTGAGTATTCGGCTTGAGAGCAGGTTTTAACAGAGCACCGACGTATTTAGCCATCATCAAATGTGGGTAGTCTTGGTAATCCGTTCCCTTCAAGCCAAAACCCGTAAAGTATGAGCCAGATTTACTTTCAGAAGCATCACCCGTTAGTAGGCCGTCACAAGCTATGCCTGATGCCATATCTTCAATCGCAATGTCTGAGCAATCGACTTTGTCGTTATTACGGAAAAAGGAAAGATGCGCATAAGACTGACCATCTTTTTCAGCTTGGGCATTAGTGAACTTACTGTAAGTTAGGCGCGTGCGAAGAATATCGATAATAGTATCGGCAACCTCACGCACTTTACCTTTGTTTAGCTCTAGCCACTCTTTCAGCTCATCGTAGTTCGCCGTTTCTGCGAATCGGTCAAACGCATTAAACGCTAACTTGTCGTCATACAGATTGATATGAATCGACGCAGCCTGATCTTGGTTACTGCGGACATAATCCACCAGCCCCATAAATAACTCTTCAGCGCTGTCTTGGTTCACCGCATTAACGATAATGCTCCTCTCAGAGCCTGTGAACAGTTGGCTGAATGCCGTTTGGAACTCATCGATTTTCTCTTTTACTAACTTGCGAACGAACGTAAGAGAGCTTTTCTCTTGAGGTACACTCTTGATCCAGAACGCGTTCTCTTTGACCTGTTGGTTATAAGAGAACTCATGTTTTGGATGGTAAACGTATGGCAATAAACCTTTTGGCGACAAGCGTTCAAACGTAACATCAGGAAGCTGAGTAAAGCTCTTGTCATTACGAATCGAATTTCTTAGGTTGAGGTAATAAGCCAAAATCAGCGGGTGGAAGGGTGAGTAGTACTCTTCACCTTCAGATTGTACCAAACCGATTTTCAACGCTGATTTTTGCTCTTTGGTCAACATGCTACCCGTTGGGATCGCTGCAAAATACGCTAAGCAAGCATCAACTGTGTTTTGGACAAGTGTTGTAAACTCATCGCCCCAAGATGCCAATGATGGCGTACTACGGCGTTGTTCTAGGTAATCAAAAAGCTCAACGTAAGATCCATGAATAGCATCATCAATCACTTGTAGGTCATCGAGCTTGATCGCCCCTGAATCAGCAATAGACACTACTTTGTTGTTAATGAACTCTTCTTCCCAACGCAGTAGCTTTAAACGAACACCCGGAACAACGAACTCACTGTTATCGATGCCTACTTTGCCTTTTTGAGAATAAAACTCACCGTTATATTCATCTTTGAAAAGCTTGTGATAACGGCCTCTATTAAGCAGTAAAGGCAAACTCAATGAATCAGTCGCTACTGCACCTTCAACATTAAACTTAAGCTGGTTATCACCTGATTTAACGGCAAAATCTATTTCATCAGCTTCATTGGCTAACGCTTCAAAATCCACGGCGGCGTAATCTGCTGCATCGACAATCTGTTTAGCATCAAGTAGTGAACATGCGCTGCCTTCGTTAGCTCTGATTTGCAGTTTGTTCTCTTCCATGTTCAAGGTTAAGCGCTGCTTCGCTGGTGCAGGTTCTACCAAGAAGATGTTCTTGAACGGTTCAATATAGAACTCGCCTTTACGAACCACTAAACAACGGAAGTTATAAACTTCAGATTTGTTTTCACGCTTTAGAGCCAAGTTAAAAAATAGTGGCTCATGCTTGTACGCACCTTTCAAGCTAGCTCGTGTCGTTTTTAGACCATTCAGTGTGGTAATCACTTCTTCATTATTGAACGCTTTTGCTGGCTGGATTTTGAATTGGCTTTTATCAAGATTGCTCGCACCTTGGAAGATCAGCTTCAGTTCAAACTCATTTACATCTTCATCTAATTCGATGATTAAGTGGCGATCACGCATGCCCGCTTTGGTCTCAGCACGGTTACGAGCCGTGATGGTCATACCGTCACTAGCTTGCTCCTCTTCAAGAACAAGCTGCTGCTGAGCATTGCGCTTTTTCTCTTGTAGGAATGCTTCAAACTCAACGTCTTTCCATGCATCCGTTTCTGAGAAGTTCTCTTTAACAAACTTCTCGCCGAATGACTTTAAGCGATCTTGAAGCTGCCCGCCAAAGTGTTCAACTTCGAAAGTGAGCTCTTCGTATAACGCGCGGTTGTCTTCTAGACGCTTTTTGATTTGCTTAGGGTTACCACTCATTTCAGCTACAAGCGGATCTTCAAACATGCCCAACTCATTGAAGCGCAAGTCACCGTCTTCAACGGCCTTGTATAGAGACTCAAAACCAAACATGGTTGCGCCATCTTCTAAAATGGCATCAAATTGATCATCAAGCAGGCAGTTTGACACATCGCGCCCTTTGTCTTGCTGATCGATTAACCCTTTCATTGCCGCTTTGATCTTTGATGCGCTCCAAACTTGTCCCACTTGAGCCAAGTCTTCTGCAGAATTAATCAAGGTATCAAGCAAGCTGTTGTGGATCACCACTAGTGCGCAACCTTTTAAGTAGCCTGATTGACTCGCCACTTCGTCACGCAGATGAGAGATGTAGTTTTCAGTGAAACCATCAAACTCTGCTGGGTTTTCGCTATGAATCATAGGAACGATTTTACAGCCTGACAGTTCAATGAATGGCAACTTGATATCGTTAGTTGCATCAATAATATTTTCAGAATGAGCCGTCATCGCCTGATACAAGCGCATGCTATTTTCATTATCTGGCGACTTAAACTGATAGCGGAAACCTGCCTTAATATGTGTTTCAGCATCCGCTAAAAACTGTTCTACTAGAAAGGTCTCAAATTGTTTTACGGACATATACTGCGTCTCCACTATCACTCATGCGCTCTACGTTACCAATGCGCTCATAGAATTTAATTAGTTCTTGTTCTGTTTGTTTATCAACGAAAATGCCACGTTGCTCAAAGGCTGTGATCAGTTCGTGGAAACGGAGTTTATCCTTTTCTCCAACAACAAGGTTGGTCAATAAGATGATGTAGTCTTGGTTGAGCACTAATACTCGACCGCTGCGGCCTCGACTTTGAATGAAGTGAGACGCTAGGTACTTTTCTACTTCTGACACATACTTCTTGTTGATATTGAAACGTTCGCCGACGCTAAACTGTGCGGATGCGAGCTTCATAATGTTACCGAGCCAGTCGAGCGCCAGTTCAGATTCATCTAGAGCTGTGTCGAGATTACGCTGTGACTTAAACGCTCTGGCAAAGTTTTCTAGTTGTTCTTTTAAATGCGTCGATTTCGACTCTTGAATACCCTTCGATATCTCCCACAGGGGTACTTTTATCGCGCTCTTATCTCCAACACCCGGCTGAATTAGCTCAAGCATAGTCAGCATAGGGAACAGTCGAGTGGCTGACTCATTAAACAGCTTATAGCCATGATTTTTAATATGAGTACGCTCATTACTGGCACGCTCATGATCCATAATGAAATAGAGAGGCTTAGCCACTGGCTCTTGACCACTGCGCCAATCTGTTAGTGCTAAACTCAGCTGCGCAATGTATGCGAAACCATAAAAAGACAGGAACGACTCTATTTCACTAAGCAGATACTTAGGGCGACTTGCCAAGAATTTCAGGTCGTCACGGAATGCTTTCGAAAGATAAGGTAGATACGGTTTCTCGCTTGCTTGCAATGACGAGTCAGACTTCATTTTTCCACGAAGCGTAGAAAGCATTTCACGTTCAATAAAGTTTAATTTGGCATCAAACTCTTCTACACGCATGTTCTGAAGTAAATTGGTGTACATAGAAGCAACACGTGAATCACCTGCTGCAAATTCACCTTTTTGAGCACGGAACAGAAGGAGCTCAGGGCTCACAGTAAAGATGTCTTTGTTTTCAAAATACATCTCTTTTAGCACTTGCCAAAACTCTTCTTCACCAAGCTTTTCTTCAAACGCACTTTGGCAATCGGCCACAAACTGTTCGTAGCTATAACCTTCTACCTTTTTACGCAGAAGCCCACGTAGAACCAAGCCGATGACAGCATCAAAATCAAAGTCATTACCCTTGGTTCGAATAGGTAAATAGCTGCTTAGGCTGTTTTTATTCGGCACGCCTTCCGCAGTTTGTGGCAACGATTGATTAAATGGTTGGGTGTAATTATCCATTGTCATTTTATAAGCCACTCACTTCGAAATATTCATCATCTTCATTCACGATCTTGTAGCGTTTGTCGTTTTTCAGAATAAACAGAGTATTCTTTTCGTTCGCTACCGTGATGATCTGCTCTATTACTTCATCCAACAAAAGCACCGCATTTTTGTCATGCTTATTCGGACGGTACTCTTGGTTGATTTTTTCCAATAACTCCAACAAGTTAATACTTATCGGCATTGGCAGAAGCGAATGTTCGTCGACTCGAATATGAGCGTTAAATGAGCCTATCTTGCTCACCGCTTGTGTTTTAATCGATGAAAAATCAGGTTTCACTTCTAGTTCAGCCGCTGTTTTAAAGCCGTTGTATTCAGAGACAAAAAATTGGTCTTTATCAAGTGATGGCGAATTGCGGTTACAGTAGCGATGCACGGCTGAAATCAGAGTATCTTTATAGAATTTATTAAGCTCTTTTTTCTGCTTGCCAGAACCATCAAATTCACGATGGAGTAGCCAAATGTTTGCGTATTGATCCACCAATGAATTATCAAAATCTGCTTTCAGCTCATTGATATAACTATTCGCAAATTGCTCTTCGTCTTTCAACAGATAAACCATGCGCAAGTATGAAGCAGCAGTGAGCACATCAAATACACCTAGTGCTTTCACCTGATCTTTAAGTTGTGTAAAGCCTTCATCTTCAATTCCCAAACCAAACTGAAGAACAAACTCATCTACTTTGCGAGTGTGGATGTTGCTTGGATCAAAACTTTGAATATGCTCTAAAAGCTCGTTATCTGAGCCAGAGAATAGGTTATCGAACAGGTAGTCATCGCCCGCTAAGATCTGGTACACAAAGTCCAGTAGCGCTCGTGCGGTTAGGAATTGATCTTTGATTAAGCGAGCTTTCAGAAGCAAGGAAATAATATTCTTCTGCACAGATTCTAGCCCTAGCAACGCATAGTTTGCCGTGAGCTTGCTGTGACCTAGCTTTTGCACTTCACTGTCATATAGTGCGTAAAACGGGTTATCTAGCGTTGGCTCAGTTAAGCGAGCGAGAAACTTAGCTGCAAAGTCAGAGGTACTAACTTCATGGCCCAGAGTAAATTTTGGGTATTGCTCGAAATCTAAGAAAATATGGTTCGTTGGAATATCGTCCGTTTTGTTTTCCAAGAACGCTTTTATCGAAGCTTTAATATCGTCATGTTGTTCAGCACCTTCCTCAGCATAGTTGCCTAACATTCCGATATTAATGCCAACAACAAGTGGCTTATCATTTCCTTTGAACTGTGAGAATCGCTCATCCAACGCATTGATTGCCGTCTGATTTGGGTTAAAGCTGTGTGTCGCATCCAGATGGAATTCATGTGTCGCTTTATGCTTCTGGCTGTACTGAGTCAGAATCTCAGATTTACCATCACCACTACTGCCACACAAAAAAATGATGTCACTTTTTTTAGAAGACAAAAGCGACTTTTTAAAGTCCACTTCGATGTTTGTAGTGATGTACACATGGCTTTTATAATCAGCCAGAAGATCTTGATTTTGCTCTCTTTCTGTACTTACCGCGTAGGGCGATGATTTAGAAAGTATGCTGAGGGCTTTTTCTAAGTTCAAAGGAATCTCTTCAAAATTTGATTAAACGGACTTTTTTGTGGAGATAAATAGTATCAAACACGGAAAAGTAACGGTACTTACAACCATAAAAAAATGGAATGAGTGGATGAATCAGCGCCACCATATGCAAATTGTTTATCTTACTCGCTTTACAAACAAATATTGTATTTAGTATTAGAAAAGTATGATTTGGCTTACATTGCGTTACGTAACACTCGGCAATTTTAACCGTTGAATGTGTACTATACCCATGTAAAAAATGTACGTATATTCTGTACACATCAACATGTATCATTTTCAGGCATTAGATAATTGTTATGACAATAAAGTGGGATCAGTTACTGCGCTTCAAATTAATCGAGGTTGTTGCATTGTGGGAGGGTCGCGTTACGACTAATCACCTATGTAACTCTTTCAACATTAAGCGACAGCAAGCCTCTAGAGACATCAAAGCTTATCAAGAGCACTTTTCTACTCCACCACTTGTTCATGATCGTAGTATTAAAGGCTACCGACTTACTGATCATTTTGCGCCAAAGTTTACGAAAGGCACCCCAAACGAGTACTTATCGCTGCTGCACAAATACAACAACGACCATGTAGACGGCTTTAATTTAAAAGATCTGGGGTTCGCAGACTCTATTGTCCTTTCAGTCCCAGATCGGCAGATAGCCCCCATAATAGTTCGTAGACTCCTTCAAGCAGCACGAGAAAGACGCAGAGTTGATATAGAATATGTATCAATGGATAACCCTGAAGGGCGAGGCAGAAATATTGTACCGCACACTATCGTATTTGATGGGTTTCGCTGGCACGTGAGAGCATATTGCGAAGAAAGAAAGATGTTCTTAGACTTTGTATTGAGCCGATTTAGAGGTGAACCTGAGCTGCTCAACCAATCAGAGATTAACATCGAAGACGATAAAGATTGGGCTACAGAAGAAATAATCGAAATCATCCCAAATCCACACCTTTCACCAGCACAACAGCAAATAGTGAAAGTCGACTACGGGATGCATGATGCGCCATTTACAATTGACTGTCGACGAGCATTGATTAAGTATTTGCTCAAACGTTTGGATGTCTGCGTAGATACTAAGAAGCTCTCTTCAGCTCCCAAAAAGTACCAATTAACCCTAGCGAATCCAAAGAATATAAAACGCTGGTTGCTATAGTGGTATAACAAGACATTCCCCATAGGTAAATACTCACACATAGATACCCCATTCAACCTGCACCACACCTGTTGGTTTTGTGGTTAACCTTCCCGTAACCTTGTTGAATTTCCTAAGACAGCGCAAGCAGCTGCCAAGAATGGCCATTCACCGATAGCACTGCCGGCTTGTAATGAGTGTGCGAGAATTAACTATTCAAAAAATCTGACCGCAATTTGGTCGGTGCGCGATCAGATAAAACACACTCTGATAGACAGGTACGCTAAGCACCTTGGCATCGGTGAGAACTGGACGGAGCAAGAACTTATTGATTCTGATTTCTCGGGCTCGACGCTTGGCGGGTTTGGGCGCAGCGCTTGGAAGATGTATCAAATAGCCAAGCAACACGACGATTGTAAAGGCTAGCCTTTGTCGCTTGATGATATCCCACTTGAGATATACGACGAAACCAGCGGCTTTGAGTTCGACGGTACTCGTTATGCCTCAATCAATTCGTGTATCGACTATTTCACCAAGTCGGCTGGGGTAGACAAAGAGCTGTTGTTGCAGCTTGTCGACATCGTTTCATCAGACCGATTTAGCTACGCACTGCGAATCGCCAAGTTGAACAAGAGTGTTTTTAATATCAAGCGCTCGGAGATTGTCGAAGAGGTGATTATTTCAGGCTCAATTGCGCCTGTATTTGCCATTCAGTGAGCGCAGGCAAATAAGGTTAAAGATTTAATCTTCCTGAGCACCGTAGATGTGTAGTGGGTTTGAAAAATAAGCCACATAGTAAATACGTTAACACGATTTATGGAACCCACTCCCCTCAGCTAGTCTATATTTAGCTGAGTGGAACTAACTCTGAGGGCTGCATGGTTAAGACCGTATTGCTTTCATTTGGTTATTTTGAAATGAGGTTTAGGCATAAAGCTGCGAGAAGGAGTGAATGTAGCAGATCTAATCGTAGGTTCTAGATTTAACCCCACGAAATTACACCCCCTTGTGAGTTTGTGGCGCTTTTTGAGCGATTCACAGGTCAAAAATCAACATGTTCATTTTATGAAAGAACCGCACAATGATACCCATTTTCATACTTTGTGAATTTTGTGTTATATGAATTTGCTAAGCAGCTATCAACAGTTAACCTGACGTTAGCTAGCAAAACAGAATCGAGGGGCTTAAACTAAACAATGTCACTGCTGCAGTTTAATCGTCTGTAGTTAGTTGTAAAACTACACAAGTATTCAAGAAACTGTATCAGGAAAACTATGCGATATTTTAGTAAGCGCTATAAAACGAAGGCCAACACATTGCTGCATTTAGCCAAGATAAACGACCTCCCTTTGGGATTTGTAATTGATACCTTGAAAGGCAGAAATGTCCTAAAGCAAGACGAACGCTATAAAAAGCGCGATGGTCAGCGTGTTGTTTGGGGCGAAGCTGATATAAGTTGCTCTACCGCTGCTTTTCCTCTGGAAACCCTAAAAGGAAAACGCTTAAACTCTTTGGTTACATGCTTCACACTTGAGCAATTCCATGCTTTGGAAGAGCGTTATGGTCATTGTCCTGAGAATATAGCCGTCGAAGCAATTGCTGCGCTTTCTCCAGTGTGATAGATGTTCAATCTCGCACTCTATAAAACAAGGTAACAACGTGTTTGAAGTAAGTGACTAACCATTGCAGCTTATTACCCCCATATAGGGCATCATTACATTTGTCATTCTGTAATGCTTTACATACTCCCAGAGCTTCTCTTGCTTTAATCTGTTGGCTCTTTTTGCCTCTGTAAGTGCTTCAATCGCTACCATTCTTTAGGTGGTGCACACAACACTGCTATTGGGCGAAAAGAGCTAAACTCATGAAAAAGAGCCAACTTCCTACATATCAAAATGATTCAGATAAACAAAAAATCATGAATTTCATATTTCAATAGATAATGTCAAAAAAGACACCTGAATTAACATTATTAACTAACCATAGTAATTAATTATGGTGGTTTTTGCTGGTTAAAACTCACTAATAAGTTAAATAGATTGATTGGTTATATTGTGCGATATCGCTTAATTACTTTTTCAAGCGATTGTTATTTAAGCAATAATGTTGAGGTGTGTATTTATTTTATAGTAAAATCATGCACTTATGATTCATCTGTGTTATTGACGATTTTTTTGTAAATCTGTAGCGTAGATCTCAAATAAAAATGAGGTTTGCATCATGAAATGCAGAGATAAGTTTTTGTTTCGCACGGTAGCAGAAACAATGTTCGAACTTGAAAAGGGAACTTACGCTAACTCAACAATAAAAGCATGGAGATCTAAGCTAAAACGTATCGTAACGTTTTTCGGAGAACTAGACATTCGAGATATCGTACGAAGCGGTATTCTTCGCTACTTACATGCACACAATGATCTTAAAAACAAAACGCTAAATGAAGACCTGACACTTATTCGAAAAGTATTCACGTTTGCTGTTGGGGATCGGCTTATTACACAATCTCCAGTTGATGGTATCCATAACTTACAAAATGCTCCCATTAGCTGTAATCCATTCACACTGAATGATATAACCCGTTTAACTCACCAAGCAGCAGCGTGCTCAAGTGTTAAAAATGGGGTCCTTCTAGCTTGCCATACAGGGCTTAGAAAAAGTGAGTGGTTGGCACTAATTGTTGATGATTATGACCCAATAAAAAGAGAGCTTAAAGTTGAGAGAGCTTGCGTAGTTAATCACTTTAAAAGGCCAAAAACTACGGGATCAAAGCGTAGGATTCAATTGTCTAAGACAGCCCAAAAGATAATTGAAAACCAGTTAAGTTTAATCTTTGATTTAGCGACTCAAGAAATCCATATCACCGAAAATGATCAAAAGACCCGAACCAAACTTACCGCAAAACCTCTATTCCCTAATCTTAATACAGGGAAATTTTACCAAAAAGATAAAGCAATAGATCGCACCTTTAAAAGCTGGCTCGTTGCAGCCAACGTAGCTCATCGAGGTGCGAGTCAGGCCCGTCATACATTCGCATCTCAAGCTATTTTGAGCGGGGCAAATCTTTATTGGATAAGGTCTCAACTAGGGCACAACACTCTAGACATGCTTTATAAGCATTACTCAAAGTGGATTGAAGAAGACGCAAAAGACTACCCCAACCTGATTGATTTACACTTTCAGAAAGCTGCAAATTCGGTCGACAAACCCATCCTTTAATTTGCCTCATTCCGGTGTCTCGACACCGGCTTTCAAAAAGATAACGACATCGTAAACCAAGGACACTTTCGCAACACTTTTACTGCGTAAAAGATGAACGAAAGCTTCTTGGTGGGGGCTACGCCCCTCAACCCCAACACAACAACACACAACCCGAGGACTACACAATGAAAAATAAAGCCATCACATGCTTTTTTTCAACGCTTCCGTATTCCGGCACAGCAGAAAAACAGGCCAAGCTTAAGAAGTCAGCAGGACATAGTATCCGAGATGAAAATGCGAAATCTGAAACCATTGAATGGAATCCAGATCTCAGTCACCTCAACGAAGTATATATCAATAACCAATGGACGAAACTTGATGAATTGAGCAATGACGATAAATCCCAGTTTATCGAATCTATAAGACTTCCTCAGAAACCTCAAGAAGGCCTAACTAAATGTAAACAAAGAAAGAGAGCATATAAGAAGAAACTAAAAGCCGCTTTACAATCAGAAAAGGGAAATCCCGAGGGGACTAATTTTATCGCTAAGATTTTAGGCACCCCTGAACATGTCCCGCTTAAACTCGACTCTTTGCTTAATGAAGCTAGGAGTATTGATTTCTCTCGCAAGAAGCAGAGGCTGAACGCTTTTGAGAAGTACATTTCACTTCATAACAAACTGGTTTCGTTCCCTAAAAATTTGAACTCAAACTTGGTAGAAGAGTCGATTTTTGTCATCCCACACCGAAATGAAGTTTCTCAGGACCTTGTTTGTGGCCGTGAAATGGCTGAAGCACTGATGGATTATTACCGCCTCTACTTCAAAGAATATGAAATCATCTCAGTGTTTGTTCATAGCGATGAAAGAAGTCTCAATGAAGATACTGGGGAACATGTCCACCTCTTCCTTAACGCGCAAAATAGCCGAACTAAAGAGTGGGATCTTAGAGTAGCCAAAGCAAATCTAGCTCAAATGATGAAGAACTTCTTGGACCACTCACACTCGCCAATTCAATACAGGAAAGGAGCGTGCTTTACAAGAAGGGAGCAATCAGAGCATGGAGCGCTGTTGCAGGAATGTTTTCGGCGGTTTATGAATAAAAACCTCTTCATAGAAAAAGGATTGAGCATGGAGTTCAATCAAGAACTTCAGAAAGATAAACAAAAAGTAAAAGAAATGCGCCGGCAAGGAAAGCAAAAAAAAAGTGAAAGGGATTATAATTATCACACTAGAATGCTGGAAAACGAGCAACTGCAAATTGAGCAAATAATCGCATTGAAGCTCGAGGAGTTGAGCCAATTAAATCAACACATCAACGAAGTTAAAAATAAACAAAAGGAGGAACAAGAAAAAATAAGGAGATTACATGTAGATATAGACTTACTACGATCGGCCACAAACACTGCAACCAATCAACTGGATACAACCTTAACCGATCTATCAACAGTCAAAGAACAGCTCAAAACGGCAGAATCAAAAGCTCTACACAGTGAAGAAAAAAATGAACAGTTAGAGAAATCGATCTCATATCTAAAAAAGGTGATTGCTAAACTGACTCATACCGTTATGGAGACGTTAGCTCCCATCTTTCAAGATCTGATGAAATTATTTGTCTTTGAACAAAGGGATGAGAAAGAACTACTGACTTTATTAGAAAGAAGGATGTCAGCTCACATGACAAAATTGGATGGAAACCCAATACAGCAGGCACTTGTATGTGGGATGAAAGACGCCCTCCTAGATAATAGGGAAAACCTGAACACTGCTTCCCCCAAAAAACGGAGAATGAGTGCCGACCGAGAGTTCGATTGATAAGGTCTTCATAATAATTTAAAAGGTAAATCTCGTGAGCTCTAAGGTGTTCACGAGATTTGGTTTTTCAAAATGACATTGAGAGTCAGCGCTTTATATTAACTTGAATTTCTACTCCTGACACACGATGTACGAAAGTAAAATGCTCTTGGCTTCTAGTGCTAATAAGAACAATCCCTTTCTTTGACATAATGGTCCAATAAGGTAGAACAAAGGCATCAAAACACTCTACGTGTGACATGGGAGGAGGGCTTACGAGCCCTGCAATTTCTCTCAGTGTTTCAAAGTCACCAAACAGTGCCTGCTGTGTTTGCCAATCTATTCCTAATGCCATTAATGACATAGATGTTGTGCTTGGCTTATCTTCGAGGCGCTCAAAAAGCTGATAGAGGCAGTGGATATCTTGATAGTCATACTGTTTTGATAACGCAAGCAACGAGGTTTCATCCCCTTCAAAATAGCTTTGCTTGAACGCCTTATAAACCGTGTGCAACTCATCATAGTTGAACTTACTCATGTGAGCCTCCCAGTTGAAGTGAGAACTGGTTCACCGCACTAAGCATAAGTTTCAGTTTTGTTTGCTTACCATATCGGCCAAATGTCATTGAGGGGTGATGATGGCCAACGATATCAGCGACTGTAGACTCAGCCACTTCCTTTTGCTTAAGAACATCAATGAAAGTGTGACGGAGGGAGTACGCAGTAGGGCGTTGCCCTGCTTTCAATCCGATCTTAGATAGGAGTCTGCCGAATTGTTGGCAATATTGTTGGCTCCAGTCCTTGTTGAGACCCAGTGGCTTGTAATCGAATAGATCGGTTTTGCTATTGTTCTTACGAAGCTCAACATACTCAAGAAAGCCATGTTTGATTAGACTCTGATGAATGGGGACTTGTCGCAGAGCATAACGATTCTTGATCCGCTGTCCGTGACCTTCATCTGTTACGTTTAAGTAAGGGACTGGACCGCTAACGACCACGTCTTCTGTACGTAGCTGACACACTTCATTCGGCCTCATCCCCATGTACGTGAGCAATAAAGTAACCCAGTAGAAACCATTATCCACTTGCTGAAACTGCTCAGATGAGAAGAGTGTTGAAAGCTGACTGTCTGACCACCTTGAGCGCTGCTTATCAGCTTTTATAGACTTCTTGAAAGTCGCTTTGATATCTGCAGACACGTTTCTTTCAATCAAAGACATGGTCGCACACCAACGTATAAATTGACTCAGCGCGGCGTAGTAATCTTTACAGCTTTTTGCTGAAAGACTAGAGCTATTGAGAGTCTTAATGTACTCCATCAGTGCCATCGCAGTTATTGTTGATAAACCAGATGGCGTAGTGCTCTCAAAGAAAAAGGTAATGCGCTGTTTCAACTGATGGACAGTCAATGCACTGACCCCTTGAACCCCTTTGAACTCTAGAAAGTATTCTAACGCTTCACTCCAATGCTTTTCTTCACTCAAACGCTTAGAAGTATGACTTATGGAAGTTATACAACCTAAATGTAAGCGATCGTCCTGCTTTTGTGATTGTAAGTTCAGGTGGTGGGACAAAATGCCTTTTAGATGCAACTGAAACTCTGAAAAGCACAGAGAATCTGTAGTACGAAAGGCCTCTTTGACAGCACTGACAAGGCTTAAGCCAATGACTTTAGCTAGCTTAGGGTCTTTTGTTCGAAGGCTAATTTTCAGATCGAATGGGAATCCCAACGCTTTCAATTGTGCTGGAGTACAAATCCGTGCGTAATAGACGCCGTGGGGAGATTTTTGTATATACATTGACTTACCTCGTTGTTTCGAAGCAAATTCAAGTCTTACAGATACAAAAAAAGCCTTTGATAATCAAAGGCTTTTTTTGATGAATAGTGGTGGAGGGATAGGGATTTGAACCCTAGAACCGCTATTAACGGTTGCCGGTTTTCAAGACCGGTGCTTTCGACCA